>JADLES010000050.1 GCA_020845995.1 Burkholderiales bacterium | reverse complement strand
CTAGCAGCCCCTCCGCCATCTCGCGCAGCCTGCCCTTCTGGATCTTGGTCGCGTTCGCGCCCGGTGTCACGGGGAAGGCGTCGATCGCGAACACGCGCCGCGGTACTTTGTAGCGCGCGAGCCGCGCGGCGACGTGCGCCAGCACCGCCGGCTCGTCGAGCACCGCGCCGCGCTGCAGCACGACGAAGGCGACCGGCACGAAGCCCTCGGCGCGCGGCACGCCGGTGACCTGACAGGCGGCGACCCCGGGCGCCTCCTGCACCACGGACTCGATCTCGGCGGGGCTGACGAGGAAGCCGCCGAGGCGCAGCGCATCGCCGATGCGCGCGAGGTACACGAAACGCCCGTCGGCGAGGGTGCTGCCGAGGTCGCCCGAGCGGTAGTAGCCGTCCCCGGTGAACGCCGCCCGCGTCGCTTCTGGGTCGCCGTGGTAGCCCACCATGCGGCTGCCTGGCGCGAGGAATTCGAGTTCGCCGTGCGCTCCGTGCGGCAGCAGCGCTCCCGACTCGGGATCGCGCACGCGCACGCGCGCGGCGGCGCTCACCGGCAGGCCGCCGCCTTGCATGCGCTCGTCGATCGGCGCGCGCTCGTCCTGGCGCGCGAACAGGGCCTGGATCTCGCTCGTGCCGTACAGGCCCACCAGCTTCAGGCCCTTCGCGTCGGCGCGCTGGACGATGTCGCCCTGCGCGGGGCTGAAGGCCGCGTAGCCGAAAAAACGCAGGCGCGAGAAATCCGCCCCGCAATCGAGCAGCTGCGCGCAGGCTTCGTCAGTGCCGATCGCATGCGTGACGCGGTGCGCGGCGATCGCCGCCGCGGCGTCCTCAGGCTGCCACGTCGGGGCCATCACCAACGGGCGCCCGGCCGCGATGGAAGCAAGGGCGCCGCAAAAGCCGAACACGCCGCACAGCGGCGGCGCGAGCAGCAGCGTGGCATCGGCGTCGATGCCGAAGGCGCTCACCACGTCGAACGCATGGTGCAACACAGTGCGTTGATCGTGCAGCACAAACTTGGGCGCCTTGGTGGTGCCCGAGGTGGTGAAGAGGGCGCAGCCGGATTGCGGCGTCGCCTCGCTCGCGCGCATGGGCTCTTCGGAAGCAAGCGCCGCATAGGCATGCGCGGGCTTGCCGAGCATTGCGGCGGGCGCCGGTGCGCCCGACTCGCCGTAGAGGATCAGCGCCTCGAGCGCGGCGAGCGCCTGCGGATCGCAAGCGGCGAGGATCCCGGAGAAATCTATCCCCTTGAATTCCGGCCAGAAGATGAGTGCGCGCGCGCGTGAGCGCCGCAGGATGTCGGCCAGCTCGTGACTGCGAAAACGCGTGTTCACCGAAACCGCGATCGCGCCGAGCCGGGCGCAGCCGAAGAACGCGGCGAGCCAGGCGGGCAGGCTCGGCAGCCAGAGCGCGACGCGGTCGCCCGCGCGCACGCCCAGCCTGCGCAGGCCTTGCGCAAGGCGCGCGCTTGCATCGGCGAGTTCGCGATACGAAACCGGACGCCCGCGATCGAAGAGCGCGGGCGAGGCGCAGTTGAGGCGTTGCGCGAGCAGCGCGGGCAATGTGTCCGGAATCAAAATGAAAAATCAACCTGGCCGCGGTTTCAGGAAAAAATCCTCGCTCGCAAAAAAATTCTCCGCCGTGGCGATTGTATTCGCGAATCGATGCCGATATGATGCACGCTCGCTTGAAAGGGGAGAGCGCATGCCATCCGTTGTGACGAAGTCCGATCTCGTTCATGCCGCGGCGCGCGCAGGCAACCTGAGCAAGAGCGCGGCGGGCGAGGCGGTGAACGCCGTGTTCGACGCGATCGTGACCAGCGTCGCCAAGGGCAACCGGGTCACGGTCGTCGGCTTCGGCACCTTCCTGCCGCGCAAGCGCAAGGCGCGCCAGGGGCGCAGCCCGGCCAACGGCAAGGAAATCAGGATCGACGCGAAGACGGTGCCTGCTTTCGCCGCCGGCCAGAACTTCAAGGACGCCGTCGGCGACCGCTAGGCGGGGCGATCATCTGCGGGGGCTGTGAGGATTGGCTCACAGCCTCTTGTTTTTGCGGACGTTGCAAAGCACAAAATGAATGGGCAGAATCCACCGGGTCCATGCCCGCGCCCGCCATGACCTCGCCCCTGATCCTGTCGCTGGACAACCACGGCGTGCCGCATCGCTGGATCAGCTGGCAGCAGGCCTGCTTCTACTACGCCAAGAACCTGGTCGCCTGGACGCTGGGCGAGCGCACCTTCACCTTTCACGGCGGCATCTCGCGCATGACCGGCGAGCGCTCGAGCATCACCGCGCATTCGATCATCGCCATCAAGGGCAGGGCGCTGGCGGCGAAGGGATTCCACCAGGTGCCCCCGCTCAACAACCGCGAGCTGTTCCGGCGCGACCGGCACATGTGCGCCTATTGCGGCGGCGAGTACAGCTATTTCCGGCTCACACGCGACCACATCCGGCCGCTCTCGCGCGGCGGGCGCGATACCTGGATGAACGTGGTGACCGCGTGCCGGCAGTGCAACGGCCAGAAGCGCAACCGCATGCCGGAGGAGGCGGGCGTGGAGTTGCTGTACGCGCCCTATGTGCCGAACAAGGCGGAGTACCTGATCCTCACCAACCGCCGGATCCTCTCCGACCAGATGGACTTCCTCAAGCAGCACGTCGCCTCGCACTCCCGGCTCGTTGTCGCCCCTGCCTGATTTCTGGCGCAATAGCGGCTTTCACCTCCTCGAGCGCGACGCCTCCGGACGGCTGCGCGCCACGGCCGACTACCTGCGGGCGTACTACCTGAGGCCGGAAGTGCACCCGGTCGAGGAATCCTGCGACGCCGAGGCGGCGCTGCACGCCGCGCTCATGCGGGAGCCCTGGCGCGACATCGCCGGCGAAGAGCTTGCGCGTCTGAAGGACGCGGACGCGAGGCACAACTACGAGGTGGTCCTGCGGTTTCGCGACCGGCTGCGCCGGGCAAGCAGCGTCGAGGGCTGCTACATGGCGCTGTTTCGCCCCGGTGTCGACATCCCGCCGCTGTTCGTCGACCAAATGGCGCATGTGGTCCTGCGCAACATCCTGGACGGCGGCGACGATCCGCTGCGCCTGCGCGTCGCCGAGCTCTTCTTTCGCGAGCAGAAGGCGACCCTCCGCGACGGTCACGTGCTGCTCGCGGACCTGGAGACGGTGCAAATGCACGCCTCCGGCTCGAAGTACGGCAGCCTCGGGCGGCTGATCGTCGAGGCGCAGGGCGCGCCGGCGAGCGCGAACCTGGACGTGCTCGACCGGCAGAACGCGGCGCTCTACTGGGAGCGCGAGTCGCGGCACGACACGGTCATCAGCCTCGCCTACGGGCGCCCGGCGCTGGACGCGTTGTGCAGGGTGATCGAATCCTGGATCCAGCATTTCCTGAGCATTGAAGTCCGGGTAGAGCCGATCCGGAAAATCGAGGAGCCGCGCTGGGCCTGGCACATCGGGCTTGACGCCGAGGCCACAGCGATCCTCAATGCGCTGTGGGCGGGCGAGGAGGTCGATGCCGGGCGCATGCGGCGGATCCTCACGCTGTTCCGCCTGGAGTTCGCCGACCCGGCCGAGATGCGGCGGGACATCGCGGGTCGGTCCGTCTACCTCGCGCTCGCCGCGGACGAGAACGACGAGGTGAAAATGAAGCCGCAGAACCTGATCCTGAATTTGCCTGTCAATGAAGCCTGAGTACTGGGAGAAAGCCAAACGATCCCTGGCGCGCAAGGACCCCGTGCTGGCGAAGATCATTCGCGCCCACCCGCGCGTGCACCTCGAGCCGCGCGGCGAGGCCTTCCATACGCTCGCCCGCGCCATCGTCGGCCAGCAGATCTCCGTCAAGGCGGCGCAGAGCGTATGGAACCGGTTTGCTGCCGTTGCCGTGGACGTTTCACCGGAAAAAATCGTTTCCTTGAAAAAAAGCCAACTCAGAGCCTGTGGTCTCTCCGAGCGCAAGGCCGAGTACATCGCCGACCTTGCCGGCCGCTTCGCCGACGGGCGCGTGCACCTGCACCGCTGGGCGCGGATGGACGACGAGGCAATCATCGAGGACCTCGTCCAGGTGCGCGGTATCGGCCGCTGGACGGCGGAGATGTTCCTCATCTTCAACCTGCTGCGGCCCGACGTCTTCCCGCTGGGCGACCTCGGCCTGCAGAAGGGCCTGCGCCTTGCGTATCACGGCGGCAGGAAGGTTTCCCTCCAGACGATGCGCCGGCGCGGCGAGACCCTGCGCCCCTGGCGCTCGGTGGCGACCTGGTATCTGTGGCGCTCGCTCGATCCGCTGCCGGTAGAATACTGAGTCGCGATGAAGACGGTCTTCCTCGACTTCGAGCAGCCGGTCGCCGACCTGGAGGGGCGCATCGAGGAGCTGCGCTACGCGCACGAGGATTCGGCGGCGGACATTTCCGAAGAGATTCAGCGCCTCACCAAGAAGAGCCAGGCGCTGTCCAAGGAGATCTACGCCAAGCTCACGCCCTGGCAGGTCGCCCAGGTCGCGCGCCACCCGCAGCGGCCCTACACGCTCGATTTCATCGGCCTGATGTTCAGCGGCTTCGAGGAGCTGCACGGCGACCGCGCCTCCGGTGACGACGCCTCCATCGTCGGCGGCCTGGCCCGCTTCGACGGCGAGGCCTGCGTGGTGATCGGTCACCAGAAGGGCCGCGACACCAAGGAGAAGATCCAGCGCAATTTCGGCATGCCGCGCCCCGAGGGGTACCGCAAGGCGCTGCGCCTGATGCAGCTCGCCGAAAAGTTCTCGCTGCCGGTGTTCACCTTCGTCGACACGCCGGGCGCCTACCCCGGAGTGGACGCCGAGGAGCGCAACCAGTCCGAGGCCATCGGCCGCAACCTGTATGCGATGGCGGAACTGAAGACGCCGATCATTGTCACCGTCATCGGCGAGGGCGGTTCGGGCGGGGCGCTCGCGATCGCCGTGGGCGACGTGGTGCTGATGCTGCAGTACGCGACCTACTCGGTGATTTCGCCGGAGGGCTGCGCCTCGATCCTGTGGAGGAGCGCCGACAAGGCGCCAGAAGCCGCCGAGACGCTCGGCATCACCGCGAGCCGCCTGAAGACGCTCGGCCTCATCGACAAGATCATCCCCGAGCCCCCGGGCGGCGCGCACCGCGATCCGCAGGCGGCCGCGGCGACGCTCAAGAAGGCGCTCGGCGAGGCGCTCAGGCAGGTCCAGGAAAAAAAGCCGAAGGAACTGGTCGAGGAGCGCCTCGAGCGCCTGATGGCCTATGGCCGGTTCAAGGAAACCGCCGAACGTTAGCGCGGCGGCGGCGGAGCGGCTGGCGCCGACGAGACTTCACGGCAAGCGCATCGCGGCGGGTCTTTCCGGCGGGATCGATTCGGTCGTGCTGCTGCATGTACTGCATGGCCTCGCGCCCAGGTTCGGCTATCGGCTGTGCGCCGTGCACGTCAACCACGGGCTGAGCCCGAACGCGCAGGACTGGCAGGTGTTCTGCGCCTCGCTTTGCCGGGAACTCGGCGTTCCTTTCAAGGCATTCAAGGTCAAGGTCACAAGGCGCGGGCAGGGCCTCGAGGCGGCGGCGCGGGAAGCGCGCCGCGCCGCGTTTCTGAAGTGCGATGCGGACGCGCTTGTGCTCGCGCACCAGCTCGACGACCAGGTCGAGACCGTGCTCTTCAATCTCCTGCGCGGGACGGGGCTCGCCGGCGCGAGCGGCATGCCGGCGCGCGGCCGGCTGGGCGGCAAGCTGCTGCTGCGCCCGCTGCTCGAAGTGCCGCGCAGCGCGATCCGCGCCTATGCCGCCGAGCATCGTCTCGGCTGGATCGAGGACGAGTCGAACGCGGACGAGGCGCTGACGCGCAACTTCCTGCGCCGGCGCGTCGGCCCGCTGCTGGAAACGAAGTTTCCGCGCTGGCGCGAGAACCTCGCGCGTGCCGCGCGCCACTTCGCGGGCGCGGAGCTCGATGCGCAACGCCTGCTGCGCACCTATCTGAAGGAACAGGGTCTGCGAGCGCCCAGCGAAGCGAAGCTCGCCGAGATGCTCCGGCAACTGGGCGCGGGGAAGGGGGCCATTGAGCACGAAGGCAAGGTTCTGCGCCTTTACCGGGGTAAGACCTATGCAACAAAACGGAACCTGCCCAAACCCTTCATGCCCGTAACCTGGCAAGGCGAATCTCGAATCAACATCCCCGCACTCGGAGGCGAGCTGCTCTTCAAGCGCGCGCGCGGCCGCGGCATTGCGAGCGAGGCTCTCGGCGGCAAGACGCTGCAGGTGCGGCTGCGTTCGGGCGGCGAGCGGCTGCAACCCGATCCGCGCCGGCCGCGCCGGACCCTGAAGAACCTCTTCCAGGAGGCGGGCGTGCCGCCTTGGGAGCGCGAGCGGCTGCCGCTGCTGTATTGCGGACACGACCTGGTCTGGGTGCCGGGGCTGGGCATCGACTGCCGCTACGTCAATGCGGGACGCGCGCGCGGCATCGAGCCGCAATGGCGGCGATCGGACTAGGCGCGGCGGGCTAAGGCAGCGAGTTCCAGTATTCGACCATCCGCCTGCGCAGCGCCGCATCCGGCAGCCGTCCGCGGCCCGCCTGCAGGTTGTCCAGCATGTACTCCGGCTTGTCCGTTCCCGGAATGACCGCCGTCACCGCCGGGTGCGAGAGGATGAATTTCAGGAAGAACTGCGCCCAGGTCTTCGCGCTGAACTCCGCGGCGAAATCGGGCAGGGACCGGCCGGCCGCCTTCTTGAACAGCGAATTGCGCCCGAACGGCAGATTGACGAGCACGGCCGCGCCCGCATCGGCCGCCGCCGGGAGCAGGACGTTCTCCGCCTCGCGGTCGCCGAGCGAATAGTTGAGCTGCACGACATCGGGTTTCTCGCGCGCTAGCACCTTGCCGAACGCCTCGTATTGCCTGAGAAAGCTGGTGGTCATGCCGACGTACCGGCACAGGCCCTGCCGCTGCCAGTCGCGCGGCAAGCCGAAGTCGTAGTTCGCGTCGCCCACGTTCCAGGCCTGCATCAGATCGACGCGGCTCGTCCGCAGGCGGCGCAGCGACGCCCGCATCGATGCCGTCGCGCCCGCGCGGTCAAGCGAAATGGCGTACTTCGTGGCGAGGAAAAGCCGCTCGCGCGCATCGAGGTCGACGAGAAGATCGCCCACACGGTCTTCGGCGCGGCCGTACGCGGGCGCCGTGTCGATGAGCTTCCCGCCCCCGGCGAGCAGCGTCTCAATCACCTCGCGGCGCGCGGCGGTCTTTTCCGAGTCGTTCACGAAATCGAAGACGATCGCGGTGCCAATACCCACGATCGGCAGCCGCTCGCCGCTGCGCGGGATCGGCCGCGTCGCTATCGGCGCCGCGGCTGTCTGCGCGAGGCTTGCGCATCCCGGCAGGGCGGCAGCCAGCGCCGCCGCGGAGCCTGCGGCGAGGAACGTGCGACGCGAAGTGGGCGTTCGGGAGCGCATCGATCAGCCTGCTAGAATAGGATCGTAATCCAATGCATTCGGCCATGCATCTCCCACTCCTCGGGATTGATTCCGTCGTCTACCTGCCGCACAAGACGCTCAGCTGCTGTTGACATTCTGAGCAAAAGATGCAGCGGGACGGCAAGGATCCGAAGGCAGCGAGCGAGATATGCCTGCTCACCGCCAGCGAGCTCTCGCGGCAGATTCGCGATAGGCGAATCGGAGTGCGGGAAGCAGTCGAAGCTCACCTCGATGCGATCGCCAGGTTAAATCCCGCCATCAACGCTTTTTGCACGGTTGTCGCCGATCAGGCGCAGCAATGCGCGCAGGCGGCCGAGGAGGCGTTGGCGCGCGGGGAACCGGTGGGTACGTTGCATGGCGTGCCGATCGGCATCAAGGACCTCACGCCGGTGGCGGGCGTTCGCACGACCTGGGGATCGAGATTGTTTCGCGATCACGTGCCCGCCGCAGATGCGGAGGTCGTGGCACGCTTGAAGCGCGCCGGCGCGATCATCCTCGGCAAGACCAATACCCCGGAGTTCGGCGCGGGGGCGAACACGGTCAATGCCGTGTTCGGCGCGACGCGAAATCCCTGGAATCTCGCGTGCTCGGCGGGCGGCTCGACCGGCGGCGGCGCGGCAGCGCTCGCTTCGCGCATGGTGCCGCTCGCCGAGGGCGGTGACTTCGGTGGATCGTTGCGCACGCCGGCGGCGTTTTGCGGCGTCGTCGGCTTGCGCACCACTGCAGGACTTATCGCGAGACATCCCGCAGCACTGCCTTGGCATGATCAGCCCGTGAGCGGCCCCATGGCGCGCAATGCCGAGGATTGCGCGCTGCTGCTCGACGCCATGTGCGGCGCCTCCACTACTTCTCCGCTCTCTTGTGATCCTCCCTGGCGCAGCGCGCATGCAATCGTCGCAGGGAGTCATGACCTCAAAGGAATCCGCATCGCCTACGCGTCGGATATTGCCGCCATCGGCGTGGACAGCGAAGTCGAGAGCGCGTGCCGGCGGGCGGCGCAGAATTTCGCGTCGTCCGGGGCGAGCGTAACGGAGGTAGCACTCGATTTGTCGGATGGACGCGAGGCCTTCCTCGTGCTGCGTGCGGCGGCAATGCTGGGTACGCACCTGAATCGCCTGGAGCGGCTCGACGAACTTGATGAAAACCTCGCCGGCAACATCCGCGACGGCCTTCGGCTTGGCGTCGTCGATGTCGCCAGAGCCGAGCAGAAGCGCGCCGAGATCTGGCATCGCTGGCGGCAGCTCTTCGAGCGATTCGACTTGCTGCTGACGCCGACTGCGCCGGTTGCGCCGTTTCCAGTCGAGCAGAACTATCCCGACATGATCGACGGCCGCAAGCTCTCGAGCTATATCGACTGGGTCGCGCCGACGTTTCTCGCCTCGCTCGCCGCACTGCCGGCGGCGAGCGTACCGGCAGGACTCACGTCGCAGCGGCTGCCGATCGGGTTGCAGATCGTCGGTCCGCGCTTTTCGGAACCACGCATCCTCGCTGCAGCGAAATGGGCGGAGCGATCCTGCCCCATCGGGCTGCCACCTTTATGCGCCTGAAGCCACGACGACGGACACAATGCACCGGTCGTGTATGAAACGTCACGTGACGGGATGAGCGGCATCATGAGAAAGAGCGCTGCCGCCGAAAAGATTCTGCTGGGCAATGTGCATCTGCTCGACGCCCGATCCATGCGTGCCGAAGCGATCGCCGTGGCCGATGGCCGGGTGCTCGCGGTCGGGTCGCGAACGGAGGTCATGCGCGCCCGCGGCAGCGCGACCGAGGTGTACGATTTGACCGGGTCGACGATCATCCCCGGCTTCAACGACACTCATGCCCACCTCAGCGTGGTCGGGTTGAAAACCTTGCGGCCCTCGCTCGCGGGCGCGAGATCGATAAGCGATATCCTCAGTCGTGTCGCGGAACTCACCCGTAGCACCCCGCCGGGCGAATGGATTGTCACCATGCCGGTCGGCGAACCACCCTCCTATTTCGATTCGCCCTCGGGTCTTCTCGAGAAGCGTATGCCGACCCGCGACGAACTGGACCGCGCCGCCCCTGATCATCCCGTGTACCTGTCCAGCGCCGGTGGCTACTGGGGGCAGATGCCCTGCTATTCGGCGATGAACTCGCTCGGCCTGAAGCGAAACGGCATCGACCGCAATTCGAGACCCTCGGCGACGGGAATCGAGATCTTGCGCGACGCCAACGGCGAACCCACGGGTGTTTTCGCGGAACGCAATTTCGTCGGCGTCATTGAACTGGATCTGCTGAGGGCGGTACCGCGATTCACGGCTGGCGATCGACTGGAAGGGCTGCGCCGCGCCCTCGCGCTGTGCCATGCCAAGGGCACCACCAGCATTTACGAGGGACATGGCTGCGCACCGGACGTGGTGAGCGCTTTCAGAAAATTGCGGGAGACGGGCGAACTGACCATGCGCTCGGGCATCGTACTGGGAGCGACCTGGAAAGACCTGGACGAGTCCGAAATCGTCATGCGCGACTGGCTTTCCGCCTTTCGTGAACGTGGGTTTGGCGATGCGATGTTGAGAATCGCCGGGATCTTCGTGCCGTGCACGGGCGATACCCGCATCAACCCGCTGATACGCCGGAATCTGACCGATCTGGGCTGGTCCGATTACGTGCGCATCATGGGTTCGCCCGCTGAGTTCGAGCGCGTGTCCATGCTGGCCGCGAGGTACGATCTGCGCGTGCACACGATCGGATCCGACCGCCTGAGCGAGATCGTGCCGATCCTCGAGCGGCTCGCGCAACTGTATCCAATCGGCGAACGCCGCTGGGTCGTGGAGCACCTGAGCAAGGCGAGCATGTCCGATCTGATCGCACTTCAACGGATCGGCGTCAGCGCCACGCTGATACCTGCGCATACGGTTTGGAAGAGCGCATATCGCTACGTCGATCTGACGGACGAGGAGCTGGATCTGCTCTGCCCGGCAAAGCAGCTCGTCGAGCTGGGTGTGCCGGTGTCCGCGGGAACGGATGCGACCCCCTATGACCCATTGATGTGCCTTTGGGCAATGACCACACGCCAGGAACGCACCGCGCGCCGCGTGATCGGACCGAACGGTCGCATTTCGAACGAGGCGGCGCTGCGCCTGCTGACCGTCAATGGCGCATGGCTGACTTTTGAGGAAAATGTGAAAGGACCGTTGCTGCCCGGCTACTACGCGGACCTCGCGGTATTGGCGCGGGATCCGCTTGTGACGCGCGCCGACGAGATCCTCGACAATAGTTGCTTGGGCACGATGGTCGCCGGCCGCTGGGTTTACGGACCGAATTAGATCATCGCGAGGCGATCTACGGCCTCAGGGCGCATTCGCCGGGCGAACGCCGATGGCCGCAAACACGCGTCCGGCGTTGGCGCGGTCCTTCCTCAGGAATTCCGCGAACTCCACCGGCGACCCGCCGACGACATCGAGCGTCTGATTGCGGGCGAACTCTCGAAAGCCAGAGCTCTCGATGGCTTTGAGGAACGCGGCGTTCAGTTGATCGGTGACCGACTTCGGTGTCTTGCCGGGAGCAAATACGCCGAAGTAGCTTTGCAACCCAGGATCGAGACCTTCCTCAGCGAGCGACGGCGTCCCCGGCAGGAGCGCCGAACGGCTGCTGCCGACAACCGCCAGCGCCTTTAGCTTGCCGGCGCGAATGTGAGGCATCAAGGAGCCGATCAAGTCATAGGTAATGTGGCTTTCGCCCGCCAGGACAGCGGCGAGCGCGGGCGCCACGCCCTTGTACGGGATTGCCGTGACATTGATGCCGGCCTCGCGTCCTGTCCAGCGCAGATAGATTTCCGGGATACTCGCCGCGCCCCAAGTCGCCCAGTTGAGCTTCCCGGGATTGGCCTTGGCGTACGCGATCATCTCCTTCATTGTATTGAACGGCGCGCCCTGTTCCGTCGCGAGCAAGCTGTAACCCCGCGCCAGGTTGATCACCGGCGCAAAGTCGCTTTCCGGATCGTAGGGAAGGTTCTTGAAGACGTGCGGATTCAGCGACAAGGGCGACGAGCTCGTCGCGCACAGCGTATAGCCATCAGGCGGAGATGACGCGCATGCCTGCATACCGATGATCGCACTCGCGCCGGGCTTGTTCTCTACCAGCATCGGCTGACCAAGTACCTTCACCGCTTCCTGGGCGGCTGCGCGCGCCGTTACGTCAACCGCTCCACCCGCCGCGTAGGGAACAATAATGCGCACAGGCCTTGCGGGATAACTTTGCGCGTGAACCTGCAGGCCAAAGGTAAAAAGCAGCACGGTCAACCACAGCTCGCTCGCCTTCATGGAACTGGTGGCCATTCGCCCTCCAGGTCGAACTGAAAATGCATAAATAGATTTTGCACCTTGGAAACAGCCACGGCAACGCCAACGTTTCAGCGCGCGCCTCCCTTGCGCCGCCGGGCGAAGGCTTCGCGCGCCGCGCGCGCCTCCGCGCTCGCTGCGGCGAGCTGCACCTGGTCGTGCGCCATGTGGCTGGCGGCGTGGGCGCCGATGGCGGCGTAGGCGTTGATCGATTCCTTGGTCATGCGCACCGAATTGCGGGGCAGGGCGAGGACCTGCTTCGCCAGAGCGCGCGCCGCCTGCAGCGTCTTGCCCGCGGCGGCGGTTCGGTCGACCAGGCCCATCGCCAGCGCCTCGGCGGCCGGAATGCGCTCGCAGAGGATGGCGAGGCGTTTGGCGCGCGCGGGCCCGACGAGGTTGACCAGGCGCGGCAGGGTGCCCCAGGTGAGCGGGATGCCGAGAGCGATTTCCGGGAGCGAGACGAAGGCGCCCTCGGCGATGACGCGCCAGTCGAGCGCGGCGGCGAGCGCAAGGCCGCCGCCGATGGCGTAGCCCTCGATCGCGGCGATGGTCACCTGCGGCAGCTCCTCCCAGGCGCGCGCCATGCGGTAGCCGAGCGCGGCCACTTCGCGCTGCTTGTCGAGCGGCCGTTGCGCGTTGCCCCAGCGGCTCGCGTCGCCGAGATCGGCGCCGGCCGAGAACCACTTGCCGCTGCCGCGCAGGATGACGACATCGAGATCGCGGCGCGCCGACAGCCTGCCCGCGCAGGCGATCATTTCGCGCATCAGTTGGGCGGACATCGCGTTGCGCGACTGCGGTCGGTTGAGCGTGACGGTGGCTAGCCGGCTGCTGCCGGCGAGGTCGAGGGTTCGATACATGCGCTTAACTCATTGTTTTTACGCGAAACTGCGGAAAGCCCTGTGCTATACTCATCCATTACTCGACAACGGCACTGGGGACCCTGGCATGGCGGTAGAACGCACCTTTTCGATCATCAAGCCCGACGCGGTCGCGAAAAACGCCATCGGGCAGATTCTCGCGCGCTTCGAGGCCGCGGGACTGAAGATCATCGCCGTGAGGATGATGCACCTGTCGCGCGCGCAGGCCGAAGGATTCTATGCTGTACACCGCGAGCGGCCGTTTTTCAAGGACCTCGTCGAATTCATGATCTCTGGGCCGGTGCTGGTGCAGGTGCTGCAGGGCGAGAACGCGATCCTGCGCAACCGCGAGCTGATGGGCGCCACGGACCCGAAGAAAGCCGCGAAGGGCACCATCCGCGCCGATTTCGCCGACTCGATCGATGCCAACGCGGTGCACGGCTCGGACGGTCCGGACACCGCGCGCACGGAGATCGGTTTCTTTTTCCCCGGCTGCGAGGTCTTTGCCCGGTAGCGCCATGGCCGCCGCCAATCTTCTCGGCCTGGATGCTCAGGGCATGGAGCGGTTCTTCGCCGGCATCGGCGAGAAGCCGTTCCGCGCGCGGCAGGTCCTGAAATGGATTCACCGCCGCGGCGCGGCGGATTTCGAATCCATGACTGACATCGCCAGGGACCTGCGCGCGAAGCTCGCGGCCGCGGCGAGGGTCGAGCCGCCGGCGGTGGTGGGCGAGGGCACGGCGGCGGACGGCACGCGCAAGTGGCTGCTCAAGGTGGACGGCGCGAACGCGGTGGAAGCGGTGTTCATTCCCGAGGAAGGCCGCGGCACGCTGTGCGTCTCCAGCCAGGCCGGCTGCACTCTCGACTGCGAGTTCTGCTCGACCGGCAAGCAGGGTTTCAGCCGCAACCTGAGCGCGGCGGAGATCATCGGCCAGCTCTGGCTGGCGAACTCGGCGCTGGGATTCCATGCCGGCGGAGCGCGCGCGGTAAGCAACGTCGTGTTCATGGGCATGGGCGAGCCGATGCTGAACCTGGAGGCGGTGATTCCGGCCGCGCGCCTGATGATCGACGACAACGGTTATGGCCTTTCGCGGCGGCGCGTGACGGTGTCCACCAGCGGCGTGGTGCCGGGCATGGACCGCCTCGCGGCCGAGTGCCCGGTGGCGCTCGCCGTTTCGCTGCACGCGCCCGATGACGAACTGCGCGACAGGCTGGTGCCGATCAACCGCAAGTACCCGATCCGCGAGCTGCTCGCGGCCTGCGAGCGGTATCTCGAGCGCGCGCCGCGCGACTTCATCACTTTCGAGTACGTGATGCTCGACGGCGTCAACGATTCGGGCGCGCACGCGCAGTCGCTGCTCGGCATCGCCGCGCGCGTGCGCTGCAAGTTCAACCTGATTCCCTTCAACCCGTTCCCGGGAACTAGGCTCCGGCGCTCGCCGCCCGAGCGCATCCGGCGCTTCGCGGAGGTGCTGCAGCGCGCCGGGCTCACCGTCACGACGCGCAAGACCCGCGGCGACGGCATCGACGCGGCCTGCGGCCAGCTTGCCGGCGATATCGCCGACCGCACGCGGCGCGCGCGGGTGGCGCCGATCGTGGAGGCGCGCGCATGAGCCGGGCCGAGCGCATCGCCCTCGCCGTGCTGCTCGGCGCCGCCGCGCTGGCGGGCTGCCAGACGACTTCGACGACCACCACCGAGCCGATCCCCGACACCGGCAGCGTCAAGGGCGAAGCCACCGACCCGCGCAACCGCGCGCGCATCCATACCGAGCTGGGCGCCGCGTACTTCGAGCGCGGCAGTGTCGCGGTGGCGCTGGAGCACCTGCGCACGGCGGTCTCGGCCGATCCCAACTACGCCATGGCCTACAGCATGCTCGGCCTGGTGTACGCGGAGCTGAAGGAAAACAAACTCGCGCAAACCAACTTCGAGCGCGCGCTCAGCCTCGCGCCGAACGATCCTGACATCAATCACAACTTCGGCGGCTTCCTGTGCCGCACGGGGCGCGAGGACGAGTCGATCAAGTACTTCATGCACGCGATCAGCAACCCCTTGTACGCGCAGCCCTGGCGCTCGTACTCGGCGGCCGGCTTGTGCTCGCTCGCCAAGAACAGGCTCAAGGAGGCCGAGGAGTATTTCCAGCGCGCGCTGTTTCTGGAGGCCGACGATCCGACCGCGCTGATCAGCATGGCGCAGATTCGCTACCGCCAGGGCAATCTGGAGGAGTCTCGCAAGCTGGTGCTGCGCTTCAATCGCCTCGTCAATCCCACGGCGGAATCGCTCTGGCTCGCGCTGCGCGTCGAGCGCAAGCTGGGCGAGCGGACCGCGGAAGCGGGATACGCGAACCAGCTGCGCCGGCGCTTCCCGAACTCGCGCGAATACCAGCAGCTGCAGCGCGGGGAATATGACTGAGGCGACGGACGCCGGCGACGCCGCCGGCGTGGGAGAGACGCTGGCCCGCGCGCGCACGGCGCTGGGATTCACGGTCGTCGATGTCGCGCTGCAGCTGAAGTTCGCGCCGCGCCAGATCGAGGCGCTGGAGCAGGAGCGCTTCGACCTGCTGCCGCCGGGCATGTTCGCGCGCGGCATGGTGCGGGCCTACGCGCGCCTGCTCAAGCTCGATCCGCAGCCGCTGGTGGAACGCATCGCCGGCCGCGTCGCCGCGACCGACAACGCGGCGGTGGTGGCGGCCGCGCCGCGGCCGATCCCGATCGCCGACAGTTCGCGGCGCGGCAACCTGCTGTACGCGGGCCTGTCGCTCGCGGTGCTGGGGGTGATCGCCGCGGTGCTGATCGAGTGGTGGCGGGCTGATGCCGAGGCGGTACGGATGAAATTCGTGGCCCCCGCGCAGGCGCCGCTGCCCCCGGCGCCGATAGCGTCCCCGGCCGCGCCGCGCGCGCCCGATCCGCAGCTCGCGTCGCTGCAGCCGGTTGCGCCCGCGGCGGCGGCGCCGGATGCCGCCGCAGCGGCGCGCGCCGAGCCCGCCGCGCGTCCGCGGCCGGACGGCAAGCGGCGCATCCGCATGAAATTCGACCGCGCCTCCTGGGTCGAGATCAAGGACCGCGGCGGCAAGACGCTGATCTCGCAGCTCAACCCGGCCGGCACCGAGCAGGAGGTCGAGGGCCGGCCGCCGTTCGACCTGATCGTCGGCAACGCGCAGCACGTGCGGCTCTCCTACGACGACCGGCCGATCGATCTCGCGCCGCACGTCAAGGTCGAGGTGGCGCGCTTCACGCTCGAGTGATGGCGATGGGCCGCAGGGTCTCCCGGCAGGTAATGGTCGGCAAGGTCGCCATCGGCGGCGGCGCTCCGGTGGTGGTGCAGTCCATGACCAACACCGACACGGCCGACGCGGCCGCGACCGCGCGGCAGGCGCTCGATCTCTGGCGCGCGGGCTCCGAGCTGGTGCGCGTCACCGTCGACACGGCCGAGGCGGCCGCCCAGGTGCCGCGCATCCGCGAGCGCCTGGACGCGATGGGCTGCGACGTGCCGCTGGTCGGCGACTTCCATTTCAACGGCCACAAGCTGCTCAAGGACCATCCTGACTGCGCGCGCGCGCTCGCCAAGTACCGCATCAACCCGGGCAACGTCGGCAAGGGGGTAAAGCGGGACGGCCAGTTCGCCGTGATGGTCAACGCGGCGCTCGAGCATGCGAAGCCGATCCGCATCGGCGTCAACTGGGGAAGCCTTGACGCGGAGCTGCTCGCGCGCATGATGGACGAGAACAGCCGGCGCAAGGCGCCGCTCGCGGCCGACGAGGTGATGCGCGAGGCGATGATCGCCTCGGGCCTGGAATCGGCGGCGCAGGCGCGAGAGCTCGGCATGGCCGCGGAACAGATCGTGATCTCCTGCAAGCTGAGCGGCGTGCAGGACCTGATCCGCGTCTACCGCGAGCTCGCGCGCCGGTGCGACTACGCGCTGCACCTGGGCCTGACCGAGGCCGGCATGGGCTCCAAGGGGATCGTCGCCTCCTCCGCGGCGATGGCGGTGCTGCTGCAGGAGGGGATCGGCGACACCATCCGCGTATCGCTCACGCCGGAACCCGGCGGCGACCGCACGCGCGAGGTGCTGGTCGCGCAGGAACTGCTGCAGACCATGGGCTTGCGCAGCTTCATGCCGCTGGTGGCCGCCTGCCCGGGGTGCGGGCGCACCACCAGCACCACGTTCCAGGAGCTCGCGCAGCGAATCCAGGAATACCTGCGCGCGCAGATGCCCGCGTGGAAGGAGCGCTACCCGGGCGTGGAGGAGATGAAGGTCGCGGTGATGGGCTGCGTGGTGAACGGTCCCGGCGAATCCAGGCACGCCGACATCGGCATCAGCCTGCCGGGCAGCAACGAATCGCCGGCGGCGCCAGTCTACGTCGACGGCGAGAAAACGGTGACGCTCAAGGGCGGGCGCATCGCCGAGGAGTTCCAGGCGATCGTCGAGAACTACGTCCGCGAGCGCTACGCGCCGGGCGCGCGGCGCCGGAGCCGGCGCGGCCGGGAAATCAGGGTCAAAGCGGTTTGAGCAAGGTCAAGCCAGCGCTGCTGAGGGGGTTCGACCAGGAATATCTGCCTCAGGAACAGCTCCAGTTCAACGAACTGGTGGACGTCATACGCCGCAATTTCGAGCGCTACGGTTTCCTGCCGCTCGAGACCCCCTCGGCGGAGCGCAAGGAGGTGCTGACCTCCAAGGGCGGGGTGGAGAAGGAAATCTACGCGCTTTCGCGCCTCGCCGCCGACAGCGAGGACGAGGCGGCGACCAGCGGCGCGCTGCGCTTCGACCTCACCGTGCCGCTGGCGCGCTACGTGGCGATGCGCGAGCGCGACCTGGCGTTTCCCTTCCGCCGCTACCAGATCCAGCGCGTCTGGCGCGGCGAGAGCCCGCAGGCGCGAAAAGGGCGGTTCCGCGAGTTCTACCAGTGCGACATCGACATCATCGGGCGCGAGAAGCTCGGCTACCTGGCCGAGGCGGAAATCCCGAGCGTCATTCACAGCGTGTTCGAGGAGATGGGAATCGGCAGGTTCCGCATCCGCATCAACAACCGCAAGGTACTGAAGGGCCTGTTGGCTCATTTCGGCGTCCCCGAGCAGGGCGCGGCGGCGGTGCTGCGCGCGCTCGACAAGATCGAGAAGGAAGCGGAGACGAAGGTCCTCGGCGATCTGGAGCGGGAAGGAATGCCGCGCGCGGGGGCGCGCGAGCTGTACGGCACGGTCGCGCGCAAGCGGGAGACCGACGAAACCCTGAAGCTGCTCGCGAGCCTGGCCGGAGGCAACGCCGTGCTCGGCCAGGGGCTCGAGGAATCGCGACGGATCGTCGCCGCGATCCGCCAGTTCGGGGTGCCGGACTCGGCGTTCGGGATGGATCTGGGCGTGGTACGCGGCCTCGACTACTACACCGGCACCATCTACGAGACGACGCTGGTGGACCACCCCGAGCTGGGCAGCATCTGCTCGGGCGGGCGCTACGATGACCTGGCGAGCTACTTCACCGACACGCGGCTGCCCGGGGTCGGCATCTCGATCGGACTGACTCGCCTGTTCTCCCGGCTGAGGGAGGCGGGCCTGCTGCGCAAGCCGGCGCGCACGCCCGCCGAAGTCCTGATCACGACCATGGAAGGGCAGGACCTGGTCGGCTACCTGAACATGGCGCGCCGGCTGCGCGAGGCGGGCATCAACACCGAGGTCTACCTCGAGGAGGCGAGGCTGAAGCACCAGCTCGCCTACGCGGAGAAGAAAGGCTTTCGCGTGGCGCTGATCGCCGGCGAAAGCGAGGCGGCGAAGGGCGTCGTGCAAGTCAAGAACCTGGCCGCCAGGTCGGCGGCCGATTGTCCGGCCGGGGAACTGGTCGCGGCGGTACGGACACTATTGCAGCAATCACCGGAGCTCAGGAAAAGCTGATGGCATACGACCTCGAGGAACAGGAGCAGATCGCGGCCCTGAAGGGCTGGTGGAAGGACAACGGCGCGGCGGTGCTGATCGTGGTCGTCGTAGTGGCGCTAGCCTTCGGCGGCTGGCAGGGCTGGCGCCTCTGGCAGGCGGACCAGGCGCAGCAGGCGGCATCGCTCTACGACGCGCTGCTCAAGGGGCTGCAAGCGGACGACGCCAAGGCGGTGCGCGACGCCGGCGGCAGCCTGGTGGAGAAGTTCCCGCGCACGCTGTACGCGAGCATGGGCGCGCTCGCCTCGGCGCGCTTCTATTTCGAGCGCAGCGACCTGAAGAGCGCGCGCGCGCAACTGCAGTGGGCGGCGGACCGCTCGTCCTCGGCGGAGCTGCGTGATATCGCGCGCCTGCGGCTGGCCGGCGTCATGCTGGATGAAAAAGCCTACGGCGAGGCGCTCGCGCAGCTCGACGCGAAGCACGCGACGGCAATGGCGGCGCAGTACGCGGCGCTGAAGGGCGATGTGCTGCTCGCGCAGGGCAAGCCGGAAGAGGCGAAGGCGGCCTATCGACTCGCGCTGGAGAAATCCGACCCGCGCGCGGGCGCGTTCCGTGCCGGCGTGCAGCTGCGCCTGGACGCGCTCGGGAGCTGAGCGTGCGCCTGCCGCGCTTGCGCCGCGCGGCGATGTTCGCCGCCGCCGTCCTCCTGCCGGCCTGTTCCAGCGGGCCCAGCCTGAACCCGGTGGACTGGTTCAGCACCCCGTCGGGCCCCAAGCCCGCGGAGTTGCCTGCCCTGAGCAATCCGCAGCCGGTGAAGGTGCGCTGGTCCGCCAGCATCGGCGCCGCGGAATCCTACGTGTTCTCGCCGGCGGTCTTCGGCGACAGCATCTACGTCGCTTCGCGCGCGGGGAACGTCGCGCGCCTCGAGGCGGCATCGGGCCAGGTGAAGTGGCGCGTCACCCTGGGCAGCCGGCTTTCGGCGGGCGTCGGCAGCGACGGCGCGCAGGTCGTGGTCGCCACGGAAGAGGGCGAAGTGATCGTGCTGGATGCGATCGACGGCACGCTGCGCTGGCGCGCGCGCGTCTCCAGCGAGGTGCTCGCGCCGCCCAAGCTGGGCGAGGGCCTGGTGCTCGTGCGCAGCGCCGACAGCCGCATCTTTGCCTTCGGCGCCGAGGACGGCAAGCGCCGCTGGGTCTACCAACGGCCCGCCGCCTCTCTGGTGGTGCGCTCTCCGGTGGGTCTGACCATGTCCCAGGGCTTCGCCTACGCCGGTTTCTCCGGCGGCAAGCTGGTCGCGATCGCGCTGCGCAACGGTCTTACGCGCTGGGAATCCACGGTGGCGCTGCCCAGGGGCTCCACCGAGTTGGAGCGGGTCACCGACATCGTCGGCGAGCCGGTCGTGCAGGGCCGCGAGGTCTGCACCGCGGCCTACCAGGGGCGCGTCGCCTGCTACGACCAGCAGACCGGCAACCAGCTCTGGGCGCGCGAGATGTCGACCCTGAGCGGGGTTTCGTTCGACGCGCGCTACGCGTTCATCAGCGACGACAAGGGCGCCGTGCACGCGCTCGATCGAACGAACGGGCGCAGTATCTGGAAGCAGGACCGTCTCGCGTACCGTCAGCTTTCGATTCCGCTGCCGCTCGGCACCGAGGTGGCCGTGGGGGACCTGCAGGGGTACGTCCACTTTCTCGCGCGGGAGTCGGGAGCGTTCATCGGCCGCGCGGCCACCGACGGCAGCGCGGTGCGCGCCGCGCCGCAGCGGCTGGCCGAGGGATTTCTCGTGCAGACCCAGAACGGCGGACTCTACGCGCTCCAGGCGAACTGAGGAGCGGGCATGAAGCCCGTGGTCGCCCTGGTCGGCCGTCCGAACGTCGGCAAGAGCACCCTCTTCAACCGGCTGACGCGGCGGCGCGACGCCATCGTGGTCGACGTGCCCGGGGTGACCCGCGACCGGCACTACGGCGAGGCGACGCTCGGCCGCCGCTCGTGCATCGTCATCGACACCGGCGGGCTGGAGCCCGACACGGGCGACCCGATTTACGCCGAGATGGCGCGCCAGACCGAGCAGGCGATCGTCGAGGCCGACGCCGTGATCCTGGTCGCCGATGCGCGGGCCGGGCTCGCGCCCGGCGACCGCGTCATCGCCGAGAAATTGCGGCGGCTCAAGGAACGCGTCGCGGTCGCGGTCAACAAGTCCGAGGGGATGGAGCCGGAGACGGCGGCCGCGGAATTCCACGAGCTGGGGCTGGGCCGGCCGCTCGCCATCTCTGCGGCGCATGGCGGCGGCGTCAGCGTCCTGATGGAAAGGGTTTTGCAGCCTTTTGCGGACGAAGAAACACCTGTCTACCGGGAGGGAAAACATCCCCGCGTCGCTTTCGTCGGCCGGCCGAACGTCGGCAAGTCCACGCTGGTCAACGCGCTGCTCGGCGAGGAGCGCCTGCTCACCTACGGCGAGCCCGGCACCACGCGCGACGCGATCGAGGTGCCGTTCGAGCGCGGCGGCCGGCGCTACACGCTGGTGGACACCGCCGGACTGCGCAAGCGCGGGAAATCGCATGGCGCGGAGGTGGAGAAGTTCTCGATCGTGAAGACGTTGCAGGCCATCGAGGCGGCCAATGTCGCGGTGTTGGTGCTCGATGCCCTCGAGGGCATCTCCGAGCAGGACGCGCACGTCGCCGGCTTCATCCTCGAGCGCGGCCGCGCGGTGGTGGTGGCGGTGAACAAGTGGGACGCCGCGGACCGGGCGGCGCGCGAGCGCGCCAGGCGGGAACTCGCCTGGAAGCTGGGCTTTCTCGGCTTTGCCGACACGCTCTACCTCTCGGCGAAATCCGGCAAGGGCGTGGGCGAGGTGCTGCGCGCGGTGGACGCGGCCTACGCCGCCGCGATGGCCAAGCTCTCGACCCCGAAGCTGACGCGCGCGCTGATCGCGGCGGTGGAGCGGCAGATGCCGCCGCACCGGCGCGGCTACGCCCGGCCCAAGATGCGCTACGCCCACCAGGGCGGCTCCAACCCGCCGCGCATCGTGATCCACGGCAACTCGCTGCAGCACGTCACCGAGGCCTACAAGCGCTACCTCGAAGGCTGGTTCCGCGAGCAGTTCAGGCTGTCGGGCACGCCGCTGCGCATCGAGCTGCGCACCGGGCGCAATCCGTATGGCGGCGGCGCTAGGCAGCGGCAAGCACCGGATCGGCGCGCTGCCCGGGGCGGTCGGCGGCGGCGCTCCTGAGCAGTCCCGGAACCAGTGCCTCGGCGGCAAGCGCGCCGGAGATCATCACCGCCTCCACGCCGGCGCCGTGCGTCGCGGCGCCGGCGAAAAGCATGCCGGGGATGGGGCTCTTCGCGCTCGGCCGCGGCGCGCCGCAGCAGCCGTAGATGGCGCCCGCGCTCGACCAGTCGTAGCGCCGGAAGGTGACCGGGCTCGCGTCGGCGCGATAGACGATGCGCGCCGAGAGGCCGGGCAGCGCCTGCTCGGCCGCGCGGATCAAGTCATCGCCCGCGGATTTCTTGCGCGCGAGGTAGTCCGGCGCTTTCCGAAGCGCGTTCGTATCGGTGTCGCCAAACCAGCCGCGCGCCTCGTCGTGCCGCAGAAGTCGAAGAATTTCCACCGTGCTGTAGCCGGGAGGCGCGGCCGTGGGGTCGACGAGCGTCGGGATCACGATGCCCGCGCTGCCCCGGTCTCCCGTGACATGGATGATCGGGCGAGCATCGTCGAAGCCGCCGCGCACCCCCAGGCCGACGCCGATGGCGGAGCAGGCGGGGCGCATCGCGCGCAGGCCGTCGCGGAAGTCGCGCGGCCAGAGCGACGGGTCGACCAGGCGGCTCGTTGCCGCCAGGAAATCGGCGTTGAGCACGACCGCCGGGGCTCGCAGGTTCGCGCCTCCGGCGAGCCGCACCCCGCGGGCAGCGCCCTGCTCGATGAGCACGCGCTCGACCGCGGTCTTCAGCCGCACCTGCCCGCCGCGCTCTTCGATCGCCTCGACGAGCGCGCCGGCGAGCCGGCCGGAGCCGCCCGCCGGATAGAAACCGCCATGCAGGTAGTAGCCGAAGAGCGGCACCATGTCCGCGACCGTCGCGGTCGCCGGCGCATCGGTGACGTAGCCCGCCAGGCCGGCGATCGCCTCGCGCGCGGCGGCGCCACGCACGCGCTCGCCGAGGAAGTCGGCGAAGCGACGCGGCATCCATCGCACGGCGAGCGGGTAGCGCCGCGCGAACGCGAGCATGCCTTCGACCGTGGCGGGCGCGCCGGGCACGCCGCTGCGGCCGCGCGCCTCGGAGTACATCGCCGCATGGATCGCGCGGATATCCGCCATCGCGCGCACGATGCCGTCGCGGTCGGCGGGAAAGCGCGCCGCCAGGGCGGCGACGTATGCCTCCCAGCCGCGCGGCACGTCGAAGCGCTCACCGCCATGCACGTAGCGGTGGTCCATGCGCAGCCAATGCACGCGGTCGTGCACGCGCAGGCGGCGCAGCAGTCCATCGACCGGCGCGCCGTCCCACACGCCCGACACGTCGTGGATTCCCGAATCGAAGCGGAACACCGGGCGCGCGTCGCCGTCGCGGCCCTTGCGCAGCCAGGTATGCGCGAAGCCGCCGGCGACGACGTGCTGCTCGAGGACCGTCACGCGCAGGCCGGCATCGGCGAGCAGCGCGGCGGCGGTGAGCCCGCCCAGCCCGCCGCCGACGACCAGCGCGTCGGCGTCCGCGCCGCGCGCCGCGCGCGCCGGCGCCGCCCAGCGGTACGGGGCCGCATCGGCGATGCGGCGGGCGAGGGCGCGCCGCACCAGCAGCGGGGGCAGGGCGACGGACAGGATCGCCGCCACGGCGAGCGGCAGCCAGCTCACGACTGAGGGCGCCGCCGCGAAGCGGGCCACGGCGAGAACCAGGAACACGCCGGCCCAGAGGCCCGACAGGAGCGCGTTGATGCGCAGAAAGAGCGGATCGTGCCGCGCCGCGGACCATTGCGCAGCGGAGAAGAGCATCGTCCAGGGGCGGCGCAGGGCGACGCTCGCCGCCATCGCGAGGCCCAGCAGCAACTGCGAGCCCGCGACCGCCAGCGCGGCGGTGCGCGCGTCGCCGAAGATCCATGTGGCGCTGAACCAGAAGGCGGCCAGCGGCAGGAAGGCGAGTTTGGCGAGGAGGACGGTTTTCACGGGCGTGCCTCAGGCGGCGAGAGTGCGCAGCAGGTTGGTCCAGAGCAT
>JADLES010000049.1 GCA_020845995.1 Burkholderiales bacterium | reverse complement strand
CTCCGTCCGCCTACGCACCAAGTGATCTCGTACGAAGTAGAGTAACGTCGCTTCGGCGGCGAAAGATCAGTCGGAATGCCGCTCCAGGGAGAAACTGCACATGTGGACGGCGATGCTGGCTCTGTCGCTGCTGGTAGCACCCGCTTTCTACGCGATGGCAATCATCGTTGTATGGGCAAGCGTGCCCCGGCGCGGGGTTCGTCTTGCGATTGTCTCCGGGATGATCCTCGTGCCGCTCTGGTTCGCAGGGCATGCCGCGGTCAAAGCCCGAGAGATGATGGCCGCGGAAGAAAGCTTCAAGGAAGTATGTCGTCTGCATCCGGGCCCGGAGATTCGCGCGAAGGCGACCAACGTGGAGGCCGTGTTCGTCAATATTCCTACGCTGGGTTCGAATGCAACTCCCGCGGCCCGGCATCCCCAGTCGGTCCTTTCACCGGAAGTCGCGACGCGTTTTCTCCTCCAGGGCGCCGTCCGATACACGAAAATCGAGCGCATCGCTGGCTGGGGGCCCATACAGACGATTGACCCGCGCAACAGCGGGCGCCCCCAGGAATCCAGGGCCTCGAGTAGCCGCTATGCGATCGAATGGCGTTCGACACAAGCGTCAGCGCCGTACGTGACGACCGGAACGATGATCGTCCTGGATACCGCAAGCGGACAGATCCTCGGCGAGCAGCTTACGCACTACCTGGATTCCCCGCCCGTGACCATCTTTGGCGGCGATGCTTTCGGTTTTCGGCTCTTTCCGGCGAGGAAGCTCGCCTGCCCGACGGCGCACAAGCTCGTTCATTTCGTGAAGTCCGTCGCGCGGCCCGCGGCCGCTCCAGGGACCTGACATGGGAATCGCGATCTACCTGGTGTTCCAGTCCGTCGTCGGCATCGCCTGCCTCGTAGGAATCGCCGTGGGGGGCTCGTTCCTCCTGCGCAAGATCGCGCGGCCGGAGGCGCTCGATACGAGCCTCGCGCTGGTTTGGATCCTGATGTGCGCGGTCGTTGTCGCCGCGTTTGCGTGGGGATCGCAGCTTGAGACGGGAAGCGGGCCGACCCTGGCGGGTTGGGAGCAGCGGTACTGCGGGGAAGACGCGGGCGAATCCATTTATCGCTCCGTGGAGAACATCAATGGCGTTTTTTACCTTGCCCCTGCTCTGGGCGCGCGTCACGGCCACTTTCACACGGACGATGGCCGCGCCGAGAAGTTCCTGCGCCGGCCGGATCGGCGCTATGACTTCCTGGAAGTCCGAATGGCGGCGGATCGGCTCGTGGAACGCCACGAGTTGAAGGACGGCAAGATCGCGTCAACACGGACCGATGTTCCAACCGCCCGGTACGCGTTTACCTGGACTCCGCTGGAGAGCATGGAGGAGGCGAACGCCGGGATCTATGGCGAAGAGTTGGAGGTATTCGACCGGGAGACGAGAGAGGTTCTTGGAAGGCGAGTGCTGTACTACAGGGATCCGTCGCGCCGAGGGACTGCCGCCTATGGCGCGCCGATGCCCGTATGTCCGCAGGGGATCCTGGCAACGGACCCGACGTACATCGACGGGCAGCCGCGCGATTCCTACGATTTCGTCTCGCGCGTGCTGAAGCCGGTCGCCCTGACAGCCGAGGAGAACGCGAAGTTCTTTGACCTGAGGCGTGGCGGCGGGCGCAGATCGAAGCAATGCGTGGGCGGGTACGTCTGGATCGGCGAGGGCATCGAGCCCAAGGATCTTTCGTTCGCGCGGCAGGGAAAGGATCTCACCATCACCATCTCCGACGGGTCGGGCGATGAGCTCCGGTGCCAGGACTATTTTTTCTCGGAGACTGGCGGCAGCAGGAGCTATCGGCTCCGATTTGCGGGGCGCGCGTTGATTTCGGAGGAAGAGTTGAGGCTGCGGCTCGCGTCGAAGGATGCCGCAAAGTAGCGCGGATGATCCGGGCGCGCGCGCGGCAAGGGGCCTCGGGCGCTCGGGCGTCGTGGCGATTGCCGCGCTCATCGCCTGGGCCGCGTCGCTTTTTTTCGACACCTACGTTCCGTATGGCGATTCCGGCAAGGGCATCAAAGGCGTCTATCTGCTCGCCTTCGGATGGCTCGCTCTTCTCGGCGCAAGCGTGGCATGGCTTGCAAACGTGTTTCTGCTCCTGGCGCTGGCTCTTCGCAAGCACGGCGGCGCGGGCTACGCCCTCGCGGCTGCCCTGTTTGCGCTGGATGCACTGCGCCTGAATGCCTTTCCGGATTACGGGGGAGACAGACCGATCTACGGCTACGGACCAGGCGTTCTCCTGTGGCTCGCGGCAATGGGTTTAGGGCTGGTCGCAACCGGTATGCGGGTACGGGAGATCGGCCCGAGCGACGGGAGCGCTGCCAGGCATGCCTGGGTACGCGTGCTTGGGGTCGTGTGGCTGGCCGTGCTCCTGGCCGGTTCCGCTGTGTTTGCCGTCAAGGACAGAATGGAGGCTTCCGCGGCGGAAAAGGCGCGACTGCGTTCCGTCCTGTTCAAGCGCAACGCCGTCTGCAGTCGCGAGCCGCCATCGGCCGGCGCCGCAAAGGTTTCGCCTGCAATCGTGGAATTGAAGGGCGAGAGCCGCGGCTACCCATTCCAGCGTGCCAGCGATGTTCTTCGATGGGGCATCCCGACTGTGCGCGAGAACGGCTACGACTACGCCTATATCGGGTCCGGACTCGATCGCCTGGTCAAGATCGAGGTGGCACGGGGAGCTCCGACGGCTGTTCTCGAGTACAGCACGGAGACCGCGCGAAAGGCTTCGCCACCGGCGATACGTGTTCGGCTTTCCTCCGCAAGCGGGTCGGAGATCCTCAATAGCCTCTGGACGCCGGATGGACCGGGCTACTGTCCGGACTACCGGCAGTTGCCTCGCGCCGATCAACAGCCAAGAAAAGTCGTTGCGGAAGCTCTGGGCCTGGACGATCCGGGGGATCCCCGTGAGCCGGATTTCTGGGCGTCCGTGGCGCGCGTGACAGGCGAGGTAACGGGGCGGGAACCTGCCGCCGGCGCGGCCTGGATCAACAATAACGCGGGCTGCCCCGAAAAACATGGATTCTCGTACGAACGTGCGCGAGTGGAACGATTGCCCTTCCACGCTTTCTTTGTCGGGGAACACGCCTACCTGGGGGTCGGCCCCGGCAACTTTGCGGTCTGCGCCGATCATGCCGTGTATGTATACAGCTCGGGAAGGTCGTCGGGCGATTACTTCCTGACGATCAGCCGTCGTGATTTGCCGGACTTGCGGCGCCACTGGTCCGTCAATGTGAAAGTTTCCAATGCCGATCCGGCCTTGCAGGAGAACCAGACGAGAATCGTGGCGATCGCCGAGGAGAACGGCCGATTGAAAATTCGCACGCGCCATTACGGCCACGATCAGGTTCTCGTGCTCGAGTCACCATTGAGGGCAGAACCTCAGGAGCCTAAAGATCGCATCCGCAGGTAGTGCGGGGAGTACGCCGTGGTTGAGACCGGGAGGACGGGAATGAACAGCGAGCCGGAGGTGGCGTCAAGGAGTGTTCCTGGCATCGATCCCCGGCGGTGCGATCAGGCTCTCGGCCTCGGGACCTCGCCGGCGCCGCAGGCGCGCGCGCGCTGCGCGGTCCACAGCGCGCAGGCGAGCAGCAGCACCGCGCCCGCCTGGTGCGCGGCCGCGAGCGGGATCGGCACCTGCAGCAGCAGCGTCGAGATGCCGAGCGCCGCCTGCAGCAGGAACATGCCGAGCAGGTGGCGCGCGGCGATGCGGGCGGAGCCGTCCTTCAGCTTCCACCACAGCAGCGGCACCAGCACGAGCAGCAGCCAGAAGATCGAGCGGTGCACGAGCTGCACGGTGGCCACGTTCCAGAGGAAGTTGTGCCACCAGGGCTCGAGCATGAACGCCTCGGGCGGGACGAGGTGGCCGTTCATCAGCGGGAAGCTGTTGTAGGCGTGCCCGGCGCGCAGGCCGGCGACAAAGCCGCCCGACAGGGCCATGACGAAGACCGCCCCGAGGACCAGCAGGGCGAGGGGCTGCCCGCGTCCTGACTCGCGCTTCATCAGCTGCAGCGCGATCCAGAACTCGAACGCGAAAATCAGCAGCGCGAGCCCCAGATGCGCCGTGAGCCGGAAGTGGCTGACGCGCGGGTCGGCGACCAGCCCGCTCTTCACCATGTACCAGCCCATCGCGCCTTGCAGGCCGCCGAGCACGAACACGCCGGCGAGCTTCCACGCCAGGCTCCGGGAGAGCTTTCTCCGCGACAGGAAGAACAGGTACGGAACGAGAAACACGAGGCCGATCAGCCTGCCCAGCAGCCGGTGCGCGTACTCCCACCAGAAGATGCTCTTGAAGCCCTCCACCGTCATGTCCGGGAACACCTTCAGGAACTGCGGCGAGGCGCGGTACTTGGCGAACAGCGCCTCCCAGTCGGCCTGGTTGAGCGGCGGCAGCGCGCCGACGAGGGGCTGCCACTCGACGATCGACAGCCCGGATTCGGTCAGGCGCGTGATGCCGCCGACCACCACCATCGCCAGGGTGAGCGCCGCGCAGGCGAGCAGCCACGCGGCCACCGCGCGGCGGTCGCCCGGGCTCACAGCAGGCCTTCGAAGAGCTGCACCTGGACCGGTTCGCCTGCCTGCACCGGCCCGCGCTCGTGCTCCAGCACGATGAAGCAGTTCGCCTCCGACATCGAGCGCAGCACGCCCGAGCCCTGCTGGCCGGTGGTGCGCACTTTCCAGCCGCCGTCTTCGCGGAAGACGATGCCGCGCTGGTATTCCGTGCGGCCCGGAACCTTCCGGATGGACCGGGCGCTTGCCGCCGTCAGCAGGGGAATTGCGGATGGCGAGACCCCGCCCAGGAGCAGCAGCGCTTCGCGCACGAACTGGTAGAAGGTCACCATCACCGCCACGGGATTGCCCGGCAGCCCGAACAGAAAGGCCTTGCCGATGCGGCCGAAGGCCATCGGCCGGCCCGGCCGCATGGCGATCTTCCAGAAGAGGACCTCGCCCAGGCGCGCCATCAGTTCGCGCACGAAATCGGCTTCGCCCACGGATACGCCGCCCGTGGTGATGACCGCGTCGGCCTCGGCGGCGGCGCGGCGAAAGGCGGCTTCCAGCCGCGCCGGATCGTCGCGCACCACGCCCATGTCGACGATGTCCACGCCGAGCCGCGCGAGCATGCCGTGCAGCGTGTAGCGGTTGGAGTCGTAGACCTGGCCCTCCCTGAGCGGCGCGCCGATCGAGGCGAGCTCGTCGCCGGTGGCGAAAAACGCCACGCGCAGGCGCCGCCTCACGGCGACTTCGCCGATGCCGAGCGAGGCGATCAGGCCCAGCTCGGCCGCGCGCAGCCGCCGGCCGGGACCGAGCACCGGCGCGCCGGCCTTGAGGTCCTCACCCGCGGCGCGCACGTTCTGGCCGGCCTTCTGACCGGGCGGAACCATCACGCGCTCGCCGGCCTTGTCCACGCGGCAGACCTCCTGCACCACGACGGTGTCCGCGCCCTTCGGCATCACCGCGCCGGTCATGATGCGCACGCACTCCCCGGCGCGGACCGTGCCATCGAAGGGCGTTCCCGCGAGCGCCGCGCCGATTTGTCTTAGCGTTGATTCGCCCTCCAGGTCGGCAAAGCGAACCGCGTAACCATCCATCGCGGAATTGTCGTGGCCCGGCACATCGATCGCGGAGACGATGTCCTGCGCCAGCACGCGGCCGAGGGATTCCCGCAGCGCAACGATCTCGGAATCCTTGACCGGATCCAGGCAGGCGCGGATCGCCGCGGCGGCCCTGTCCACGCGCAGCGCGTCCGGGTCGTAGCCGTCGATGCAGCTCACCGCTTGGGCGATGCCGCCGAGGGATTCGCGCCCGGCGCTCATGCCTGGTTCAGCTCCTCGCGCGT
>JADLES010000048.1 GCA_020845995.1 Burkholderiales bacterium | reverse complement strand
TCGCCGTAGCCGCGCAGGTCGGCGCAAATCACCGTGTAATCGCGCGCAAGCCCCGGGGCGACCTTGTGCCACATCGCATGCGTCTGCGGGTAGCCGTGCAGCAGCAGCACCGGCGGACCTTCGCCGCCGTGCACGAGGTTGATTCGCGCGCCCGAGGTCCGGATGCGCCCGCGCCTGAAGCCCGGGAAGAGTGCCGCCATCGCCATTCCTGCGGCGCTATTGTAGACGCGCGGCGGCGCGTCCGGGTCAGCGCGGCGCCTGCTGGTGGCCGGCGGCCTGCTTGTAGCCGGCGAGAATGCTTTCAATCTCGGCTCGCGGCACCACGTCCTCGATGCGCGCAAAGCCCTCCGGCGCGCGCTCCTCGACAATGTCGAGGATCACGTCCGGGCCCTGCTGCCGGTTCATGCGCACGATCTGCGCGGTCGGCGGCAGCCGCTTCGACTCGTAGTCGGCGAGCGCCGCGGCCGCCTCCGGAATGTCCGCGAGCGATTCGGCGAGCTGTCGCGCATCCAGGATCGCCTGGGTGGCGCCGTTCGAGGCGATCGGGTACATCGGGTGCGCCGCGTCGCCCAGCAGCGTCACGCGCCCGAAGCTCCAGCGCGGCAGCGGGTCGCGGTCCACCATCGGAAATTCGAACACCGACTGCGCGGCGCGGATCGTCGCCGGCACGTCGAGCCAGGGAAATTTCCAGGACTCGAAGCGCGGCAGGAAGTCCTCCAGCCGCCCCGGCCGGTTCCAGTCCTCGCGCGTGAGATACGGCCGCTCCGGCGTGTGCAGGTCGGCGATCCAGTTGATCAGCGCCGCGCCGCGCCCGGCATGCCGCCGGGAGATCGGGTAGCAGATGAACTTCTGCCGCGTGGTGCCCGCCTTGACGATGCTGCCGCCGGAGAGGAACGGGCGGCCGTCGGCCACGCCGCGCCAGATGGTGACGCCGTTCCACCGGGGCATGCCCTCGCCCGGGTAGAGCGCGGCGCGCGCGGTCGAGTGGATGCCGTCGGCGGCCACCAGGACATCCGCCTCGGCTTCGCCCGCCGGCGCGCCGCCGGTCGCGGTGAAGCGCGCGCGCACGCGGGCGCCGAGGTCCTCGAAAGCGGCGAGCCGCATGCCGCAGCGCACGCGCCCGGGGCCGAGCGCGCAGCGCGCGGCATCGAGCAGCAGGACCTGCAGCTCGCCCCGGTGGATCGAGTACTGCGGGTAGGCGTAGCCGGCGCGCAGGCCGCGCGGATCGGCGAGGATCGGCTGGCCGTGCCGGTTCATGTAGACGTATTCCCGCGCATCGATCGCGACTTCGGCGAGCGCGTCCGCGAGGCCCAGCTGGTGCAGGACGCCGCTTGCGTGCGGCAGCAGGTTGATGCCCACGCCGAGCGGCCGGAATTCGGCCGCCTGCTCGTATACCGTCGCCTCGATGCCGCGCGCATGCAGCGCGAGCGCCGTGGCGAGGCCGCCGATGCCGCCGCCGGCGATGATCACGTTCACGGCCGCTGTTCCTCCCGGTAAAAGCCGAGCGCGCGCATCGCCGGCCGGTCGTTCATGGAAAACAGCAGCCCGCCTTCCGCGCCCAGGCCCTCGTGCTCGTGCCAGGTCCACATCGGCACGACGAACGTGTCGCCCCGCGACCATTCCAGCATCTCGTCGCCGGCGCGCGTGCGGCCGCTGCCGGCGACGGCGTGATACATCGCCACGCTCGTGTGGCGATGGCAGCGGGTGCGCCGCCCCGGCGCGAGGCGCGACAGCTCGCAGCCCATCGTCGCCAGCGGTTCCGCGCCGCTGGCGCGGTCGAGGTAGCGCCAGACGCGCCCGTCGCAGGGGTCCTCGGGCGCGGCCTCGAGCGCCGCGAGCGCCTCGGTGAAGGGATAGCGCAGCGCCGATCCGGTGCGGTTCACCGCCTGGGCGCGCGCCGGATGGCCCTCGAAGAACGCCGTGTTCAGCGCTTGCACCAGCGGCCCGTCGAGTCCGTCCAGCCAGATGATCGGCTCGGCGGAGTCGTTGCGATGATCGTGCCAGCACCAGGCCGGGGTCAGGATCAGGTCGCCCGGCGCCATGTCGCAGCGCGCGCCGTCGACCGTCGTCCAGGCGCCGCCGCCCTCGACGACGAAGCGCACCGCGCCCAGGCTGTGCCGGTGGGCGCGCGCCGTCTCGCCGCCGTTGACCAGGGAGAAATTGAACTGCACGCTGCGCGAGGAGGCGCCGGCGGGCAGCTGCGGGTGGCAGAGCTTGATCACGCGCCGTTCGGCGTCCTCGATGCCGATCTCGCGGCCCGCGCGCAGCAGCGCCGCGCGCACCGTCTCCCAGCGCCAGAGGAACGGCCGCTCCGGAACGTGCGCCGGCACGCGCGCGGTCCAGAAGCCCGCGAGGTGCTGCGCGGCGAGTTCGCGGTCGAAGTCGGCGGCGCCGGCCATCAGCCGCCGGATCCCCGCACCGGGATCTCCATGCGGCCGACGCGCTCGATTTCGATCGCGATCGTGTCGCCCGCGACCACCGGCCCCACGCCCTCGGGCGTGCCGGTGGCGACGACATCGCCCGGGTGCAGCGTCATCACCGACGAAGCGTAGGCGATGATCCGCGCGATGCCGAACGTCATGTCGGCCGTGGTCGCGTCCTGGCGCAGGGCGCCGTTGACCCACAGGCGGATGCCGAGGTTCTGCGGGTCGGGCACTTCGTCGGGCGTGACGATCGCCGGCCCCATCGGCGCGAAACTGTCGTACGACTTGCGCCGCGAGCGGTCGCCGTCCTCGCGCACGGTCATGTCGAGCAGGGTGGTCCAGCCGAACACGTGCGACAGCGCTTCGCCGGCGGCCACGTGGCGCGCGCGCCGGCCGATCACCAGCGTGAGTTCGGGCTCGTGGTGCACCGGATGGCCGGTTCCCGGCAGCACGACCGCGTCCGCCGGCCCGACGATGGCGGAGGGCGCCTTCAGCAGGATGTCGGGCCGCGGCTGCACCGCGCCCGCGCCGCGCATTTCCTGCGTGTGGCGGCGATAGTTGGAGAACGCGCCGACGAGTTTGGTCGGCGTCGGCATCGGCGCCTCCAGCCGCACGGCGGCGAGCGGCGTGCCGCCGCCCGCCGCCGCGAGCTTCTCCAGTCGCGGGCGCACCGCCCCCCAGTCCTCGATCGCCAGGTGCATCTGCGTGAGCGGGAAACGCAGGCGCTCGCCGGCGAACAGGCCGCCGGCGTCGATGACGCGCTCGCCCTGCAGCAGGCCCAGCCGTCCGCCGTCGAACAGCACGAGCCGCATGCGGGGCGGTTCAGTCCAGCTTGACGCCGACGCGCCGGATCACCGCGCCCCAGGCCTCGTAGTTCTCGCGCATGATCCTGGCATGCTCCGTGGCGTTGCTCGCCACGAGGTCGAGCCCGAAGCGGTTGTACATGTCGGTCACTTCGGGCGAGCGGATGGCCGCCATTAGCGCGGCGTTGACCTTCGCGACCAGCGCCGGCGACATGCCCGGGGGGCCGAGCAGCTGCTCGAGGCCCGGGATGTCGAAGCCGGGCAGGCCGGCCTCGCCCATCGTCGGCACGTTCGGCAGCGCCGCCACGCGCTGCGCGGCGTCCACCGCGAGCGCCTTGACCTTGCCGGTGCGCGCCTGGTTGATCGCGGTGAGCGGCGCGTCGAACAGGATCTGCACGTCGCCCGCCAGGAGCGCGCGTCCCGCGTCGGCGCCGCCCTTGAACGGCACGTGCACGAGGTCGATTCCCGCCTGCTTCTTGAGCTGCTCGGTGATGATGTGCGGGAACGATCCGTTGCCGAACGAGCCGTAGTTGACCTTGCCGGGGTTGGCCCTGGCGTATTCGATCAGCCCTTTCACCGAGTCGAACGGCGCGGAGGCGGTGGCGAGCAGGATCAGCTTGTTGTAGGCGGCGAGGCCGAGCGGCGTGAAATCCTTGAACGGGTCGTAGGGCGGCTTCGCGTAGAGATGCGGCAGCTGGCTGGTCGTGCCGGTCACCGTGTAGAGGATCGTGTGGCCGTCCGGTTCGGACTTGATCAGCTCGCGCACCGCGACCTGGGTCGAGGCGCCCGGCTTGTTCTCCACCACCACCGGCACGCCGATCTGCTGCGACATGCGCGCCGCGATCGCACGCGACAGGGTGTCGGCGGTGCCGCCGGGGGGGAACGGGTTGAGCAGGCGCACCTGCCTTCCCGGCTGCGGGAAGTCCTGCGCGTGCGCCGGGGCGAGGGCCGCGAGCAGGGCCGCGGCGGTCAGGGAGATCAGGGTTTTCATGGGGATTCCTCTTGGTTGGAGCGGAATTTCACCTGCCTCAGGGCTTCAGTACGACCTTGCCGAAGATCTCGCGTTCCTCGATCAGCCGGAACGCCTCGTTCGCCTCGACGAGCGGCAGCTCCTTGTCGATGATCGGCTTGAGCTTGCCCTGCTGGATCAGCTCGAGCAGTTTCACCAGATCCTCGCGCATGAAGCTGTTCGAGCCGAGCACCTGCAGTTCGAACGACCAAATATAGCGCAGGTCCTCCTTCGGGTCGAAGCCGGCGGTGGCGCCGCAGGTCAGGACCTTGCCGCGCCGGTGCACGACCTTCAGCGACGGCACCCAGGTGTCGCCGCCGGTGAAGTTGACCACCACGTCGACGCCGCCCTCGAACTTACGCCGGTGCGGCTTGGTGAATTTCGCGTAGATCCACTTGGCGAAGTCCTCCTTCGTGTAGTCGATGACATGATCGGCGCCCATCTGGCGCAGTCGCTCGAGCTTGGCGGGCGAACTCGCGCAGGCGATCACCTCCGCGCCGGCCAGCTTCGAGAGCAGCACGCAGCAGGTACCGACGCCGCCGGAGGCGCCGAGGATCAGGATCTTGTCTTTCGGCTGGATCTGGCCGATGGTGTACATCATCCGGATCGCGGTGCCGTAGGCGACCGGCAGGCAGGCCGCGTCCTCGTAGCTGACGCCATCGGGCATGCGCACCAGGTGCGCCACCGGGACCGCGCAATACTCGGCCAGGCCGCCGGGGCGGACCTCGCCGATCAGGCCGCCCGGGCCGACGCGGTCGACCGGGTCGATCATCACCCGGTCGCCCGCTTTCCAGCCCTGCACGCCCGCGCCCAGGGCGGCGATCTCGCCCGCGAAGTCCAGGCCCATGATGCAGGGCATCGGCACCTTGATGCCGGGCATGCCGCGCCGCGTGAAGATGTCGTGGTAGTTGAGCGTCGTCGCGCGCACGCGCACCACCACCTCGCCCGCCGCCGGCGCCGGGTCCGGGAAGTCGGTCTTGTACTGGATCGAGCCGGGGCCGCCGTGTTCGTAAATCACCGCTGCTTTCATCGCTGCTCCTTGGTTCGCAAATGGTCGGTCGCGGCCGCCCAGCGCTCGAGCGCCTCGCGCTCCAGCCGCCTGCGGTCCACCTTGTTGGTGCCGGCGAGCGGCAGCTCGGGCACGAAGATCACCATGCGCGGATGCTGGTAGGCGGGGGCGCTGTCGAGCGCGTGGCGCTGGATCGCCGCCTCGGTCGGCGCGGCGCCCTCGCGCGGCACCACGAAGGCGACCGGCTTGGTTCCCTTGAGGGCGTCGGGCACCGGCACCACGCAGGCCTGGGCGACGCCCGGATGGCGCGCGAGCATCAGCTCGACCTCGCTCGGGAAGATGTTCTCGCCGCCGCTCACGAACATGTCGTCGGTGCGGCCGACGAACCAGTAGCAGCCCTCGGCGTCGCGCCGGAACACGTCGCCCGAGCGGTACCAGCCCTCCGGCGTGAGCGCCTTGCGCGTGCGCTCCTCGTCGTTCAGGTAGCCCAGCATCAGCGCCGGCGTGCGCTGCAGCAGCTCGCCCTCGGCCGCCTCGCGCCCCTCGGCGTCGAGCAGCCGCAGCTCGACGCCGGGTTGCGGCCAGCCGAGCGCGGCATCGGGCTTGGGCCGCCCCTGCGGATCGGGCCCGAACACCACCGGGCCGGCCTCGGTGGTGCCGTAGACGTTGAGGATGCGCGCATTCGGGAAAGCCGCGCGCACCTGCGCGTGCAGCTGCGCGCTCACCGGCGCCGAGCCCATGCGGATCGCCTTCACGCTGGCGACGTCGGTGGCCTCGAACAGCGCCTTCTCGGCGAACATCATCGCCAGCATCGGCGGCACCGAGGTGAGCCAGGTGCAGCCGAAGCGCTCGATCGCCTGGATGTAGCGGCGCGTGTCGAACTGCGGCATCAGCACGGCCGCGGCCCCGGCGGCAAGCGCGAACTTGAGCGTGCCCAGGCCGTTCATGTGAAAGAGCGGCGCCGCGATCAGCAGGCGGTGCTCCGAATAGGGGCCCCCGCGAAGGCGCATGCGGATCGCCCACAGGTGGCCTTCGTGCGTCAGCCGCACGCCCTTGGGCTGGCCGCTAGAGCCCGAGGTATAGAGGATCATCGCGACCTCGCGCGGCGCGGGGTCGACGGCCTCGAAGCGGCCGGGCCGGTGCAGCGCGTCCCAGGCCGGGGCGCCGAACTCCACCGCGGGCAGGTCGGCCGGCACGAGCGCGCGCCGCTCCGGGTCGCACAGCACCAGGCGCGCGCCCGAATCCGCCAGCACGAATTCGATCATGGCGCGCGGGAACCTGTGGTTGACCGGCACTGGCACGAGGCCGGCGCGCATGGCGCCGAGATAGGCGGCGACAAGCTCCGCCCGATTCGCCGCGAGGAGAGCGACGCGCTCGCCGCGCGCAAGGCCGCGCTCGGAGAAGCCGCGCGCGAGCGCGTCGGCCGCGTCGTCCAGTTCGCCGAAGCTCACGGTCGCCGGGTGTTCCCAGACCCGGCAGTCGATCAGCGCCGGGCGTGCGCGCTCGACGCCGCCCAGCAGGTCGCCCAGGTTGCGCGCATCCTCGTTCACGCGCCCAGGACCCGGTTCACGCCGTCTTCGATGCGCGCGGCAGGCACGCCGTAGACGTGCAGCGACATCGCCAGGCCGCGCGAGCGGTTGGCGAGTCGGTGCACGAAGGCGCCGTCGGAAGCGTCGCAGCAGGGCTCCCCGGTCGCGAGCTCGCGCGCGCCGAGGAAGCCGCGCGGCGCCTCGTCGCCGGGCGCCCAGGCGTCGTACGTCTCCTGGATGAGCGCGCCGCTGTGCAGTCCGAACGCGCACCAGGCGTAGTGGCCGTGCACCGGCGTGCGGCTGCCGGGCGGCCAGACCAGGCCGAGCACGCTGAATCGACCCGCCGGATCGGCGTGCAGCAACACGCGGCTGTAGGCGCGCGAGCGCAGCACGCAGCGCATGCCGTCCAGCAGCGTCGCCTCGCCAAGGTGCGCCGCGAGCGCGCGGCGCGCGGCCTCGGCGCGCGCGGGGCGGAGCGCGTCCCCGAGCGCCGCGAGGTTGCGGTCGATCTCGCGCACGAGGGCGGCAAAGGCGTCGGGGGTGCTCGACCAGTTGCTGTGGGCGGCGGCGGTGCGGGCGGCGGCGGGCATGCGGGTCCTGGAGAGTGAAAATCAGAGGGCGCGCGCCCAGTCGGCGAGCAGGCCGCAGCAGCGCGCATTCAGCTCCGGCTGGTCGGCCAGGTAGTGGCGGCCGCCCTCGATCGCGGTCAAGGTCCTGCGTTCGTGCGCCACGCCCTCGTAGAGCTGGCGCGCGTGGCTCGGGTAGCAGCCGTCGTCGGCGGTGCCGTAGATCACGTGCACCGGGACCCGCACGCCGCGCAGGCGCTCGGGGCCGTGGCCGTTGGAAAGCCGCTGGCTCCATTGCGACAGCCAGGAGCGCAGCGAGGTGTAATGGCCGATCGATGCCGGGATCAGGTTGGCGACCTCCGGCGGACCCCAGTGCGTGGATGCTTTGCGATCCGAGGGGTCGAGCGACAGGTCGAGATTGCGCGGATCGGCCATCGTGCCGTGCACGACGAACGGCAGGTCGTCGACGCGCCCGCCGGTGCGCGCCTTCAGCTCGGCCAGGCGCGCGAGCGCCCAGTCGGTGATGCGTTCGTTGCGCGCGGCCTGCGCCGCGCGGTAGCGCTCGACGAAGCCGGGCGCGTAGGGCGGGCCGTTGTCCGGGTTGAACATGTCGAGCGCCGCGTCGCGCGCGAACGGATCGTTCTCGTCGCGGATCGCCGGGTCCATCTTCTGGGCGAGCAGCAGCGCGCGGCCCGGGTGCGCCATCAGCATGACCACGCCGTCGGCCGGCGGCAGGTCCGCCTGCGTCAGGTCGGGGCCCGCGCCGCAGGGCGCCGAGCGGATCGTCGGGCGCTCGGCCTGGTTCTGGTAGAGGGCGGCGAGGCCGCCGCCGCCCGAATTGCCGACGAGCACGACGCGGCGGTAGCCCTCGCCGCGCAGCTGGCGGATCACCGCGGCGATGTCGAGCACGCAGTTCTCGAGGAGAAGCGTGGACTCGTTGCCGAGGTAGCGCGTCGTCATGCCGATCGCGTCCACGCCGCGCTCGGCAAGCGGCGCGAGCGCGTAATGGCCCATGAAATTCGACGACGGATGCACGAGGACCACCGCCGTGTCCGCGCCGCGCGCCGCGCGCTGCCGCGTGCACCAGAGCAGGCCGGCGCGGCGCGCGACCCCGGACTGCACGTCGATGCCGCCCGCCGCGCCCATCGGCACGGCGAGGAGCTCGCGCACGCTCATGCCGAGGACCAGGAATGCACGTAGCGCGGATCCTCCACCGACCGCGCGGCGGGCGCGATGCGCAGCGGCCGGAAGGTGTCGAGCATGACCGCGACCTCCTCGGTGCGCTGGCCGACGCGCGCAGGGCCGGATTCCCAGGCGCCCGGGTGCGGCCCGTGAATGTGCCCCATCGGGTGCAGCGAGACCGCGCCGCGCCGGATGCCGCTGCCCTTGCGCGAGAAGAAGTTGCCCTCGGCGTAGAAGATGATTTCGTCGGAGTCCACGTTCGAGTGATACGAGGGCACCGGCATCGCGCGCGGGTCGTAGTCGAGCATGCGCGGCACGAAGTTGCACACGACGCAGCCCGGAGCCTCGAACACCTGGTGCACCGGCGGCGGCCGGTGGAAGCTGCCGGTGAGCGGCGAGAAATCGGCGATATTCAGGACGTACGGATAGTTGCAGCCGAACCAGCCGACGACGTCGAACGGATGGTGGCGATAGCGGTAGCGGGTCACGCCCTCGCTTGTGCGCACCAGCACCTCGGCGGCGCCGCTCTCGGCAAGCAGCGGGCCCTCCGGCCGGCGCAGGTCCATCTCGAAGTACGGGGCCTCCTGCAGGTACTGCCCGTGCTGCGTGAGGTAGCGCCGCGGCGGGCGCACGTGACCGGTGGTCTCGAACACCAGCGCGCGCAGCGGTTCGGCGCCGAGGGGCACCCAGCGATGCGTGGTCGCCTTGGGCATCACGAGGTAGTCGCCCTTGGCGAGCTCGAGGACGCCGAACACGGACTCGATGCGCGCCGCGCCCTCGTGCACGTAGGTCAACTCGTCGCCGACCGCGTTGCGGTAGAGCGGCGAGGCGGCGGTGGCGCTGACCCAGTGCATCGACACGTCCTGGTTGCCGACCAGCGGCAGGCGCCCGGTCACCGGGTCGCCGCCGCCGGCGAGCGCGGCGACGTCGAACAGGCGCGGCAGCAGCGGGTGGTTCGGCGCGTACGCCGGCGCGGGCAGGTCCGCGGCGCCGGCCTGCACGACCTCCGAGGGCGGGTGCCGGTGATAGAGCAGCGACATGTCCGAGGAGAAGCCCTCCTCGCCCATCACCTCGGCCGCGAGCAGCCGCCCGTCCTCGCCGCGATGCTGCGAGAACCGCTTGCGCGGCACGTGACCGACTGTCATGAAGTAGGGCATGCGCGTGGCTCCGGGCGGCGCGCGGCGCCGGCGTTTGCAGGGGTTGAACAATAACTATTTCCCTGAAAAAACGCAATCAATGGTATAAAACATCCGCAGGATCGCGATAAATCGGTTGAATCATTTGCTTGGAAACCACGTTTAGCGAATATTTTCCCTACGTCCACCACGCGGCGTCCCGCCCCGCGACGGTGCGCGACGGCGCCGACGGCCGGCGCCACCCGGTGGTGGTCGCCGGCGGCGGCCCGACCGGGCTCGCGCTCGCGCTCGGCTTGTCGATCCACGGCGTGCCGGTGGTCGTGCTCGAGGCCGACGACACGGTCTGCAGCGGCAGCCGCGCGGGCGCATTCACCCGCCGCACCTTCGAGATTCTCGAGCGCCTGGGCATCGTCGGGCAGGTGATGGCGGACGGCCTCGGCTGGCGCACCGGCTGGACCTACTGGCGCGACCGCGAAGTCTTCCGCTTCGACATGCCGCACGACGAGAATCAGAAATACCCGCCGGCGATCAGCCACCTGCAGAACTGGATCGAGCAGCTGATGGTCGAGGAGGCGGGCCGGCGCGGCGACATCGACATCCGCTGGCAGTCGCGGGTCGCGGGCCTCGCGCAGGACTCCGCGGGCGTGCGCCTCGAGGTGGCCTCGCCCGCTGGCGACTACGCGCTGCAGGCGGACTGGGTGGTCGCCTGCGACGGCGGCCGCAGCACCGTGCGCGGCCTGCTCGGGCTGCCGATGACCGGCATGCGCTACGAGGGGCGCTACGTGATCATCGACGTGCGCATGGACACCGAGGGCCTGCCGGCGGGGCGGCGCTGCTGGTTCGATCCGCCCTCCAAGCCCGGCGGCACGCTGCTCATGTACAAGAAGCCGAACGGCATGGTGCGCTTCGACTACCAGTTGAACGAGGAGGACGACGAGGCGCTCGAAATGCAGCCCGAGCGGGTCTTCGCCCAGGTGGACGCGCACCTGCGCATGCTCGGGCTCGCGCGCAAGTGGGAGCCGGTCTGGATGAGCCTGTACCGCGCGAGCGCGCTCACGCTGGAGCGCTACCTGCACGGGCGCGTGCTGTTCGCGGGGGACGCGGCGCACCTGGTGCCGATCTTCGGCGTGCGCGGCATGAACTCCGCGGTCGACGACGCGCACAATCTCGCCTGGAAGCTCGCCTACGTGGCGCGCGGCCTCGCGCAGCCGGCGCTGCTGGAGACGTACAGCGCCGAGCGCGTCTACGCGGCGCGCGAGAACCACCGCTACGCGATGAAGGGCGCCGAATTCATGGCGCCGCCGTCGCGGCCGTTCCGCCTGATGCGCGACGCGGTGCTCTCGCTCGCCGAGAGGCATCCCGCGCTCGCGCAGCTGGCGAACCCGCGCCAGCACTCGGCGATCCCGCTGGCCGCTTCGCCGCTGAACGCGTTTCCGGAGCGCTCGGCCGGGTTCGCCGCCGGCCCGGCTCCGGGCTGGATCCTGCCCGAGTGTCCGCTGCGCCATGCGGGGCGCGACACGCATCTCACGAGCCTGCTCGGGCCGCATTTCACCGCCTTCTGGTTCGGCGAAGCGGACGCCGCGCCGCGCATCGAGACGCCGCTGCCGCTGGAGGTGGTGGCGATCCCGCCGGCCGAGGACGTCACCGGCCGGCTGTACCCCCTCTACGGCGCCGTCCCCGGCACGCTCTACCTCGTGCGGCCCGACGGGCACGTGCTCGCGCGCTGGCGCCAGGCGGCGCCGGCCGAGATCGCCGCGGCGCTCGCGCGTGCGCGTGCGCCCGCGCCCGCGACCGCATAGGAGACGCCGATGAACGCCCAGGAACTCGACGAAGCCTACACGCGCCTTTGCTACGCGCTGACCGACGCGGGCGAGTCGCGCACGCCAATGATACTTGCGCGTCTGGCACTGCTCTTGATGCAGGAGGTCGGCGACGCGGCGCGCATCGGCCGCGCGATCGACGCAGCGCTCGCGGAACCGCCGCGCGCCTGAACGGCCGTCCATCCCGGGAGAAGACCGCAACCATGCCGAAAATGAACCAGCAGGAGCTGCAAGCCCGCATCGCCGTCGCCAAGTTCCACCAGTGGCTCGGCCTGAACGTGACCGAGGTCACCGAGGAGGGCATCGTGCTGACCGCATCCTGGCGCGAGGAGTGGATCGTGAACCCG
>JADLES010000047.1 GCA_020845995.1 Burkholderiales bacterium | reverse complement strand
CACCGCCGCGAGCGAGCACGCGCGCGAGGCGGGCGCGCGCGCGCGCCCCCTGGGCGAGCTGGGCTGGGCGCAGGTCGAGAAAATACTGAAAAGGAGCGGATGATGGATTTCGAATACAGTGCCAGGACCAGGGAACTGCAGAAAAAGCTGATCGCGTTCATGGAAGAGCACATCTACCCGAACGAGCCCAAGTACACCGCCCACGTGAAGAGCGACAAGCGCTGGCAGCCGGTGCCGGTGATCGAGGAGCTGAAGCCGAGGGCGAAGGCGGCGGGCCTGTGGAACCTCTTCCTGCCGAAGTCGCCGCGCCTGCCGGGCGGCGGCCTGTCGAATCTGGACTACGCGCCGCTGTGCGAGATCATGGGGCGCGTGCCCTGGTCCCCGGAGGTGTTCAACTGCTCGGCGCCGGATACCGGCAACATGGAAACCCTCGAGCGCTACGGCACCGAGGAGCAGAAGAAGCAATGGCTGGACCCGCTGCTGGAGGGAAAGATCCGTTCCGCGTTCCTCATGACCGAACCGGCGGTCGCTTCGTCGGATGCGACCAACATCCAGATGCGCATGACGCGCGAGGGCGACGAGTACGTCATCAACGGGCGCAAGTGGTGGTCCTCGGGCGCCGGCGACCCGCGCTGCAAGGTCTACATCGTCATGGGCAAGACCAACCCCGACCACTCCTCGCGCCACAGCCAGCAATCGATGATCCTCGTGCCCGCGGACCTCAAGGGCATCCGCATCGTCCGCCACCTGTCGGTGTTCGGCTACGACGACGCGCCGCACGGCCACATGGAAATCGAGTTCAAGGACGTGCGCGTGCCCGCCGCGAACATCCTGCTCGGCGAAGGGCGCGGCTTCGAGATCGCGCAGGGGCGCCTCGGGCCGGGGCGCATCCACCACTGCATGCGCTCGATCGGCCAGGCCGAGCGCGCGCTGGAGAAGATGTGCAAGCGCGCCACCAGCCGCGTCGCCTTCGGCCGCACGGTGGCCGAGCAGGGCGTGACGCGCGAGCGCATCGCCAATGCGCGCATCATGATCGACAGCGCGCGCTTCATGGTGCTGCACGCGGCCTGGCGCATGGACATGGTGGGCAACAAGGTGGCGAGGAAGGAAATCGCCATGATCAAGGTGCTCGCGCCCAACATGGCCTGCCAGGTGATCGACTGGGCGATGCAGGTGCACGGCGGCGGCGGCGTCGCGGATGACTTCGGCCTCGCCCACGCCTACGCGCACCAGAGGACGCTGCGCTTCGCCGACGGCCCGGACGAGGTGCACCGCAACGCCATCGCCAAGCAGGAGATCGCCGAGCAGACCTCGGTCGCCGAGGCGCTGGCGACGAAGAAGCAGTAGGCCTAGCGCCCCATCAGCGCGGCCAGCTCCTCGGCTACCTGCGCCAGCTCTCCTTCGGTGTTGAGGATGTCGGGGCAGATGCGCAGGTAGTCCCCGCGCGCGTCCACGACGATGTTGTGCCGCGCCAGGCCGGCGACAAGGCGGGGCGTGTCGGCGTGCTCGATGGTGAGGAAGGCGCCGTGCTCGTCGCCGGCGCCCGCGGACTCGATGCCGCGCAGCTGCAGGAAGTCGGCGAGCAGCTGCTTCTGCTCGATCGAGTAGTCGCGCAGCCGCTCGACGCCCAGCTCCAGCGTCACCTCCAGGCCCGCCATCGCCTGCACCGGCGCGAGCACCGCGGGCGTGGATTCCAGCCAGGCGTCGCCGCCCGCGGCGAACTGCGGCGGATCGGGGCGCTCGAACGCGAACGGCTTGTCCTTGGCGTACCAGCCGGTGTCGGGCGTGCGCATCGTCTCGACCAGCCCGGGGCGCACGTAGAGCCAGCCGGCGCCGGGTCCGCCGCGCAGGTACTTGGCGCAGCCGCCGATCGCGAAATCCACGCCAAGCGCGTGCACATCGAGCGGCAGGACGCCGGCGTGGTGGTAGGCGTCGATCAGCACCAGCGCGCCGGCGGCCTTCGCCGCGCGCAGTAACTTCGGCAGGTTGTGGAACCACTCGCCGGTGCGGAACTGCACGCTCGAGACCACCACCAGGTCGGCGTTGCCGGCCGAAAGGTCGCGCCAGGGCATCACGCGCAGGTCGAGCCGGCCCTGCTCGCGGTACACGCGCAGGATGAAATCGATGGAATCGAATTCCCCGTCGGAGGCCACCACGCGCAGCTTCGACTTCTTCTCGCTCTGCAGGGCGTTCAGCACCGCGCGCAGGCCCTGCCCGGCGCTCGCCCTGGGGATCACGCAATCGGGACGCTTGGCGCCGATCAGCCGCGCGACCAGGGCGCGAAAGCGCTCGCGCGCCGCCCGCCAGTCGCTCCAGGCCGCGCCCATGTCGTGGTACCAGAGATCGAGCGCGTGCTGCAGGTCCTGCGCCGTGCGGTCCGGCGGCCGGCCGAGCGAGTGGCTGGCGAGGTAGATCTTGCGGTGTTCCTTGCGCGTGCGCGTGAAGCGCGGCCAGATCCTTTTCTTCAGCCAGGCTTCGCTGATCGGCTCGGTCGCGGGTGCGTTCATGCCGGCCCTATAATGCCACCAAAGAAATCCGAAAGGAGCGCCATGTTCAAGCTGTGCGGATTCCGCGTCAGCAACTACCATAACAAGGTGCTGATCGCGCTGCTGGAGAAGGGCGTCGCCTTCGAGGAGGATTTCACGGTGACGCCGTCGCAGAAGGACGACTATCTTGCGCGCAGCCCGATGGGCAAGGTGCCGTACGCCGAGGTGAACGGCGCGCGCCTGTGCGAATCGGGGGTGATCCTCGAGTACCTGGAGGACGCCTACCCGCAGAAGCCGCTGCTGCCCGGGGAGCCGCTCGCGCGCGCCAAGGTGCGCGAGCTGGTCACGGTGATCGAGCTGCACCTGGAGCTGGTGGCGCGACGCCTGTACAGCGCGGTGTTTTTTGGCGGCACGATTGCCGACGCGGCAAAGGATGCGGTGGCGAAGGATCTCGAGAAGGGCATCCACGCGCTCAAGGCGTTGGCGAGGTTCGAGCCCTTCATCGCCGGCAAGGGCTTCACGCTCGCCGATTGCGCGGCCGCGGTGCACCTGCCGCTCGTCTCGCTCTCGACCAAGCTCGCCTACGGGCGCGATTTCCTCGATGCGATCCCGCAGGCGAAACCCTACGTGAAGATGCTCGGCGAGCGTCCGGCCGTCGCCCAGGTCAACGCCGGCCGCAAGGCGGCGCAGGAGGCGATGGCCGCGCGCGCGAAGAAGTAGCGGCGTGCTGGACGGGCTGCTGCCTGCCTCCGGGTACGCCCGGTTCCTGGTCACGCTGGCGGCGGTACTCGATCCGTTCCTGGCGGTGCCGATCTTCCTCGCGGTGACCGCCTCGCGCGGCGACGCGGAGCGGATGCGCCTGGTCAACGTGATCACCGTCACCGTGTTCGCGGTCCTCGCCGGCTCGGCGCTCTTTGGCGAGCAGCTGCTACTGCTGGTCGGAGCGAGCCTGCCCGCGTTCCGCGTTGGCGGCGGCCTGGTGCTCCTGCTGATGGCGCTGGCGATGCTCAACGCGCAGGCGGGCGCGGTCCGGCAGACCCAGGACGAGGCGCGCGCCCTGCAAAGCGGCGAGCACGCCGGGGTGGTCCCGCTCGCCGTGCCGCTGCTCGCCGGGCCGGGGGCCATCAGCACCACCGTCCTCGCCGCGCAGGCCGGCGGCGCCGCGCACTTCGCCGCGATCCTTGGCTGCATCACGGCGGTCTGCGCGCTGACCTGGCTGACCCTGCGGCTCGCGCACCCGATCGGCGCCCGGCTGGGAACCACCGGCCTCAACATCGCGACGCGTCTGCTCGGCCTGCTGCTCGCCGCGCTCGCCATCCAGACCATGGCCGAAGGCTTGCGCCAGCTGTTTCCGGGGCTCGCCTGACGCACCGGAGAGGACCCGCCGCGTGCGCGGATGGTAGAGTACCCGCGCAGCGCGCAGAACCGCCTGCCATCGACTACCCGGAGAAACGCACATGAAAATGCTCAAGATCGCAATGCTTTGCGTGCTCGCGCTTTCGCTCGCGCCGGCCTACGCGCAGACCAAGCCCGCCGCCCCCGACTCCATGCAGATCCTGCGCGAGAAGCTCAAGGCCGACAAGAAGCTGGTGGTGGCGGCCAACATGCAGCTCAACGACAAGGAAGCTCCGGCCTTCTGGCCGCT
>JADLES010000046.1 GCA_020845995.1 Burkholderiales bacterium | reverse complement strand
TCGCGCGGGTCCTGCATCCGGTAGTTGAACTCGGTCACGTTGCGCCCACCCAGCGCCTTGAGGAAGCGGCGGAAGCTGCCGCGCCGCTCGGGCAGGGTCACCGCCAGCACCGCTTCGCGGTGCTCGCCGACCTCGGCGCGCTCGGCGACGAAGCGCAGGCGGTCGAAGTTGGCGTTGGCGCCGCAGGCCACCGCGACCAGCGTCTTTCCGCGCACGCCGTGGCGCGCGGCCCAGGCCTTGGCGCCGGCGATCGCCAGCGCACCCGAAGGCTCGAGCACCACGCGCGTGTCCTCGAACACGTCCTTGATCGCGGCGCACATCTCGTCGGTGTCGACGGTCACCATTTCATCGACGAACTTGCGCGCCAGGCGGAATGTCTCCTTGCCGACCTGCTTGACCGCCACCGCGTCGGCGAAGAGGCCGACGTGCTCCAGCACCACGCGGCGCCCGGCCTTGAGCGAGCGCACCATGGCGTCGGCGTCCACCGGCTCGACGCCGATCACGCGCACCGAGGGGCGCAGGCGCTTGATGTAGGCCCCCACCCCGGCGATCAGGCCGCCGCCGCCCACCGCGAGGAACACGGCGTGGATCGGCCGCGCGCTCTGGCGCAGGATCTCCATGCCGATGGTCCCCTGCCCGGCGATCACTTCGGGGTCGTCGTAGGGGTGGACGAAGGTCAGGCCGCGGCGGCGCTTGAGCTTGAGCGCGTGCCGGTAGGCATCCGAATAGCTGTCGCCATGCAGCACGACCTCGGCGCCGCGCGCGGCCACCGCCTCCACCTTGATTCTCGGCGCCGTCACCGGCATCACGATCACCGCGCGGCAGCCGAGCTTCTGCGCCGCCAACGCCACGCCCTGCGCGTGGTTGCCCGCGCTCGCGGCGATGACGCCCTTCGCCAGGTTCGCCGGCGGCAGTCCCGCCATCTTGTTGTAGGCGCCGCGCAGCTTGAAGGAGAACACCGGCTGCAGGTCCTCGCGCTTGAGCAGCAACCGGTTGCCCAGGCGCCGCGACAGCCCGGGCGCGAATTCGAGCGGCGAGACGATTGCCACGTCGTAGACGCGCGCCTTGAGGATGCGTTCGAGATAATCTTTGCGTTTCATCGCAAAAAGCGTAGCACACCGTGCAAGCCCTGCTCACTGTCGACGGCGGCCTCGCCGCGGTCTTCGCCGCCAGCTTCCTCGCCGCGACCGTGGTTCCCTTTTCCTCCGAGGCAGTGCTGTACGGCTACCTGAAGCTGCATCCGGAACATGCCGCGCTGGCGATCGCGCTCGCCACGCTCGGCAACACCGCGGGCGGCATGACCAGCTACCTGATCGGGCGACTGTTCCCGGCGAGAAGGCGCTTCAACGAAAAAACCCTGCGAACGGTTCGTCGCTACGGCCCCGCGGCCACGCTCTTTGCCTGGCTGCCAATCGTCGGGGACGGGCTCTGCCTTGCGGCCGGCTGGCTGCGGGTGAACTGGTTCGCCGCGCTCGGCTTCATGGCCGCCGGACGGCTCGCGCGCTACCTCGCCGTCGGCGCGCTCTGACGCAGGTATTCTTGCCGCCGTGATTTCGATCCGCTCGAGCGTCCGCGATTTCCTGCGCCTGGAGGCGGCCGGCGGCATCCTGCTGTTCGCCGGCGCGGTCCTCGCGATGCTCTGTGCGAACTCGCCCGCCGCGGCGCATTACGGCTTGTTTCTCGATACGCCGGTCGAGGTCCGCTTCGGCGCCTTCGAGATCGCGAAGCCCCTGCTGCTCTGGATCAACGACGGCCTGATGGCGGTGTTTTTCCTGCTGGTCGGCCTGGAGCTGAAGCGGGAAATGCTGGCGGGCGCACTCTCCCGCCCCGCCGAGGTCGCGCTTCCGGCGCTTGCTGCCATCGGCGGCATGGTGGTGCCCGGCCTGATCTATGCGTGGCTCAACTGGGGCGATCCGGTGGAGATGCGCGGCTGGGCGATTCCGACCGCGACCGACATCGCGTTCGCGGTCGGCGTGCTCGCGCTCCTGGGCGGGCGCGTGCCGCCGGCGCTGAAGCTCTTCGTGCTGACGCTGTCGATCCTGGACGACCTTGGCGCGATTCTCGTGATCGCGTTTTTCTACACCGAGCGGATCGCGGTCGATGCGCTCGGCGTTGCGGCGGCCGCCGGCGCGGTGCTGGCGTTGCTCAATCGCCGGGGCGTGGTCGCGATCCAGCCGTACCTGTTCATCGGCCTCGTGATGTGGGCGGCGGTGCTCAAGTCCGGCGTGCACGCGACGCTTGCCGGCGTGGCCCTTGCCCTGTTCATCCCGCTGCGCGTGCCGGTCGATCCGCCCCCGCTCAGCCAGCTCGAGGGCGAACTGCATTCGGTGGTGTCGTTCGGTATCCTGCCGTTGTTTGCGTTTGCGAACTCGGGCGTCTCGCTGGAGGGCATGGCGCTGACGGTGTTGCTCGAGAAGGCGCCGGCGGGCATCGCCACCGGCCTGGTGCTCGGCAAGCTCGCGGGCGTGTTTGGCGCGACCTGGCTCGCGGTCCGGCTTGGAATGGGCCGTCTACCGCAAGGCGTCGGCTGGACGCACATGTTCGGCGCCGCGCTGCTGTGCGGCATCGGCTTCACGATGAGCCTGTTCATCGCCACGCTCGCGTTCCAGGGCGAGGACGCCCACCTCGCCGTCGCCAGCCGGCTCGGCATCCTCGCGGGTTCGATCATCGCCGGCGTGGCCGCCTATTGCGTGCTGCGTTTCGCGCCTGCGGCGCGCGCGCCGTCGACCGCTCAGTAGCTGAAAAAGCCGCGCTTGGTCTTGCGGCCGAGGTAACCGGCCTCGACCATTTCCACGAGCAGCGGCGCCGGGCGGTACTTCGGGTCCTTGAAGCCCTCGAAAAGCACCTGCATCACCGCGAGTTCGACATCCAGGCCGATCAGGTCGGCGAGCGCGAGCGGGCCGATCGGGTGGTTGGCGCCCAGCTTCATCGCCTGGTCGATCTGCTCGGCGGTGGCAAGCCCTTCGCCCAGCGCGAACGCCGCCTCGTTGATCATCGGGCACAGCAGCCGGTTGACGACGAAGCCCGGGGAGTTCCTTACCTGCACCGGCGTCTTGCCGATCTTCTTCGCCGCCGCTTCCGCCGCATCGAAGGTCGCCTGCGA
>JADLES010000045.1 GCA_020845995.1 Burkholderiales bacterium | reverse complement strand
GCGGCGAACTTCGCGGCCACCGCCGCGTCGGTCTCGCCGTACAACTGGCGCCGCTCCGAGTGCCCGACAAGCACGTAGCGGCAGCCGAACTCGGCCAGCATCGCCGCCGAGACCTCGCCCGTGTACGCGCCCTGCGCGTGCTCGCTCAGGTTCTGCGCACCCCAAGCGAGCCGCGTGCCTCGCAGGCGGGCCGCCACTTCTCCCAGGTAGGGATACGGAACGCAGACCGCGCATTCCACCCCTTGCAGGCCGCCGCTGCCGGCAAGCAAGGCCTCCAGCAGCGCCCCGTTCGACGCGCGGTTGCCATGCATTTTCCAGTTCCCCGCGACCAACCGCTCGCGCATGCAGAGCTTTTCCTGGCGTCCCCGGATTTCCCTGTAAATTCTACAGCATTAGGGCTTTTTTTGCGCTGCAAAACGCGGCCGGTGCAAAGCCCGCGCGGCCTCCGCCGCGAGTCGGCCCGCGACCTCCACCATCACCTGCCGCAAGTGGACGGCGGCATGCCCGCGCAGTGCCGCAAGCGGCCCGCTCGTACGCACTCCCCGTCCGACCTCGGTGGCTTCCTCGCAATACAGCACCAGCATTGCCCGCAGGCGCTCCTCGAGCTCCTGCGCGCTCCACTGCTCGCGCAATCGTTGCCCGCCGCGCCAGGCGGCGAGGCTCCGGTAAGCGAGCTCCAGGCCGAGCGCGATCCGCCGGCGGCGCAGCGGCTCGATCCTGGCATAGGGGATCTCCAGGCGCAGGGGCAGCGCCGCGGCGCGCGCGAGGAACTGGCGGTCGATCGCGCGCGCATCCGCGAGCAGGCGCTCGAGCGCCGCCGCGCCGGGCGGAGAACCCGCCGCCAGCGCCTGCGCCGCGCAGCCGATCACCAGCGCGTCCTTGCGCGCTTCCTTGGCCACGTTTTCCGCGAGCACCGGCTCGATCGCGCGCAGCGCAAGCCGCAGCGCCAGCGCGCCGCGCAGGCGGGCCGCGGTGCGGCGGCTGAACTCGGCGAGCAGCCTGGCGTTGCAGCCCGCGAGTGCCTTTTCCCGGTTCAGCCCGGCGCGGCGTTCGCCCCCGGCTTGACCGCGCGGTGGAAGCCGAGCATGCCGTGGAACACCGTCTTGTGGGTGACGTCACGGAAGCCGACGTCCTCGAGCATGTCATTCAGCTCCTCGGCCGAATAGAACATCTGCAGCGCCTGGATGAAGTACTCCTTGCAGTTGAGCGCCGGCTGGCCGCTGCGGAACAGGAAACCCGTGAACCAGAGGCAGAAACGCAAATAGGCGTAGTACAGCCGCTCGATCGTCCGGTTGGCCGGCCGCAGCATGTCGCTGTGGTAGAAGCGGCCGCCCGGCTTGAGCACGCGCCGGACTTCCTCGGCGACCCTGCGGATGCGCAGATGGCGCGAGGCGAATTGCAGCGTGACGACGTCGAAGGAGTTGTCCGGGTACGGCAGCGTGTGCACGTCGTCGATCACGCTCCTGATGGTGAAGCCGAGCGCCTCGGCGTTGCGGCGGCCCACCTCCTGCATCGCCGCGCTGCGGTCGATCGCGTGCACCTCCAGCGTCGGCTCGCGCCCAAGCAGGGCGATGCCGATGGCGTTGGTGCCGGCGCAGACGTCCAGCATCTTTTCCCCGGGGCGGATGTCCACGGTGGACATGAACTGACGCAGGAAATAGCCCCACAGCCCGAGGCTGGCGATGTAATTGGCCCGATCGTAGTACGGCGCGACGTCGGCGAACACGTCGTTCAACTCGCGCGTCCAGACGGCGTTGAATCGCTCCTCGCGCGCGATTTCGCGGGTGGCGGCGGGCGGCGGATTCATGGGCGCTCCCTCCCTTCAGATCCGCGCCAAGTAAAGCACCGCGCCCCCCGTTCCGGCAAGCGCCACGACATAGACGACGCTCGCCACCAGCGTATCGGCGCGCACGCCGAGGTCGTAGCAGGTGATGCGCAGCCGGTGCGCGGCGCTCCAGAGCGAGAGGAACACCACGCCCGCGAGCGCGAGCCTGGCGAGCCAGTGCCCGGCGAGCGCGTGCAGGCGGTCGTAGGCGAACAGGTCCGGCGCGTGACCCAGCGCGGCGAGCAGCGTGAGCAGGATCAGCGCCGGGCTGAGGAACGCGGTCAGGGTGCCGCCCGCGGCAAACGGACCCCAGACGATCGGCTTGTTCGAGCGCGCCACGGTCAGAACGCCCCGGCGAAGAAGAGGATGGCGAGCGAGAGCACGGCCCAGGCGCCGAAGTGCGCGCCCGCGATGACGTCGTCGGGCAGAAACTTCTCGCCGACCTGAACCGGCAGGGCCTTGGGCGTGAGTTGGAACCACGTGAAGCTGTGGTAGGCGGCGAACGCGAGCGCGAGGACGTGGAACGCGACGACCCAGGGGCTTTTCAGCCCCTCCAGGAACCTGCCCCAGGCCTCGGGCCCCTCCGACAGGCGCCCGAGCGCGCACACCAGCATCAGCGTCCAGGCGCCGATGAACAGGCACGAGAACTCGCGCACCATGTAGCGCAGGTAGCGCGGGTGGCGAAAGATCCACTCGGAGGTGATCGGCCGGACGTGCGGCCGGCGGCCTACTTGTTCAGCCATGGCATCAGGTGCTCCGTGTACCAGTCTATCGTGCTCTTGATCTTGACCTGCTGGATGGCGGCCGCCGGATCGACGTGCTCGGGGCAGACCTCGGAGCATGCGCCGACGAACGAGCAGTCCCACACGCCGTTGGTCGCCGCGAGCTCCTCCTGGCGCTGCGCGCGCCCGCCGTCGCGCGAGTCCTCGTTCCAGCGGTGCCCGAGCGCGATCACCGCCGGGCCGATGTATTCCGGGATCAGCCCGTACTCGGGGCAGGCCGCGTAGCAGAGCATGCAGTTGATGCACAGCGTGAACTGCTTGTAGCGCTTGAGCTGCGCCGGCGTCTGCGCGTACTCGCCGGTGCCGGCCTGCGCCGCCCCCGGCTGCGGGATCAGGAAGGGCTTGACGCGCGCGAGCTTGGCGACGAAGTCGTCGATCACGGTGACCAGGTCGCGCTCGACGGGGAAGTGGCGCAGCGGCTCGACGCGGATCAGTCCCGGGTAGTCGCGCAGGAAGCTCTTGCAGGCGAGCTTGGGTTCGCCGTTGACCATCATGCCGCAGCTGCCGCACACCGCCATGTGGCAGGACCAGCGGTAGCTGAGCGTGGGATCGACGCTCTCCTTGATGTGGTTGAGCGCATCCAGCACCACCCATTCCTCGCGGCATTTCACCGAATAGCGCTGAAAATGCGGCGCCGCGTCCTTCTCGGGGTTGTAGCGCAGGACCTCGAACTCGACCGTGCGCTCGCCCATCACTCGTGCCCTCCGGAGTAGTCGCGCACGCCCGGCTGCGATTTCGTGATGACGACATCCAGGTATTCAATCCTCGGGCTTGCCCCGGGATCGAAAACCGCCAGCGAATGCCGGAGGAAATTCCGGTCATCCCTTGCCGCGAAGTCGAGGCGCTGGTGCGCACCGCGCGACTCCTTGCGCGCGAGCGCGCACTGCGCCACCGCCTCGGCACAATCGAGCATCGAGCCGAGTTCCAGCGCCTGCAGCAGGTCGGTGTTGTAAACGTTGGTCTTGTCGTGCAGTTCGATCGCGCGGTAGCGCCGGCGCAGGTCGGCGAGCTTCACGCAGGCCTCGGCGAGCCCCTCGTGCGTGCGGTAGATGCCCGCGTTCGCCTCCATCGTGTGCATCATCTCCCTGCGCAGCCCCGCCACGGTCTCCTTGCCGCCGGTGCGTTGCAGGAGTTCGCGCAGGCGGCCCCGCGCCGCGTCTGCGCCCGTGGCGAGCGCGGACTCCGACGCGGCGCGCGCGCCCGATTGCAGGTACTCCATCGCCGAGAGCGCGGCGCGCCGGCCGAACACCAGCAGCTCGGTGAGCGAATTGGAGCCCAGGCGGTTGGCGCCGTTGATGCTCACGCAGGCGCATTCGCCCGCGGCGAAAAGGCCGGGCAGCGGCGTCGCCGCCTTGAGGTCGGTGTGGATGCCGCCCATCATGTAGTGCACGACGGGCCGCACCGGCACCGGGTCGGTCACCGGGTCCACGCCCATGTAGCTGATCGACATGTCGCGCACGAGCGGCAGCCGCTCGTTGATCTTCGCTTCGCCCAGGTGGCGCATGTCGAGCAGCATCGCGTCGCCCCACTGCGTGGGGATCATGTTGCCCTTCTGCTGCTCCTGCCAGAAGGCCTGGCTCACGCGGTCGCGCGGCCCGAGTTCCATCGTCTTCAGCACCGGTCGCCCGAGCGGCGTTTCCGGCCCCATGCCGTAGTCCTGCAGGAAGCGCCGGCCGTGCCTGTTGACGAGCACCCCGCCTTCGCCGCGGCAGGCTTCGGTGAGCAGCGTGCCCGTGCTCGGCAGCCCGGTCGGGTGGTACTGCACGAACTCCATGTCCTTCAGCGGCACGCCGGCGCGGTACGCGAGCGCCATGCCGTCGCCGGTCTTGATCGCGCCGTTGGTGGTGAACGGGAAGATGCGCCCCGCGCCCCCGCCGCAGATGATGACCGCGCGCGCATCGAAGCGGCGCATCTGGCCGCTGCGCATCTCGATCGCGGTGAAGCCCGCGACGCGGCCGTCCTCCCGCAGCAGCTCGGTGGCGTAGAACTCGTCGAAGCGCTCGATGGACGGGAACTGCAGCGAGGTCTGGAACAGCGTGTGCAGGATGTGAAAGCCCGACTTGTCGGCGGCGAACCAGGTGCGCTGCTTCTTCATGCCGCCGAAGGGCCGCACCGCCACCGAGCCGTTCGCCTCGCGGCTCCAGGGGCAGCCCCAGCGCTCGAGCTGGATGAGTTCCTTCGGCGCCTCGCCGATAAAGTAGTCGACCGCGTCCTGGTCCGAGAGCCAGTCGCCGCCGCCCACGGTGTCATCGAAGTGATGCTCGAGGCTGTCGTCGGCCTTGATCACGCCCGCCGCGCCGCCCTCGGCCGCGCAGGTGTGGCTGCGCATCGGGTAGACCTTGGAGACGAGCGCGATCTTCAGCTTCGGGTCGGCCTGCGCGAGCGCGATGGCGGCGCGCAGGCCCGCGCCTCCCGCCCCGATGATCGCCACGTCCGCCCTGGTCGTCTCCATGCGCTGCAGCCCGAAGCTTAACTCGCAATGCGAAATCCTCGGTATTTCGCATCCGCCCGCGGTTGACGAGGATCAAAGGCACTTGCGCCTCGCTCAGCGCGGCGGCGGCGGGACGCTCAGGCAGTGGCATTGCGCGGCTGGACTCGCTAACAGGACGTTTCGCGGCAACATGTCAGGCCCAGCAGCCGAAAGCGCAGCAGGTCTTCTCCTCGTCCTGGTGGGCCGGAACTGCCGCGGGTGCTGGCTGGAGCGCACGAATGAACGCACGCATCTGGCTTCCATCCCGCTGCGGGCCGATCGTGCTCGCCTCGACGCGATGGTCCGCGAGGAATTCGCTCGCGTCTCGGCCCCGGCAGGCACGAGCAGACTCGAATGGCGTGACGCCCAGCGCCGCGCGCGCGTATCGCTGCTTGACGATGGATTTGAGATCGGTGTTTTCCATGGTTTCTCCGAAATGAAATTGCGTCGCGTCTAGGCGGCGGTCGTACGCTTGCGCTGCGCTTTGGTTTCGACACGGACTCGCGCGGGCACGCGGGCCATGCCGCCGCAGCAGTCCTCGGTGAGGAAAGCGAGCAGGCGGCGCATGCCCTCGAAATCGGCGCTGTAGATCACGAAGCGGCCTTCCTGGCGGCCCTGCACCAGGCCGCCGCGCGACAGCCCCGCGAGGTGGAACGAAAGCGTCGCGGGCGGCAGCCCGAGCTCCGCGCCGATGCTGCCCGCGCTCATGCCTTCGGGCCCGGCCTGCACGAGCAGCCGGAAGATCGACAGGCGCGATTCCTGCGCCAGCGCGCCAAGCGCCTGCACGGCGGTCTTCGTTTCCATATTTCTAGAATACTCGAACTGTTACCCGAGTGTCAACTGGGTACGATTGGCTGCTTCTAGCGCGCGCGCAGCAGCGCGGCGAACTCCTGCACGCGCATGCCGGGCGCGGCACCGCGCGCGGCCGCTGCCGAGTTGACGTGGGACAGGATGCCCGTCGCCCACATCGAGCGCCCGTCGCCGATGCGCGCGCTCATGCAATCCACGGCGGCGGCCGGGATGCCGCACTCGTCGTACACCGGGAGCCGCGAGACGCCGATCCGGTCGGCGCCAAGGCCCGCATCGTTGAATACCGCCGCCGCGGCCACCAGCGGCGGCGCGGATTCGCGCCGCCCGCCGAGCAGCGCGCCGTGCGAGCCGACAACCAGGATCCGGCCGGCGTCCTCGGCGAGGAGTTTGCCGAGCGAATCGAGCGCCCAGACCTCCGGTGGGCCCTCGGCCACGCGATAGCGCCCTTCGCCGATGGGCGGCGGCGGCGCCCGCGGGGGTCGCGCCTCGCGCAAGCGCTCGGCGGCCTCGCGGCAGGCCTGCCCGGCCGCCACGCCGCACAGGGACGCGAAGGCGTTGGCGTGGCTGATCACGCCGCGCGCGAGCATGTCGGCGCCGTCGCCGATGCGCGCGCTCATGCAGTCCACGGCGGCGGCCGCCATGCCGATTCTCTCCAGGTAGAAAAGGCCGGCGACGCCTGCGCGGTCCTTGCCCAGGCCCGCATCGTTGAGGATCAGCGCGTGCGCGCCCGCTTTCGCACCGAGGTAAGCGGCGATTATTCCGCCGTGCGAGCCCGCGACCAGCACCTTGCGCGCGGCCTCGCCCGGCTGCGTGACGCTGTCGGCGACGGCGATGCCGATCAGGGCGCCGCCCGAAAGACGAGGAAATACTGGTACGGCAGGAAGCCGTGCTCGCGCTCCAGGGCGTAGCCGGCCTTGCGCATCTCCTGCATCACCTGCTGCGGCGGGACTCGCCCGTCGCGCGGCGGACCAACGGGCGAATCCATGCGAAAGTCGATGATCGCAACGCGGCCTCCGGCCCTGAGCGCTCCGAGCAGCCTGCGGAAATACGCTTCACGGCCGCCGATATGGTGATAAACGTCCACGAGCACGACCAGGTCCGCCTTCTCCGGCAGCTTCGCATCCTCGGGCGACCCGGCTACGGCAAGCAGGTTGGCGAGGCCCTCGCGCTTCGCGCGCCCGGCGAGGTATTTCACCATGTCAGGCTCGACATCCACGCCGTACACGCGGCCCCGGGGAACGCTGCGCGCGAAGCGCACCGCGAAATACCCCGTGCCGGCGCCGATGTCGGCGATCAGCGCGTCGGCGCTCGGCGCGAGCGCGCCGATCACCTCCTGCGGCTTCTGCCAGGCGTCGCGCTTCGGGTCGTCGAACTCCTTCGCCCAGCGCTCCGCGTCGCGAAAGCGGTGCTCGTGGGAATGCGGCGACTGGGCGGGCGCCGGCCCGGCGGCGAACACCGCCATCAACATCCAGACGCGCGCGGCAGTGATGGCCCGAATCGGACTAGGCCTTGCGGGTCTTCTCGACCACCTGTTCGATCTTGCTGATCAGCGACGGATTGATCTGCGCCTTCCAGCGCGCGTAGACGCGCCGCGTGGTGATCTGCCAGTTGTTCATCTCGGCCGCCGTGGGCACATGCACGTCGACGCCGAGCGCCTGCACGCGGCTCACGTCCTCCGCGAAGAGCTTGCGCACGAGGGCGATCTGCTGCCTTGCCGCCTCCTGCGCGGCCTCGCGCACGAGCTTCTGGTCCTGCGCGCTCCACAGCTTCCAGGCGTCGTTGGCGATCGCGAAGAGCAGGATGTCGTTCGAGTAGTTCCACTTGGTCACGTACTTCTGGCCGAGCGTGTGGATCTTGGCGGCGAGGAACACCTCGAGCGGGTTCTCCTGCGCGTCGACCGCCCCCGAGGCGAGCGCCGGCTGCGCGTCGGCCCAGCTCATGAAGGTGGGATTGGCGCCCATCGAGGACATGATCTCGCCGTACATCGGGCTGCCTACGACGCGGATCTTGAGGCCCTTCAGGTCCTCGGGCCTGAGAATCGGCCGTTTGGAATTGCTGATCTGGCGAAAACCCGTCTCGCCGACGGCGAGCGGCTCGGCGCCCGCCTTGCGCACCAGTCCGAAGAACTCGTCCATGACGGGCCTGGAGGCGAGCACCGCGTCGAGCGCCCTGTGGTCCGGGGTGATGAACGGCAGCGTGAACACCGCGATCTCGCGCACCGTGCTGTACCAGTTGACCGGCGCGCCGCAGAGCACGTCGATCACGCCCTGGCGCATCGCCGAGAACTCGCGCGTCTGGTCACCCTGCACCAGCGAAGCGCCCGGGTACTGCTTGATGTTGATGCGGCCGCTCGTGCGCTCGCGCGCGAGGTTGGCGAAGATCTCCCCGCCCTTGCCCCAGGCGAACGCGGGCGGCACCACGGTCGACATCTTGTACTCGGCCTTGTACTGCTGGCCGACGGCGATGGCGGGGAAGGCGAGCGCGCCGGCGGTCGCCGAGACGCCCTTCAGGAACACGCGACGCTTCATGGCAAATCTCCTCTATGACGTTGCGGACATTCTAATACCCGAGGCTGCGCGGCAGCCAGAGCGCGAGCTCGGGCACGAACAGCACCAGCAGCGAGGCGGCGACGAAGCTCGCCACCAGCCACAGCACCCACGGCAGCGTCGATTCCATCGGCACTCCGGCCATCTTGCACGACACCATCAGGTTGACCGCCATCGGCGGCGTGAACTGCCCGATCGCCACCGCCAGCGTGAGCAGCACGCCGAACCAGACCACGTCCCAGCGGAACGCCTGCACGATCGGCGCGAGCAGCGGAATGAAGATCATGAAGATCGACACGCCGTCGAGAAACATGCCGACCACGAGCAGGATCGCGAACAGCAGCAGCAGCGTGCCGGTGCCGCCCAGCCCGCTCGCCGCGGCGAAGCGCGCCACCGGATCGGCGATGCCGAGCGTGTTCACCGAGTAGGCGAAGATGCCGGCGAGCCCCAGCACGATCATGATGATCGCGGAGATTTCGCCGGCCTCGCGAAAAATCTCGAACAAGTCTGCCCAGCCGATGGTGCGGTGAATGACGATGCCGACGAACAGGCCGTAGAACACCGCGACCGCCGCCGCCTCGGTCGGCGTGAACCAGCCGGCGCGCATGCCGCCGAGGATCAGCACCGGCGCGGCGAGTCCCCAGGACGCTTCGCGCAAGCTCGCCCAGAACGGCGGCCGCGGCTGCTCCTTCTCGGCCGCGCCGAAGCCGTGGCGGCGCGAGAGCCACACCGCCGGCGCGATCAGCGCGATCCCCGCGAGCAGGCCCGGGACCATCCCCGCCGCAAACATGGCCGGCACCGAGGCGCCCGGCACCATCACGCTGTAGACGATGAAGGCGATCGAGGGCGGGATGAGGATGTCGGTCGCCGCGGCGGCGCCGACGACGCTTGCCGAGAACGGCGCGGGGTACCCGGCGCGCGACATCGCGGCGATCATCACGCCGCCCACGGCGGCGGCGTTGGCGGGCCCCGAGCCGGAGATTCCGCCCAGCACCATCGCGACGAGGATCGCGACCATCGGCAGCATGCCGGGGCCGCGGCCGACCACCGCGAGCGCGAAGGTCACCATGCGCTGGGCGACGCCCGAGCGGTCGAAGATCGAGCCCACCAGCACGAACATCGGCAGCGCGAGCAGCGGGTACTTGGCGATGCTGGCATAGAAGTTCTGCGGCGCGGCGAGCAGCCCGAAAAGCTGCGCGTCGCTGTTGGCGAGCGCGATCGCCACCATGCCGCCGGTGCCCAGCGCGACGCCGATCGGCACGCCCGCGAGCATCAGCCCGAGGAACAGCAGGAAGAGGATCGCGCCGATCATTGCCCGCGTCTCATCGCGCGCAGAAAACCGAGGACCCGCCCGGCGATCACCAGCGACAGCACGGGCACCCAGCCCGTGTACCACCAGCGCGGGATTCCCAGGCCCATCGAGATCTCGGCGTAGCGGAAGTCGTCCCAGGCCATGCGCCCGGTGAGTACGGCGAGCGCGAGAAAGAAGCAAGCGCTCAGCACCGCGCCGAACAGCGCGAGCCCGCGGCGCCGCCTGCCGTCCGATGCCACGAGCAGGAACTCGATGCGCACGTGACTGTCGCGCAGCGCCGCCGCCGCCGCGCCGGCCATCGTCGTCAGCACCAGCAGGAACACCGAGAACTCCTCGGTCCAGGCGAAGGATTCGTCCGTCAGGTAGCGGACGACCACGTTGGCGAGCGTGATCAGGCACAGCGCGGCCATGCCGAGCGCCGTGATCCAGTCCTCCGGGGTGCGCCGCGTGCTCAGGCGACCATCGCGCGGCGCACGGCGGCGGCGACCGCGTTCTCGTCCGGAATGATCAACTTCTCGAGGTTGCGCGCGAAGGGAATCGGCACGTTGGGCGCGGCGACGCGCTGGATCGGCGCCTTGAGGGAGCCGAAGCCCTCCTCGGCGGCGAGCGCGGAGATCTCCGCGCCCGCGCCGCAGAACTTCATCGCCTCGGTGACCACCACCAGCCGGCCGGTCTTCGCCACCGAGGCGAGGATCGCCGCCCTGTCCAGCGGAACCGTGCAGCGCAGGTCGAGCACCTCGGTCTCGATGCCCTCCTTCGCGAGCGTCTCGGCGGCAAGCAGCGCGCGGCGCACCATTGCGCCGATCGCGGCCACGGTCGCGTGCCTGCCTTCGCGCACCACCCGCGCGCGGCCGAGCGGCACCACGGCGTCGCCCGCGGGCATCTCCTCGCGCGCGCCGTGGTACAGGCCCATGTGCTCGAGGAACAGCACCGGATTGTCATCGCGGATCGCGGCCTTGATCATCCCCTTCGCGTCGCAGGCGTTGGAGGGCATCGCCACCTTGATGCCCGGCAAGTGCGCGACCCAGGCGTGATAGTCGTAGGCGTGGCCGTGGTAGGGCCCGACGCCGAACTTCGCGCGCACCACCAGCGGCACGCGCGCCCTGCCGTCGGAGTAGTAGTGCATCGCTCCCGCGTCGCAGCCGAGCTGCTGCAGGACGAGCGACAGGTATTCCAGGAACATGATGTCGACGATCGGCCGCTTGCCCATCAGCGCGGCGCCGACGCCCGCGCCGACGATGCCGCCCTCGGAGATCGGCGTGTCGATGACGCGCGCGGCGCCGAATTCCTCCCACAGCCCCTTGCAGGAATTGAGCGGCCCGCCGAAGCGGCCGATGTCCAGCCCCATGATGAACACGCCCGGATCGCGCCGCATTTCCTCGGCGATGCCTTCGACCACCGCCTGCTGCATCGTCAGCCGCGCCATGTCAGGCCTCCGCGAATACCCGGTCCAGGCCGAGCACGTCCGGTCCGGGCAGCGGGTCGGACTGCGCCGCCTTCATCGCGGCCCCGACCTCGGCGGCGACCGCTTCGCGCAACGCCGCCGCCCGCGCCGCATCGAGCAGGCCCTCGGCGAGCAGGCGCTGCTCGTGCAGGGCGATCGGGTCGCGCTGCTTCCATTGCTCGACCTCCTCCGCGGAGCGGTAGGCGCCGGGGTCGGCCGCCATGTGCCCGCCGACGCGGTACGTCAGCGCGTCGATGAGCGAAGGTCCCTCGCCGCGCCGCGCGCGCGCCACCGCGCCCTGCACCGCTGCGTGCACCGCCACCACGTCGTTGCCGTCCACCAGCTGGCCGGGAATGCCGAAGCCGGCCGCGCGATCGACGATCCGCCCCCCGTGCTCGCCCTGCGCCGGCGTGGAGATGGCGATCTGGTTGTTCTGACATACGAAGACCGCCGGCAGCTTCAGCACCGCCGCGAGATTGACGGCTTCGTGGAAGTTGCCGCGGCTCGCGGTGCCGTCGCCGAACACCGCCACCGCCACCGCACCTTTCGCATCGAGCTTCGCGGCGAGCGCGGCGCCCGCGGCGTACTCGAGCGTGGGCCCGAGCGCGCCAGAGTACAGGCCGATGATCCCCAGCTCGATGGGACCGCAGACATCCGACCGGTAGCGGCCGCGCGAGTAGCTGGTCGCGCGGCCGTCCAGCCCGGCGAGCAGCCGCCGCAGGTCGCCGCCGCGCGCGTAGCAGGCGGCGATCATGCCGCGGTAGTGCGGCACCAGGGCGTCGCCCTCGAGCAGTCCGTAGTAGCAGCCGGCGACCACGCCTTCCTCGCCGAGCGCGGGGTGCCAGTGTCCGTCGGCCGCGCCGATGACGCGGTCCAGCTCCCGCGTGACCAGCATCAGGCGGTGCAGCGCGATCCGGTCTTCCTTGCCAGCAGCCATTTCAGCCTCCCGTGGCAATGCGTGCGATCGGCGCGCCCACCGGCGCATCGCCGTCCGTCTCTACGAGGATCTCCGCGAGCGTGCCGGCGGCGGGCGCCTCGACTTCGACGTTCACCTTGTCGGTCATCACTTCGACGAGCAGCTCGCCCGCCGCGACGCGATCTCCCGGCTGCTTGTGCCAGGCGACGATCGTGCCGCCCTTCGAATCATTGCCGAAATCCGGCATCAGCACGTCTACGCTCATCTCTCCCCGCCTTCCTCGAGTCCGAAATCCACGCGCTCGGGCGCCGCGAGCAGGCCGTGCAGCGTTTCCACGAACCGGGACGCCGGCACGCCGTTCACCGCGCGATGATCGAAGGTGAGGCTGGTCGGCACGAGCCAGGCAGCCTCGATACGCTCGCCGCGCACGACCGGCGCCCGGCGCAGTGCGCCCACCCCGAGGATCGCGCACTGCGGAATGGCGATGATCGGCGTGGTCCAGCGCGCGCCGGGAACCATGCCGGCGTTGGTGAGCGTGAATGTGCCGTCCGACACGTCCTCGCGCGTGAGCCTGCCGGCGGCGCCGCGCGCTTCCAGCTCGCGCAGCTCGCGCGCCAGCGCCGCGAGCGGCTTGCGCGCGGCGTCCTTCACCACCGGCACCACCAGGTTGCCGTCAGGCAGCGCGAGCGCAACCCCGAGGTTCACCTGCGCGTGCGCGTGCAGCGCGCCGTCGACCAGGGTGCAGTTGAGCTGAGGGTGCTCGACCAGCGCCTGCGCGAGCGCCTTCGCAAGGAGCGGCGTGTACGAATAGCGTTCGGCCTTCGGCTTGCCGGCGTTCAGGCGCTCGCGAAGCGCGACGAACGCATCGCATTCGACCTCGCCGAACAGCGTGACCGGCGCGGTTTCCAGGTGGCTGCGCGTCAGGCGCTCGGCCGCCATGCGCTGCATCGGGCCGAGGCGGCGCACGGGCGTGTCCGGGGTCATGCGCGCAGCGCCCGCGCGATCGCGCCGGCGCTCACCCGCGCTTCGTCCTCCAGCGGCGGCGCATAGCCGACCGGGATGCGCGCACCGCCGACTCGCCGCACCGGCACGCCGAGTTCCTCGGCCACGGTCGCGGCGATCTCGGCGCCAAACCCGCCGACCTGCACCGCCTCGTGAGCGACCACCAGCCGCCGCGTCTTCGCCGCCGACGCGAGCACGGTCTCCCGGTCCCAGGGCCAGATCGTGCGCAGGTCGATGAGTTCCACCGAAATTTCTTGCGCCTTCGCCTCGGCGGCCGCCAGCCGCGCAACCTGCACGGCACGCGACCAGCTGACCAGCGTCACATCGGTCCCCGCCTGCAGCACGCGTGCCTTGCCGAGCGGCACGCGCTGCGCCGCATCCACCTCTTCCTCCAGCCCCCAGAGTTCCTTGTGCTCCATGTAGATGACCGGGTCGCCGCAGTCGATCGCCGTCGCGAGCAGGCCGCAATTATCCTGCGGACTGCCCGGCGCGACGACGACGAGGCCCGGCACGTGAGCGAACCAGGCTTCCAGGCTCTGCGAGTGCTGCGCCGCCGAGCCGCTCCAGATGCCGATTGGCAGGCGCGCCACCAGCGGCACGCGCCCCTGCCCGCCGAACATGAAGCGCGCCTTCGCCGCCTGGTTGACGATCTCGTCGACCGCGCACAGCGCGAAGTCGACGACGCGCATCTCGACGACGGGCCGCAGGCCCGCGAGCGCCATGCCGACCGCGGCGCCCATGATCGTCGCTTCCGAGATCGGCGTGTCGATTACGCGCGCGGCGCCGAATTTCTGCTGCAGCCCCTGGTACTGCCCGAAGATGCCGCCGCGCCCCACGTCCTCGCCAAGCACCACCACGCGCGCATCGGCCGCAAGCGCGCGCTCCACCGCGCCGCAGGCGGCCTGCGCGTAGGTCATCTTCATCGCCTCACCCGCGCCACCGCCCCGCCCCGGTATCCTGGATCTCGCTGTACGCAACCTCCCTGCCGGGCCACGGCGCCGCCGCGGCCGCCTCGAGCGCCTTCGCGACCTCGGCCTGCGCCTCGCGCCGGATCTGCGCCGCATCGTCCAGGCCGATGCGCGCCTCCAGCAGCGCGAGCGGATCGTTCTGCAGCGCGCGCGCGACTTCCTCGCCGCCGCGGTAGCTCGCCGGGTCCACCGACACGTGACCCTTGACGCGGTAGGTGACCGCATGCAGGAACTTCGGGCCGTCGCCAGCGCGGATCCGCGCGAGGAGCGTCCCCGCCGCGCCGTCCACGGCAAGAACGTCGTTGCCGTCGACTTCCATGCCGTCCACACCGATCGCCCGCGCGCGCGCGAGCGGGCCCGCTCCGGCGGTCATCGCCTCGGTCGAAGTGGTCGCCGACCAGCGGTTGTCCTCGCACACGAAGAGCACCGCCAGGCCGTGGATCTTCGCCCAGTTGAGGCCCTCGAGAAACGGCCCGCGGTTGACCGCCCCGTCGCCGAAGAAGCAGCCGACCACGCCCTTGCGACCCTGCAGCTTCAGCGCGTGCGCCGCGCCGACCGCGATCGGAATGCCCGCCGCGACGACGCCGTTCGCGCCAAGCATGCCGACCGAGAAGTCTGCAATGTGCATCGAACCGCCCCTGCCGCCATTGAAACCGCTGGCGCGGCCGAACAGCTCGCTCATCATCCGCTCCATCGACGCGCCCTTGGCAAGGGTGTGGCCGTGGCCGCGATGCGTGGAGGTGATCAGGTCTTCGGCCGCGAGATGCGCGCAGACCCCGGCCGCAACCGCCTCCTGGCCGGTGGAAAGGTGCAGCGGCCCGCGCACCCGCACCTCGTTGCTTAGCACCGCGCCGAACGCCGACACGCCGCCCTTCGACGCCTCTTCGGCCGCGTTCTCGAACGCGCGAATGCGCGCCATCACGCGATAGAGCGCGAGCGCGCGTGCGGGGTCGATGCCGGAAACTTGACTCAAGGAGGCG
>JADLES010000044.1 GCA_020845995.1 Burkholderiales bacterium | reverse complement strand
TGGCCATCGGCTTCGACCTCATCGAGATGCACGCGGCGCATGGTTACCTGATGCACCAGTTCCTCTCGCCTTTGTCCAACAAGCGCAAGGACGCCTACGGCACCGAGCGGATGAAATTTCCCCTGGAAGTCGCGCGCGCACTACGCGATGCCTGGCCGAAGGACCGCGCGCTGGGCGCGCGCATCAGCGGCAGCGACTGGGCCGAGGGCGGCTGCGAGGCGGGCGATGCCGTGGCGTTCGCGCGCGAGCTGAAGAAGACCGGCTTCGATTACGCCTGCGTCTCCAGCGCCGCGCTGGTGCCGCAGCAGAGAATGAAAGTCGATCCGGGCTACAACGTGCCGTTCGCGGCGCGCGTGCGCAAGGAGTCTGGCATTGTCACGCGCGTGGGCGGCATGATCGCCGACCCGGAGCAGGCCGAAGACATCCTGCGCTCGGGCGCGGCCGACCAGATCTGCCTCGCGCGCGCGCTGCTCGACAACCCGCGCTGGGTCTGGCACGCCGCGGAGCGCTTCGGCGTGAAGATCGACTACCCGCCGCAGTACTCGCGCGCGCATTCGAGCCTGTGGCCCGGTGCGAGGATTGCGCGGCCCGCAGGTGCGAAGGCAGCCGTCCCGGCATGATCTTCTTCGAGCCGGAAAGCCGCGACCGCGGCCTGCTGCCCTGGGATCCGTTCAAGGGCGTGGTGGTGCCGCGGCCGATCGGCTGGGTCTCCTCGGTCAACAAGGCGGGGCAGGTGAATCTCGCGCCCTACAGCTTCTTCAACGGCGTGCTCAGCCGCCCGCGCATCGTCAGCTTCTGCAGTGAAACCGAGAAAGACGCGGCGGCGTTCGCCATCGAGTCGGGCGAGTTCGCCTGGAGCATGGCGACCTGGGCGCTGCGAGAGCAGATGAACGCGACCTCGGCGGGCCTGCCGCGGGGCGAGAGCGAATTCGCCTACGCCGGCCTCGCCACTGCGCCCTGCCGGCTGATCCGCGCGCCGCGCGTCGCCGATTCGCCGGCGGCGATGGAGTGCCGGGTGACGCAGGTGCTGCGGGTGCGGGATCTCGAAGGCGGCGAGACGGGCGGCGTGGTGGTCTACGGACAGGTGATCGGCATGCACCTCGACGAACGCTATCTGAAGGCAGGCCGCTTCGATCTCGCCGCCGCGCGGCCGATCGCGCGCTGCGGCTACGACGAGTACGCGGTGATCGAGCAGGTATTCACGATGACGCGCCCCGAAGGCGGCGGCAACGCGCACGGCGGCGGGTAAAAGCGCGGCGCCGCGCCGGCGGCGAGCCGGGGAGCGGTCAGCCGGGCCGGCCGTCGAGCCGGGGGGCGGAGAGGATCGGCACGAAGGCGACGCAGAAAAGCGCGAACGCCGCGCTCCAGAGCGCGGCGGAAACGGCCACGCTCGCCGCGTAGGCCTGCGGTACGGCGATCGGCACGAGCACGCGCGCCAGCGCCGAGGCCTGCACGAGAAGGTAGGCCCAGACCTCGGCGCTGCCCGCCTGCAGCGTCCGGCCAGTATGCCCGCGCGCCGTGCGGGTCATCATGCCCAGCGTTAGCCCGCCGATGCCGCCGATGGTGAGCGCATGCGTCGCCAGCACTGGGGGGACGAGATCCCAGCCGGAGAGGCCGCGCAGCGCGAGGTGCACCACGATCCACGCGTAGGAAAGGTGCAGGATCCAGAGGATCGGCCGGCCGCGCGTCTTGAGCGGCGCCCAGAGGGCCAGGCGCGCGCCGTGCAGCACCGCCGCGGCGAGCGCCGCGAACGCCGCGGCGGGCGCTTCGGCGAGATCGAACGCGAGCAGCACCAGCACCGAGCCGAGCGCGGCGAACTCGAGGCCGCGGTAGGTGCGCGCGCCCGCGCCCGGCACCGCCGAGTTGGTGAACGAGGGAATCACCCGTCCGCCCATCAGCGCGATGATGAAGAGCACCACGTCGAGCCCGGCCGAAAGCGCGACGTGCGGCCAGGCCTGGAAGGCGATGCTCGCCGCGCCCAGCGCGAGCACGAGAGGGATGAAAAACCAGTTGCGGTTGCCGCTGGAGAGGATCGGCTGGCCGATGCCCCAGGCCACGGCGACGGCGAACGCCGCATCGGCCCAGGGAGCGGCCGAGGGCCGCAGGACGGCGAGCGCGCGCGCCGCGATCCACAGCGCGGCGATGGCCGCGAGCGGCGCGCCTGCCGGCGTGGGGCGGCCCGTCCAGTTGCGCACCGCCGTGAACAGGAACCCGGAAATCACGGCGAATGCGTAGCCGAACAGCATCTCGTGTGCGTGCCAGAGCGGGTTCGCGCCGGGCAGCCAGCCCGCGTATTGCGCGGCCCAGATCGGCACGCTGAGCGCCGCGTACAGGCCGGCGAGCAGGTAGAACGGCCGGAAGCCGAGCGCGAAAAGCGCGCTCACGTCAGGCCAGAAATTCTAGTGACACGGTGGGCGCAATTCTCGCGGAATCGCCGCTTGCCGATATTGATTCACATCAAGCGGCGCCAGCGGTCGCGGCCCTGCTTCGGTCAGGGTCAATTCAACCCTTGAGCGCGGCTTTCAGCACGCGCGCGTAGTCCAGGCACGCGACGCGCTCGATCGCCGAAGCGGGCAACTTCATTTCCTCCAGATTGGCGATCACCTTGCGAACGTCGCCGCAGCTGTTGAGCGCCCAATTGGGTTCAATCCCCTCGACATCCGTGCCGAAGGCCACATGGTCGGCGTCGATCCGGTCGACGAGGAGGCCCTTGGCGTGCGCCGCGGCCAGCGCGAGCGCCGTCTGCAGCAGGCGCCGGCGGCCAGGAGAAGGAAGTGGCGGGGTCATGGTGCGCAGCGGATCGGCGCCACCGCCTTGCCCGGCGGCACGGTCATGCCGTTGCGGTAGCAGGTGACTTTGGCAGGGCCATCGGCCCAGTAGGCGTGCGGATCGATGTGGCGCTTGGGGTCGGCGTCTATGCGCAGCTCGTAGTGCACATGCTCGCGCGAAGCATGGCATGGCGTGCGGCGCAGCGGAATGGTGGTGCCGAGCGGGTCGCCGGGACTGAGCTGGCGACCGGATTTGTAGTTGGGGTAGGCCTCTACATGCGCGTAGCGAACGTATACCGGGCCTTCGCCGATTGCGTCACGCGCGGTGAAATCGGTCCTGACGGTGATGCCGTGGCCCGAGCACTCATCGAAAGTACGGCGTACGAAGGTGCCATGGGTCGCCGAAATGACCTCGGTGCCGGCGACGCCGCCGAAGTCGATGCCATTGTGCACCGGCCGTTTCTTGCCCACGCAGTTGACCCTGGACTGATAGTTCGAGCAGAGGTCCTGGGCGCTTGCGGCCTCGCCGGCGGCGAGGAAAAGCACAATCACGAGGACGCGAACAAGGCTAGGCAGGACTTGCCTCAAGCAATTCCTGCCCCGCCTCCAGGCGCACGTAAGCATCCTTGTCATTGAATGCGACGCAGGCCGGGTCGCCGCCCGCGGCGACGAGCTTCAGCTGCTGCTCAAGGAAACGGCGCAGGCGCGCAACGCCGGCATCGCTGCCCGAGAGGTGCTCCTCCGAATGCAGGGTGATCGGGCCCTGGCCGGTCTGCGCCTCGTAGTCGCCGGGATAGCGGCGGTGCTCGTCCTCGGTCAGTTCCCACCAGAACTTGCCGGCCATCTTCGAGCGGAAGCTCGACAACTCGCCCTTTTCCGTGACGCGGCCGGCGACGTAGATGCGGAAATTGGTATCGTCGATCGGCAGCACCCAGCCGATGGATTCCACCCTGCCGTACTTCGCCACGCGCGGGTTGGGCACCACGCGCAGGGTCGGCATCACCACCTCGGTCACGCGCCGGTGCAGCTTGCCGCCCTCGGCCGGGCGCAGCGACTCGACCTTGACGCCGCGCGGCGTGACCTCGAACTTCACTTTCGGCACGGCGCCCATCTGCGCCACGAACTGCGCGCCCGAAAACGAGCCGTGCAGGACCGGCACGTGGTACGGGTCGACCACGTTCTCCCAGTGCTGCAGCCAGTTGCAGGGGATGAGCGGCGGGCCGCCGCCGCCGATGGAGGAGTCGTCCGCCTCGATGAACTCGCCCGGCGCGAGCTCCTCCAGGCAGTCGTAGCGCGGCAGCACGGGTTTTTTCGCCGCCGGGCCGAGATAGGCGAACACGAGCCCGTAGCGCTCTTCGACCGGATACCAGGGCTGGCGGACCTTGTCGCGGTGCTTCGCGCCGGCGCCCTCCTCGCAGGGCTGCTCCAGGCAATGCCCTTCGACGTCCCACAGCCAGCCGTGGTAGCAGCAGCGGATGCCGCGGTCCTCGACCTTGCCGTAGTAGAGCGTGGTGCCGCGGTGCGCGCAGCGCGGGTGCACCAGCCCGGGCCGTCCCCGTCCGTCGCGGAACGCGATCAGGTCTTCGCCCAGGACTTTGACTTTCGAAGGCGTGGATGAAAAATCCGAAAGCAAACCAACCGGATGCCAATATCTGCGCAGCAGCTCGCCCATCGGCGTGCCGGCGCCGACCTCGGTCAGCTCCCTGCGATAGCTGCCGGGCTGCCTGCCGTACGCCGTCCCCGTGTCCATGTCAAGCGAAGACGGCCTCGACGGCGTCGCGATCGAAGCGGTACTCGTGGTTGCACATCTCGTTCCTGATCACCACCTCGCCCTGCTCGGCGAGGATGGATTCGACTTCGTCGCGCCCCAGGCCGCGCAGCACGCGCTCCACGTTCTCCAGGTTGAACGGGCAGTGGTACTGCACCGCCTCCAGGCGGAAGACGCGCAGCAATTCCTCTGGAAAGAGCTTCACCAGCAGCCCGTAGGGCTGCGCATCCACCGTTTCCTCCAGCCGCAGCGTCGCCGCCAGCCGCGTCACTCGATTCCAGCCGTCGGCGTCGCGCGCGTCGGCGCCGGGCAGCTTCTCCAGCAGCAGGCCGCAGGCCGCATCGCTGCTCGCGTGCAGGGCGAGAAAGGAAGTGAGCTGCTCGGATTGGGCAAGGTAGCGCTCGAAGCTCGCGGCGAGCGACTCGCGTTCCAGCGGCACGATGCTCTGGTAGATCTGACCGCTCTTGCCGTCTTCGAGCGTGACCGCCAGCTTGCCCTCGCCGAGCAGGCCGCCGGGCTGGTCCTCGTGCTTCGCCATGCCGCGCAGCTTCAGGCCCGGTGCACAGTCGGCCACCAGCAGCTTCACCGGCCCGCCGCCCTGCACCTGCAGGGTGATGCGCCCGCCGTCCTTCTGGTTCGCGCCCAGCAGCGCGGCGAGCGCGGTGGCCTGGCCGAGCAGCTCCGCGATGCGCGGCGGATAGCCGCGCCCCTCGCTCATCTTGCGCCAGGCGCCCGTCAGGCAGGCGAGCCGGCCGCGGATGTCCAGGCTCTCGAAGAGAAAGCGCTGGACGTAATCCGTCTGCATGGCCCCGAGGCTACTCGATCTTGGCTCCCGATGCCTTGATGAGCGCTTCCCACTTCGGCAGGTCGGCGCGCACATTGGCGGCGAATTCCTCCGGCGTGTTGCCGACCGGCGTCTGGCCCTGCGCCACCATTCGATCGCGCACCTCCGGCAGGTTGATCACCGCCTTCAGTTCGCGCTGCAGCCGCTCCAGGATCGCGCGCGACGTGCCGGCGGGCGCATACGCGCCCGTCCAGATCGCGAGGTCCACGTTCGGCACGCCCTGCTCGGTGAAGGTGGCGAGTTCCGGCATCGAGGCCGAGCGCTGCGGCCCGGTCATCGCCAGCGCCCTGATCGCGCCGGCCGCGATGCGCGGCTTGGCGCTGGTGGGGCTGGAGAACGTGCTATCGAGCGTGCCGTTCTGCACATCGGTGAGCGCCGGCACGTCGCCCTTGTAGGGCACGTGCTCGAGCGGCAGGCCGAGCTCGCGCTTGAGAATCTGGCCGGCGAGGTGCCCCCAGGACGCGACCCCCCAGGAGCCGTACGTCACGCGGTCCTTGCTCTTCGCCCAGGCGATGAAGCCCTTCAGATCGCCGTAGGGCGCGTTGCCCGGGCCGGAGAAGAGGACCGTGCCGTAGGACAGTTGCGTGATCGGCGCGAGGTCCTTGTCCGGGTCGTAGGGCAGCTTGGTGAACAGGATGCGGTTGTTCACCGTCGTGGACATGGTGGTGACCATGAAGGTGTAGCCGTCGGGCGCCGAGCGCACCAGCTGCTGCGTGCCGCTGATGGTGTTCGCGCCCGCGATCGCCTCGACGATCACGTTCTGGCCGAGGCGCTTGCCAAGCGGATCGGCGAGCGTGCGGCTGTAGATGTCGATCGCCCCGCCCGGGTTGAACGGCGTGATCAGGCGGATCGGCCGGTTCGGGTAGTCGCCCTGCGCCGCGGCCGCGCCGCAGAGCAGAACTGCCGCCAGGCCGCCGGCCAGCATGGCTCGCGCTCGAGATTTCATGGTGGTCCCTCCTGCTCGCATTCTACTGTCGGCCGCCTCAGGCCGCGGCCCGTTTCGATCCCGTCGGCGCCGATCGCATCGCCGTCGCGTTCTCCTCGTGGCGCGGCCGGTAATTCGGCTCGAACTCGCCCCAGAACGCGATCGGCCGGTCCGAGACTTCGACCCCGTCGCCGTCGCGCCGGATGACGATCCATTTGTGCCACGCGGGCGGATCCATCTCGGGGTGGTCGAGACGCTTGAAGTGCAGGTACGCGCTCGAAGCCTTGCGCGCCTCGCAGGCGGCGACGATCATCTGCGAGCAGGTGACGATGTCCTGCGCCTCCAGCACGCGCATCAGCTGGTGCGGATTCTCCGC
>JADLES010000043.1 GCA_020845995.1 Burkholderiales bacterium | reverse complement strand
CCCGGGAAAGCGAGCGGGGCTTGATGCCCGCGAGCACCTCGGCTCGCGTTACCACCGAGACAGCGAGGCGTCCTGCATTTCGGGAGATGAACTGCGTCGCGCGCTCGATGCCGTTCAGGTGATCGATCAGGACCACCGAATCGAGCAGGATCTTCAACGCTTCGACCAGTCCGACCGCAGCCGGCGCTGATAGGCGAGGCCGTCGCCCTTCGCCCAGGCGCCGCGCGTCGCGCGCAGCAGGGCCTCCAGTCCGCGCGGCGAGGCGGCGGCTTCGGCGCGCCGGAAGCGGCGGATCGCGACCCGCACCAGCTCGGTCATGGGCACGCGCTCGCTGCGCGACTTGGCGTCGAGCCAGGCCTTGTCGGCGTCGTCGAGACTGATCAGGGTCCGTACCATGGCGGCGATGATATCACCTGCCAGGATCCGATATCGGCGCGCTGCCCCCGGTCGACATTCGACTCATCCCTGTACGTGGCATTGTGGCGCTTGGTCGCGGACTGCCGCTCAACCCCGGAACCCGCGGATGATCCACCTCCCGACCCGATAGACGAGATAGAGCAGGCCGAGGCAGATGAGGGCAAGTGCTCCCAGGATCGTCCATTCGATCCAGCTGAAATCCCAGGCGTACCCATTGCGGCGAGAACCCGAGGATCTCGACGGCGGGTCTCCATAGGTCCAGGGCTTCTCGATCTCCGACTGGTCGCCGGCCGTGGCGAAGAAGAGATCGTCGCGTCCCGGTCGCGGCGATGAGCCGTCGATGAACTCGGTCAGGCGGCGCGCGCCCACCGCCGTGTTCGCGGGCAGCTTCAGCAGTTCCAGCACGCGCGAGCGATCGGAATCCTGCAAGGGCTTCGACCAGACCGCGCGGCCGGGCCAGGCGGTGCCCTTGCCGATCGCGCCGTCGAAACGCGACTCGGCGAGAAGGTAGACCTTGAGGAGTCGCGGCGTGCCGCCGGCTGAGGATCCTTTCGGCTCTCGATGCGGGAAGAAAGGCCTGTCCGCGGCGAAGGACATGCGAACCGCGGAGGAATCGACCTTTCCCGCGTCAGCATCGTCCTTGGCGATCTTGAACGCCGTGATCTTCCATTTCTGCTCGACATAAGGCTTGTACCAGTCCACCAGCTCAGGGCTCGAGTGGTAGCCGTTCTCCTTGAGCCAGCGATCGAGTGCGATCGAGTCATTCGCCTCGAGAACCGCAGCGTCGTAACCCGCCACCTTGGCGGTGGCGAGGACCTTGACGGCCGCAGCAGGCGCCACCGCGGCCAATTTGGGGGCCTCCGACTTCGAGGTCGGGAGGTCACGCGGCGGCGGTGGAGGGCGCGTGATGTACGCGAGCAGGCCAAACGCTTCGTCGCCCGCCTCGGCGAGGGTCGGGACGGTCGGCGTCGGCACGAGGAAGCCGAAGTCCTTCGCCTTCGTCTCGAATGAGGCGCGGCGGATGAAGTGCTGCATCTTCGCCGCAGCGTCCCAGATGATGATCGCGTTTTCCTCGGCGATGTCGACCGCCTCGCCCATGCGCGGCGCGGGCGCGCAGGCGAGCGAGGCGGCGCCGAGCAACAGGACGGCATTTCGCTGGATACGTGCCGTGAAGGCTATTGTTCTCCCTTTACAATAGCGGCCCTCAGAATACGCCGGTTGCGCCGGAAAACAAGGATTCATGGCCAAGTACGTCTACACCATGCGCCGCGTCAGCAAGATGGTGCCGCCGCAGCGCACCATCCTCAAGAACATTTCGCTCAACTTTTTTCCCGGCGCCAAGATCGGCGTGCTGGGCCTCAACGGCTCGGGGAAATCCACGCTGCTGAAGATCATGGCGGGTGTGGAGGAGCCCACCGAGGGCGAGGTGATCCGCATGCCCGGCATCAACGTCGGCTTCCTGCCGCAGGAACCGGCGCTGGATGCGCGAAAGACGGTGCGCGAGACGATCGAGGAGGCCGCGGGCGACATCGCCGCGGCGAAGAAGCGCCTCGACGAGGTGTACGCGGCGTATTCGGAGGAAGGCGCCGACTTCGATGCGCTCGCCGCCGAGCAGGCGAAGCTGGAGGCGATCGTCAACGCCGCGGGCGGCGGACAGGAGCTGGAGATCGCTGCCGATGCGCTGCGGCTGCCGCCTTGGGAGCAGAAGATCGAGGTGCTCTCGGGCGGAGAGAAAAGGCGCGTCGCCCTTTGCCGCCTGCTCCTTTCCAAGCCCGACCTGCTGCTGCTCGACGAGCCCACCAACCACCTCGACGCCGAGAGCGTGGAGTGGCTGGAGCAGTTCCTGCAGCGCTTCCCGGGCACGGTGGTGGCGGTGACGCACGACCGCTACTTCCTCGACAACGCCGCGGGCTGGATCCTGGAACTGGACCGCGGCTATGGCATCCCCTGGGAAGGCAACTATTCCTCCTGGCTGGAGCAGAAGGAACAGCGCCTGGAAACGGAGGCGAAGCAGGAGGAGGCGCGCATCAAGTCGATGAAGGCGGAACTGGAATGGGTGCGCCAGAACCCCAAGGGCCGGCAGGCGAAGTCGAAGGCGCGGCTGGCGCGCTTTGAAGAGCTGTCGCAGTACGAACACCAGCAAAGGAATGAAACGCAGGAGATCTTCATCCCGGTGGCCGAGCGCCTGGGCAACGAGGTGATCGAACTGGAGGGGGTCAGCAAGGGCTTCGGCGACAAGCTGCTGATCGACAAGCT
>JADLES010000042.1 GCA_020845995.1 Burkholderiales bacterium | reverse complement strand
CATCCCCAAGCAGGCCAACCGGCCGGTGTATTCCTACCGGCTGTCGGTGGTGCATTTCTGGGCGCTGATCTTCACCTACATGTGGGCCGGCCCGCACCACCTGCACTACACCGCGCTGCCCGAGTGGGCGCAGTCGATCGGCATGGTGTTCTCGGTGATCCTGCTCGCGCCCTCCTGGGGCGGCATGATCAACGGCATCATGACCCTGAGCGGGGCCTGGCACAAGCTGCGCGACGACCCGATCCTCAAGTTCCTCATCGTTTCGCTCTCCTTCTACGGCATGTCGACCTTCGAGGGGCCGATGATGTCGATCAAGACCGTGAACGCGCTGTCGCACTTCACCGACTGGACCGTCGGCCACGTGCACAGCGGGGCGCTGGGCTGGGTCGGGCTGGTGTCGATCGGCTCGATCTATTTCCTGATCCCGCGCCTGTTCGGCCGCGCCGAGATGTGGAGCGTGCGCCTGATCAACGTGCATTTCTGGGTGGCGACCGTGGGCATCGTCCTCTACATCGCGGCGATGTGGATCGCCGGCGTCATGCAGGGCCTGATGTGGCGCGCGGTCGGCGCCGACGGCACGCTGACCTACACGTTCGTGGAGAGCGTGAAGGCGACCTACCCGTTCTACGCCATCCGCCTGCTGGGCGGCGTGCTCTACCTCGGCGGCATGCTGATCATGGCCTGGAACGTGTTCAAGACCATTCTTGAAGGCAAGACCTTCGAGGCATCCATTCCCGCACCGGCGCATGCATGAAAATCACCCACGATCTGATCGAAAGAAACCAGGCACTGTTGATCGTCCTCGTGGTCCTGACCGTGGCGGTCGGCGGGCTGGTCGAGATCGTGCCGCTGTCCTTCATGAAGTCGGTGACCGAGCCGGTGGCGGGTTTGAAACCCTACAGCGCGCTGCAGCTCACCGGTCGCGACATCTACATCCGCGAAGGCTGCTACAACTGCCACTCGCAGATGGTGCGGCCGTTCCGCGCCGAGGTGGAGCGCTACGGCCACTACTCGACCGCCGGGGAGTTCGTCTACGACCGCCCGTTCCAGTGGGGTTCCAAGCGCACCGGTCCGGACCTGCACCGCGTGGGCGGCCGCTATTCCGATGAGTGGCATCGCATCCACCTCATGAACCCGCGCGAAGTGGTGCCCGAGTCGAACATGCCGGGCTACCCGTGGATGGCGGGCGTACCGGCCAACGCCGCCGACATCGAGGCGAAGATGCGCGCTCTGCGCCGGGTCGGCGTGCCCTACACCGACGAGGATCTCAAGGGCGCCCGCGCCGAGCTGCAGGGCAAGAGCGAGATGGACGCGCTCATCGCCTACCTGCAGGTGCTCGGCACCGCGCTGAAGAGCAGGGTCAACTAGCGGCGCCGCGGACCATGGACATCGACACCCTGCGCATCGCGGTCACGCTGGCCTCCCTCGTCGCCTTCCTCGGCATCGTCGCCTGGGCGTACTGGCCCGCGCGCCGCCAGGAAATGGAGAACAAGGGCAGGAGCATCCTCGAGGACGGCGCGCCATGAGCCAGTTCAGCTCCGGCTTCTGGGATCTGTACATCGGCATCCTCACGGTGGTGTCGATCCTCGCCTGCGCGGTCCTGCTCTGGCAGCAGAGCGTGCAGAAGGCCTCCGGCACTGAGACATCCGGACATGTCTGGGACGAGGACATCAAGGAGTTCAATCATCCGCTGCCGCGCTGGTGGATGTGGCTCTTCTACCTGACCATTGTCTGGGGCATCGCCTACCTGGCGCTGTACCCGGGCCTGGGCAGCTACGCGGGAGCGCTCGGCTGGTCGCAGCTCAGGCAGCTGGACGAGGAAAATCAGGCGGCGCAGAAGGCCTACGGGCCGCTTTACGACAGGTTCGCCGCGCAGGACGTCGAGTCACTGGCGAAGAACGCCGAGGCGCTGGCGGTCGGGCAGAAGCTGTTCCTCAACCACTGCGCGCAGTGCCATGCCTCGGACGGCGGCGGCAGCCGCGGCTTCCCGAACCTCACGGACCGGGACTGGCTCTGGGGCGGCACGCCCGAGGCCATCAAGGCGAGCATCACCGACGGCCGCACCGGCGCGATGCCTCCGTTCGGGCCCGTGCTGGGCGAGCAGGGCGTCAAGGACGTCGCGCATTACGTCCTCTCCCTTTCCGGGGGCGCGCATGACTCGATCCGCGCCGCGCGCGGCAAGGAAAAATTCGCGCAGACCTGCGCTGCCTGCCATGGCGCCGAGGGCAAGGGCAACCCGGCCGTGGGCGCGCCCGACCTGACCGACAGGATCTGGCTGCACGGCGCGGGCGAGGAGGCGGTCGCCGCCCAGGTGGCGAAGGGCCGCGTCAACCAGATGCCGGCGCACAAGGACCTGCTCTCGCCGGCCAGGATCCACCTGCTGACGGCCTACGTCTACTCGCTCTCGCGCAAATAGAATCGCGGAGATGAAAGCCGATGTCGTAGAGCGATCCCTCTACGAAGTCCGCAAGGCCATCCACCCGCGCGCGGTGCATGGCTGGTTCGCGGCCTGGCGCTGGCTGCTGGTCTGGACCACCCAGCTGGTGTTCTACGGCCTTGCCTGGCTGCCCTGGAACGGCCGCCAGGCGGTACTGTTCGACATCGCGCACCGCAAGTTCTACATCTTCGGCCTGGTGTTCTGGCCGCAGGACGTCATCTACCTCGCGGTGCTGCTCATCCTCTGCGCGCTCGCGCTGTTCCTGTTCACCGCGGTGGCCGGGCGCCTGTGGTGCGGCTACGCCTGCCCGCAGACCGTGTACACCGAGATCTTCCTGTGGATCGAGCGCAGGATCGAGGGCGACCGCAACGCCCGCATCCGGCTGGATCAATCCGCCTTTTCCTTGAAGAAGCTTTTCCTGAAAGCGGCAAAGCACGGCGTCTGGATCGCGCTGTCCCTGTGGACGGGCTTCACCTTCGTCGGCTACGTGACGCCGATCCGCGAGCTGTGGGGCGAGGTGTGGGCGCTCAACACCGGGCCGTGGGAAACCTTCTGGATCCTCTTCTACGGCGTCGCCACCTACGGCAACGCCGGCTGGATGCGCGAGCAGGTGTGCATCTACATGTGTCCCTACGCGCGCTTTCAGAGCGCGATGTTCGACCAGGACACCCTGATCATCACCTACGACGCGGCGCGCGGGGAACCCAGAGAGAAGATGTCGGGCAAGGCCGTGGCGGCGGGCGACTGCGTGGACTGCAAGATCTGCGTGCAGGTCTGCCCCACCGGCATCGACATCCGCGACGGGCTGCAGTACCAGTGCATCGGCTGCGCCGCCTGCATCGACGGCTGCGACCAGGTGATGGAGCGGGTGGGGCGCCCGAAGGGCCTGATCCGCTATTCGACCGCGCACGCGATGGCGGGGGGCAGGACCCGCGTGCTGCGTCCCCGGGTGCTGATCTATTCCGCGATCCTCGCGCTCATCGCCCTTGCCGCCGGCGCGAGCCTCTATCTGCGCGTGCCGCTCAAGGTGGACGTGATCCGCGACCGCGCGGCGCTCGCGCGCCAGGTGGAGGGCGGCCTGGTGGAAAACGTCTACCGCCTGCAGCTGATGAACACCACCGAGAGCGCGCGCGAGCTCGAGATCGCCGTGGCCGGCGTGCCGACGCTGCGGCTCGCCACCGAGGCGCGCGTGCGCCTGGCGGCGACCGAGAGCCGCATGGTGCCGGTGCGCGTGCGCGCCGATCCCGCGCGGGTGCCGGCGGGTACGCACCGGATCGAGTTCAGCGTGCGCGCGCTCGACGACGCGCGCGTCGCGGTCACGGAAAAATCGGCATTCATCGTGAGGTGACGCCATGAAACCCTGGTATCGCGAACCCTGGCCCTGGATCCTCATGGCCGGCCCCGCCGCCGCGGTCCTCGCCGGCGCGGTCACCGTCTGGCTGGCGTTCGCCAGCGCCGACGGGCTGGTGGCCGACGACTACTACAGGAGGGGCCTGGCGATCAACGCGGTGCTGCGGCGCGAGCAGGCGGCCGAGCGCCTGGGCATCGCCGCCCGCGTCGAGCGCGCGCGCGGCAGCGTTCGCGTCCGCCTGCTCGGCGCGGCGCCGGAGTTCCTGTTCCTGCAGTTCGTCCATTCCACGCGCGCGGGGCTGGACCAGCGCCTGCGGCTCGCGCGCACCGCGGCGGGCGATTACGAAGCGCCGCTGGGCGAGCTGCCGCCCGGACACTGGCGCCTGATCCTCGAGGATCCGCGCGCCGAATGGCGGATCGTGAAGGAGGGCCTGTGAAGAGCGCGATCCTGGTCCTGTGGCCGTCGTTCATCGTCGGCGGCATCGGCGAAATCATCTTTTTCACGGTGTTCGATCCGCGCGAGCTCTACCTTTTCGGCGAGCCCGCCAGCCTGAGCCGGACCGCCGTGTACTCGATCGGCTTTTTCCTGTGCTGGGCGTTCGCGGCGGCCTCGAGCGCCTTCACCTGCTTCCTGAGCCGCGCCGCAAAGGAGGTCGATCGATGAGAATCGCTGTCGCCGCGCTGCTCGCGCTGCTCGCATGGCCTGCGCCTGCGCAGGATGCGCAGCGCGGCAGGAGTCTCTACGAAACGCATTGCCTGACCTGCCACTACGAGCGCATCCACCGGCGCGAGCCGTCGCGCTCGCTGGTGAAGACGCTGGCGCAGCTGCGCCTGGAAGTGGCGCAGCGCGCCGCCGGCGCCGGACAGCGCTTCAGCATCGAGGATCTTGAGGACATCACCGAGTACCTGAACCGCAGCCACTACCGGCTGGCGAAATAGCGCCGATGAACCTGCGCTTCCTCGGCGCGGCGGGCGAGGTGACCGGCTCGTGCACGCTGGTCGACACCGGCGCGGCGAAGTTCCTCGTCGACTGCGGGATGTTCCAGGGCGCCGGGGCGGAGCGCAAGAACCGGCGTTTCGCGTTCGCGCCGAAGGACATCGCCTTCGTGCTGCTCTCGCACGCGCACATCGACCACTCCGGGCTGCTGCCGCGGCTGGCCGCGCAGGGATTCCGCGGCCCGGTGTATGCAACCCCGGCCACCTGCGAGCTGCTCGGTGTCATGCTGCCTGACAGCGCGCATCTGCAGGAGAAGGAGGCCGAACGGGAGCGTGCGGCGCCGCTGTACACGCTCGCCGACGCGCAGGCCAGCCTCGGCCTGCTGCGGCAGGTCGAGTACGGCGCGCCGTTCCGTCCGCAGGAAGGAGTACGCTGCGTCTACCGGGACGCGGGCCACATTCTCGGCTCGGCGATCGTGGAGGTCTTCGCCGGGGGCAGGAAGCTCGTCGTCTCGGGCGACCTCGGCCAGCCCGGACGGCCGATCGTCGAAGACCCGGCGGCGATCGCCGCGGCCGACGTGCTGCTGGTCGAATCGACCTACGGCGACCGCAACCACAAGAGCCTGGTGCAGACGCTCGATGAGCTCGCCTTCGCGATCAACGACACGCTGACGAGCAAGCGCGGCAACGTGGTGATCCCCTCGTTCGCCGTGGGGCGCACGCAGGAGCTTCTCTATCACCTCGCCGAGCTGCGCCGCCAGGGGCGCATCCCGGCGGCCGACGTGTACGTCGATTCCCCGATGGCGATGGCCGCCACGCGCATCACGCTGCGCCACGTCAAGGCGCCCGACCTGGAGGGCGTGCGCTTCACCGAATCCCTCGAGGAATCGATGCGCATCAACTCGGTCCGCTCGGGCGCGATCATCATCTCGGCGAGCGGCATGTGCGAGGGCGGGCGCATCCGCCACCACCTGCGCTACAACCTCCCGCGCCCCGAGTGCGCGATCGTCTTCGTCGGTTTCCAGGCGGCGAGCACGCTCGGCCGGCGCATCGTCGACGGCGCAAAAAGCGTGCGCATCTTCCGCGAACCCTACCCGGTGCGCGCCAAGGTGTTCACCATCAACGGGCTGTCGGCGCACGCCGACCGCGACGCGCTGCTCGGCTGGCTCGCGAAGTTCCGCCGCGCCCCCGCGCAGACCTGGGTCGTGCACGGCGAGCCGCTGGCGGCCGACTCCCTGAAGAGCGCGATCGTCGAGCGCTTCGGCTGGCGCGCCGCCGTCCCCGCCGCCGGCCAAAGCGTTTCCTTCTGAATTGGCGCCAGTGCTTCTTCGTGCCAAGATGCGGCGTGTTTCCCTGAACGGCGGCGCAGGTCGCGACAAGGACGATGACCGATTGCATCGTGCTCCCTGAATCGCGCGTCGAAATCGCGGCGCGCTTCGACGTGCTCGTGTGCGGCGGCGGCGTCGCGGGCATCGCCGCCGCGGTCGCCGCCGCGCGAAGCGGCGCTCGCACCGGTCTCATCGAGCGCGCTGGATTCCTGGGCGGAACCGCGACCGGGTCGTCGATGGGTCTCATCGTCATCCCGGCCCGTGAACTGGCGGCCTTTCCGCGCGAATTCTTCGAACGCCTGCACCGCGAGCAGGGCGCCGGGTTGGGCGATGTCGTGCCCTGGGACATCGAGTCCTACAAGATCGTCGCGATGGACCTTGTCGTCGAAGCGGGCGCATTGCCGCTGCTGCACACTTGGTTCTCGACGCCGATCGTGCGCGACGGGCGAATCGAGGGCGTGATCATCGAAAACAAGTCAGGGCGCCAGGCAATCCTCGCTGGGAGCGTGGTCGATGCCACCGGGGACGGCGACGTGGCGGCGCGTGCCGGCGTGCCCTTCGTCAAGGGCCGCGAGCACGACGGCATGATGCGGCCAATGACTGTGATGGGCCGCATCGGCAACATTGACCTGCGCCGCTTCAAGGAATATATCGACGCTCATCCCGAGGACTTCGCGCAGGACGACGGCCGGCGCGTGGTCGACCTCGACAGCGGCATCGTGCGCATCGACGGGTTCTTCTCGGTGGTCGAGCGCGCCAAGCGAGAGGGCCTGCTCGAGCGGTCGATGCCGGTCAATTACCTGCGCTTTTCAGGCGTCAATCCGCGCGAGCGCCTCGACCGGGCATTGCTCATCTTCAACAGCACTCGGCTCTACGGCGTGGACGGTACCAGCGCGGCCGACGTGACGCGCGCGGAAATCGAGGGGCGCCGCCAGCTGCGCGCTCTGCTCAACGTCTGCCGCAAGTATCTGCCGGGATTCGAGCGGGCATTCCTCATCGATACCTCGAGTCACATCGGGGTCCGCGAAACTCGCCGGATTCGCGGCCGTTGCACGCTGACGTACGACGATATCGCTGCGGGCCGTCGTTTCGCGGATGCGGCCTTCGTTGCCACCTCGGTGGACTATGGGACCGCCGAAATCCACGCGCCCGACCGCGGTCACGAAGGCTCCAAGGCGGATGCCTGGGCGCGGGAAATGGTGCTGCCGATACTGCGCTTCGAATTCCCCCTGGCGGCGATGCTGCCAGCGCAGCCGTCCCGACTGGTCGTTGCCGGTCGCTGCTGCTCGATGACCCACGATGTCGACAAGTTCGCCCGCAACATGGCGCCCACAGCCATGATGGGACAGGCGGCCGGAGCGTACGCCGCCCTGATGGCGCGCCGCCCCGACGCGGACTGGGCAAACCCGCCCGTGGCAGAGTTGCAGGCGCTCCTGCGGCGCCAGGGTGTGCCGGTAACTCTCGACGACTACGGCGCCCCCTTGGCTCGGCAGACTGCGACCTAGGGATTCCGGAGGAACAGAGCCATGCGACTTGCAGCAGCCTCGATATTTCGTGTTGCGGTGGCGGTTTTCGGACTGCTTGCCGGCACCACGGCCCTCTCGCAGACGGAGGTTTACCCATCGAAACCGGTGAAGATCGTGGTCGGATTCCCCCCCGGGGGCATCAACGACATCGTCGCCCGCGTGCTCGCCGCGCACATGAACGCCGGGCTCGGGCAATCGGTGCTGGTGGAGAACCGCGCGGGCGCCGGCGGAACGATCGGCGTGGATTACGTCGCCAAGGCGAAGGCAGACGGTTACACGCTGGTGCTCGGCTCGGTCAGCAACATGGCGATGGCCATGAGCCAGTACAAGAGCCCGCCCTACGACACGGAGCGCGACTTCGCGCCGATCACGCTTGCCGCGGCGGCGCCCAACGTGCTGGTCGCCAATCCCGGATTTCCGGCGAAATCGGTACGCGAGTTGCTCGCGATCGCGCGGCAGAAACCAGGGGCGCTGTCCTATGCGTCCGCGGGCAACGGTACCTCGAACCATCTGACCGTTGAACTGCTGAAATCCCTCACCGGCATCGATGTGGTGCACGTGCCGTACAAGGGCGATTCGCCCGCGGTCCAGGAAACGGTCGGCGGTCAGGTGCAGTTCATGTTTGCCACCCTTCCCGTGGTGCTGCAGCATATCCGCGGCGGCAAGCTGCGCGCTCTCGCCGTCTCCGGCGCCAGGCGTAGCGCGCTGCTTCCGGATGTCCCGACCGTCATGGAAGCGGAAATTCCGCACTTTGAAGTCAGCGTCTGGGTCGGGTTGTTCGCACCCGCCGGCACGCCGAAGGAAACTGTCGGGCGTCTCAACGCCGAGGCAGTCAAGGTGCTCGCCACGCCGGCGGTCCGCGACCACCTCGCCGGGCTCGGCGTCGAGTCGTTCGGCAATTCGGCGGAGCAGTTCGCCCAGATCGTGTCTGCCGACATCGCCAAGTGGGCGCAGATCGCCAAACGCGCGGGACTGCAGCCGAACTGACGTATGCCGCCGCTCGCGCGAGCCGCGGCTACCGACCGGCCCCGCGACCCATCACGCGATGCCGCGGCTGCAGCTCGGAGCGGGACGCCTCAGAAGCGGAACATCGTCTGCAGGTTCGCGCCGAAGAACCGGCGCTTGTCTTCAGCCGGCCGCTCGAGCGCCGCCATCGCGGCGATGGCGCGTTTCGCGTAAACGGGATCGTTCATCTCGTAGGGGTAGTCGCTGCCGAAGCAAACGTGCCCGGCGCCGAGCGTCTCGAAGCCCGCGCGGATCACCGGCAGCCAGCCGCCGTAGCCCGCCGAGTCGAAAAGGCAGTTCGCCAGCGCGCGCTCGAAGTCGGCGACAAGCCCGAGCTCCGCGGCCTGCTCGATCGCCAGCCCATGGCGGCGGCTGTGCGGCGGGATCGGAATGTGCGCGGGCTGATGCCATGCGAGCAGCCGTCCTTTGAGCGTCGGAAATCCACCGCCGAGGTGGGCGGTGATGATTTTCAGCGCCGGGAACTTCGGCAGCACCCCGTAGAGGATCTCGACGAAGGACTTGGCGATGTCATACTCGCGCGACACGGTGGTATGCATGTCATAGCGATCGCCGCCCCAGAGATGGGTGCGGATGGTGGGGTGCACGAACACCGGCATGTCATACGCCACCGCCGCCTCGTAGAGCGGGCTCATCAGCGGCGAGTCGAGCGTTACCTCGCCGTAGGAAGAGGCGAGCGCCAGGCCAAATAGCCCGAGTTCCTCCACGCTGCGTCGGATCTCGTCGAGATTGCGCGCAAGGTCGTCGCGCGGGTAGACGTGGATCATTCCCCGGAATCGCCGCGGGTGACGCCGGACGATCTCGCCGTAGCCGTCGTTGCAGGCGCGGCAGAAATCGAAGCCGTTCGGCGTGAACGAGCCGGTGCTGAGGATCGCCGCGTCGATTCCCGCGCCGTCCATGTAGGCGAGATTCTCGTCGATGTCGCTGATCCTGCGGTAGGCTTCGCGAAAGCGGCTCAGGGTCGTCGCGTAGTCGTACTCGGCGGTCTTGCCGGCGAACCTGAGCGCCTGCGCCGGAATGTAGTGGTGCTGCATATCCACGACCTGGTGCCCGTCAATCATCGTGCTCCTCCCGATAGGTGTCATTCATTTGCTTGTCGGCGCCGGCTCGCGCGGCAGCCCGAGACCCGTCTGCGCGATGATGCTGCGCTGGATGTCGGGCGTGCCCCCGCCGACGAGGTGAAACCAGATGCTGCGCAAGTAGAACTCCACGCGCCCGGCGAGCGGCGCCTCGCGCCCGCGCACCATCCCCGCCCAGCCCAGGATGTCGGCCCCCAGTTCGGCGAGCCGTTCGAGCAGCTCCGCGGTCAGCACCTTGATCATCGAGGATTCCGCTGCGGGCACCTGACCCTGGTCGTAGAGCCAGGCGACGCGATAGCCCAGCCAGCGCGCGGCGACGATCTCGGCGCGCAACTCGGCCAGGCGCTGGCGCAGCGATCGGCTTGAGGCCGACGTGCCGCCGGCCAGCAGGCGCGCGAGCTCGTCGCCCAGGCGCAACAGTGTGCCGGTACGAGCGATGCCGGCGCGCTCGAAATTCAGCGTGTAGCGCGTGATCGCCTGCCAGCCGCGGTGCTTTTCGCCGAGCAGCAACCAGGATGGCACCCGCACGCCGTCGAAGAATTCCTGATTCACGCTCCAGCCGCCGATAGTGCGGATCGGCCGGATGTCGAGACCGGGGCTCGCCAGCGGCACAAGAAAAAGGCTGATCCCGGCGGTCTTGCCCGGCGCGGCCGGGTCGCTGCGCGCGGCCACCATGCCGTAGTCGGCGTCCTGCGCGCCGCTGGTGAAGATCTTCTCGCCGTCGAGCACCCATTCCTCGCCCTGCTCCTCGGCGCGCAGACGGATCGCGGCCGCGTCCGATCCCGCGCCGGGTTCGGTCAGCATCCACACTCCGGTCAGCTCGCCCCGCGCGATGCGCGGCAGGAAGAAGCGCTTCTGCCGCTCGCTGCCGAAGGCGAGCACCGACTGGCCGACGAAGACCACCGAGGTGCGGTAGCGCGAGATGGGAGCGAAAGCGTATTCCATCTCTTCATAGAAGATCGTCGCGTGCAGATTGGACAGCTCCCGTCCGCCAAATTCCGCCGGCCATTGCAGGCCGATCCAGCCGCGCGCGGCAAGGCGGGCGTGGAACTCGGGATGGTATTCGGAGCCGCTGCGCTCCATGTCCGCGAAGAGCTGCGGCGTGACTTCGGCGCGCGCGAACTCGCGCAGCTCGGCGCGGAACTCGCGCTGCGAATCAGTGAATGCGAAGTCCATCGTCCTCTTGGTCCGCGGCGATGATGTCCTGCTGCAACGCCGGCCCTTCGATGAGCCACTCGAGCAGCCGGGCGCGGCGAAAGTAGAGCTGGATGTCGAACTCCTCCATAAACCCGTAGCCGCCGTGCGTGATCATGGCCGCATGCGCGACCTGCCGGAGCGTCCGGCCGGCGACGAGGCGCGCCATTGCCGCCTCGCGTCTGCCAGCGCGCTCCGTCGCGCGCAGCCACGCGGCATAGCGCACGATCGCCACAGCGCGCTCGAGCGCGATTGCCGCGTCCGCCAGGCGGTGCTGGACCGCCTGGAAGCTGCCGATCGGGCGGCCGAACTGTTCGCGCAGCTTCGCGTACGCGACGGCCATGTCGAGCGCCGCCCCCGCCGCGCCGACCGCCCAGCCGGCGACGACGATCTTCGCGCCGTCGAGGGCGTCGAGCCAGGTGTTCCAGGCGCCGCGCAGCTCGGCGGATTTCGGAAGCGCGACGCTGTCGAAGCGGAGATCGTGCAGTGTGTCAAGACTGCTGAGCCGCAGCGCCGAGGAGAACAGGCCTGCGACCGTCCGCGGGACGAGAACCCAGCTTGTCTCCTCCTCGGGCCGGCGCGCCACAACGAGGATTTCCTGCGCCACATCCCAGCCGGCGACGAAGCGCTTCCCCCCCTGGAGCGTGACCCCTGCGCTGCTCTCTTCGGCGCGCGTCGCGAAACGCTGCTCCCGGCTTTCGTCCGTATCCTCCAGCCACGCCGGGGCGATCACCGATGCGCCTGCCGCAAGCGAGCGGACCCGGTCGCGGTGCTCGGCGCCGCCAAGCACGAGCAGCGCGTTGGCCCCGAGCACGACGCTCGTGATCTGCAGGGTCGGCAGGAGCGCGCGGCCGGCTTCCTCCGCGAATAGCGTCAGATCGAGCCAGTCGCCGCCGGCGCCGCCGTCGCGCTCGGCGATGCCAATGCCGAGATAGCCCAACTCCCCCATGCGCCGGTAGACCGGGAGGAAGGCTGCCAGGCCTTCCTGTTCCACCTGGCGCAGCCGCTGCGGCGGGAACTCGCGCGCGAAGAACTTCCGCGCCGCGTCGCAGCTCATGCGCTGCTGCTCGTTCGGCGCGAAGTCCATCTTCCCCTCAGGCGAGCACCAGCCGCGCGTCCACCGCGAGGGCTCCCTCGCCCTCCGCGTACACCAGCAGCGGGTTCACTTCGAGCGCGACGAGGCGGTCGCCGAAATCGCGCGCGAGGCGCGCGATTCCCTGCATCGCCCGCTCCAGCGCCAACACGTCCCTGGCCGCGGCGCCGCGAAACGGACCGAGCAGCGCAGCGCAGGCAAGCTCGTCCAGCATCGCGCGCGCTTCGCCTTGCGCCAGCGGAAGCAGCCGCAGGCTCGCATCGCGCAGCACCTCGATCCAGGCGCCGCCGAGGCCGACCATCAGCACCGGTCCGAACTGCTCGTCGCGCGTCACGCCGACGCTCATTTCCAGGCCCGGCGCCGCCATGCGCGCAACGAGCGCGCCCTCCAGGCGCGCCGCCGGCGCCTGCCGCGCGAGATCCGCGTGCATGTCCTGCCAGGCCGCCCGGACTGCGTCGGCGTCGCGCAGCGCGAGCCTTACCCCCCCCACGTCGCTCTTGTGCGCGATGTCGGGCGACTCGATCTTGAGTGCGACTGGATAACCGATCTGACCCGCCGCCGCCACGGCCTCCTGATCGGTCCGGGCGCGGCGCGTCGCGCTCGCGCGCACGCCGTAGCGCTCCAGCAGCCCGGCGATGTCGCCCAACCCATGCAGTCCCGGCGCGAGCGCGGCTGGCGGTGTGCGTCCGGCGCATCCCTCGTTTGCCTGTTCGTTTGCGCGCTCTCGCGCCGCTTGCGCGCACGCGGCCCACTGGCCGACCGCGACCAGGGCAAGGTCGATTCCCTGCAGGAACGGCACCCCCGCCTGCGCGATGAACTGTTCGGTGTATTGCGTACGGGAGAACGCCGCCTCCGTCATGACCACCACCGGTTTCGCGCTCGCCTCGGCGAGGCGCCGCAACTGCGCCGGATCCCGGTTGCGTGCCGGGTCCGGCGCGTGCTCCTGAATCAGCAGCAGGTCCACCGCGGGGTCCTCCAGCAGTGCCTGCCCCAGCGCCATGTAGGTCGTCTGGGTGCCCGCGTGGAACCCGCAATCGAGCGGGTTGACGATGCGCAGATCGAGCGGCGCGGTCGCCGCCACGCGTGCCGCGGTCTGCCCCGAGGGCAGCGTCAGTTCGATCCCGCAGCCGATCGCCCGATCGAGCGCGAAACTCCGCAGCGCGCCCGAAAATACGAGCACTGCGGCGCGCCTTCCCGCGGGCCTTGCCGGCGCGGCAAGGAGCCTCGCGGTCTCGACAAGCTGATCAAGGCTGTCGCACTGCGCCACGCCGACCCGGCGGCACAGCGCGCGGAACACCTCGTCGGATCCGGCAATCGCGCCAGTGTGCGTGGCGGTGGACAGCTGCGAGCGTTGGGTTCGTCCGACCTTCATCAGGGCGATCGGCTTGCCCGCCGCGAGCGCCATGCTGAGGGCGGCACGGAACTTTGCGGGCGCGCGGATGCCCTCCACCAGCAGCACGATGGCCTTCGTGTCGCGGTCCTCGACCAGGAAACGGACGTAATCGGCGAGGTCAAGGTCGACTTCGTTGCCGCAGGAGACGAGGTAACTGAAGCCGGCGCCTCGCTCGCCGCAAGCGCGCAGGAACGGGTAGAGCAGCGCGCCCGACTGGAACACCGCCGCGAGACCTCCGGGTCGCAGCCATTCCCGCACGCGCAACGGATAACCGATCGCAGCTTCGCGCACGGAGATGCTGCCAAGGCAATTGGGTCCGCAGATGCGCAGCCCGGTACGCCGCGCCAACTCGCGAAGCGCTCGTTCGCGCGCCTCACCCTCTGGCCCCGATTCGGCCCAGCCCGTGGCATATACGGTCGCGCCGCGCACCCCGGCGGCAGCGGCTTCCTCAAGCGCATCGACGACCGCAGCCGCGGGCAGCTGGACCAGCACATGTTCCGGCACCTCGGGTGTGTCGCGTACGCTCGGATAGCAGGTCTGCCCGCCAATGGTCGGGTGCCTCGGATTGACGAGCCAGAAACCGCCTTGGTACCCGGCGCCGGGAATCTGCTCCTGGAACACCGGCAACCAGCGCGACCCGGGCGATGCACCGAGAATCGCCAGCGACCGGGGGCGCAGTACCGGCGCTGGGTCGCGCCAGTCCGCTGCCGGCGCAGCTAGCTCTTCCATCGATAGGTTTCGAGTCCGGGGCGGTAGCTGCGCTCCTGCTTGAACTGCTCGACGCCCTGATGCCAGGTCTTCTTTCCGACCGCGTCGAGCTCCATCCACTTCGCCGACTCGAAAGCGAGCGCCTCCTCCAGGCTCAGGGTCTGATCGACGCGGAACACCTCCTTGCAGTAGGCGAGCACGGTCGGGTTCTTCTTCTTCAGTTCCGCCGCCAGATCGAGCACGGTCTCGCGCAGCTTTTCCGGCGCCACCGTCTCGTTCACCAGGCGCATCTCGGCCGCTTTGCGCGCGCTCACCGGTCGGCCGGTCATGACGAGGTAGAGCGCATCGCGTGGCGCGAGCAGCGTGCTCACCAGCTTCGTGACCCCGCCCGCCGGGATAATCCCCCAGTTCACCTCGGAGAGGCCGAACTTCGCGTTCTCGCTCGCGATCGCGAAATCACACACAGAGAGCCACGCGAAGGCGCCGCCGAAGCACCAGCCGTTTACCGCTGCAATGGTGGGCTTGGGCAGAACGCGCAGGCGCCCGAACATCCACTCGAAGGCGGCCTTGCGCGCCGCGGCACGCTCGCCCGGTGACTTGTCGGTGTCGTAGAAGTACTCCTTGACATCCATGCCGGCGCAGAAGCTGTCGCCGGCGCCGGTGATGACGAGCACCCTGCAACCGTCGTCGCGCTCGACCTCGGCAAGCGCGGCGCACATGTCCAGGTGCATCTGCGGATTCATCGCGTTCTTCGCCCGCGGACGGTTGAGCGTGATGGTCGTGATTTCGTCCGCCTTGTCGACGAGCAGAGTCTCGTAGCTCATGTGCCAGCCTCCGTGGACGTCCGCGTTATTTCTTCTTCACGCCGAGCGTTTCCACCATGGCGCCGATCTTGCCCCGGTCTTCGGCGAGGAAGCGCTCCAGCGCTTCGCCGGTCAGCGACTGCTTGGCATCGAGCCCGTTGGTGACGGCCAGTTCGAGGTATGCGGGCGATCGCGCCGCTTCCGCAAAAGCCTCCGTCAGCCGCTTGTTCACCGCCGCCGGCAGAGCCTTGGGCCCATACACGTAGACGAGCGCCGAAACAGAGTATGGATAGCCTTGCTCGGCGAGAGTGCCGGCTTCCGGTGCGATGGCAAAGCGCTGCTCCTCCATGGACGCGAGCACGCGCATCGCGCCGGAGCGGACCTGCGGCGCCCAGCTGCCCGCGGAAAAAGCGCCCGCGGTGACGTGTGCGCCGAGGATCGCCGTCGCCACCGGTGCGTCGCCCTTGAACGAAACGAGATTCAGTTCGATCTTCTCGCGCGCGGCAATGAGCTGCAGCACCAGCGTGGTCTTGTTGCCGACCCCCGGCACGCCGATGGACAGCTTGCCCGGATCCCGCCGCGCCTGCTCGACCAGATCGCGCACCGAGCGCAGCGGCGAGTCCGTCTTTACGAGGAGTCCGACCTGCATTCGGCCCACCGAAACAAGTGCGCTCGTCGTCTCGAGCAGGTCCGGGCGGATGTCCTGGAAGAAGTGCGCCGAGGTGAACGTGGTGCTGGGCGAGAGGCCGATCGTATAGCCGTCCGCGGGCGCGCCTGTGACCGCTCCCACCGCGAGGGTGCCCGTGGCTCCCGGTCGATTGATGACCAGGACCTCCTGATGCAGGCTGCGCCTCGCTTCCTGCGCCAGCGCGCGCGCCAGCACGTCGGTCGTACCGCCGGCGGGATAGCCGACCATCAGTCTGACCGGCCGATCGGGGAAGTTGGTCTGGGCGCCGGCGGGGGCGGCGATGCAAAGGACCGCGACGGTGAATCCGAGCAGCGAACGGTTGATCTGCATGGTTCCTCCAAGAATCGACCGAGCCTGATTTAATCAGACGTATGATGAATTGGACTGTACGCCGCCGCTGCGCGGCTGTCAACGCCGGCCGCGCCAAGGCAAACGATCGCGCGCAGCCCGGGGGAACGCGGGGCCGCGTGCTAGTATCCGAGTCATCCGACGTATGACTTTCTCGAACGGCCGTGCAGACCTCTGCCGAAAGGCCTCGAAGGAGACTCCGGCGTGCGCTCTGCCACCCGCTTGCAGCGTTTTCACTCCCGTCCAGGCTTCCTGCTGAAGCGTGGCCAGCAGGTCGCGGCGGCAATCTTTCTGGAGGAATGCCGGGAATTCGGGCTCACGTCATCGCAATACGGCGCGCTGTGCGCGCTCGCCGAGTACCCGGGAATCGACCAGATTGCGCTCGGCACCCTCGCCGGCCTGGATCGCTCCACGGTCGGTCTGGTGATTCGTCTGCTGAGCGAGCGAGGTCTGGTGGAACGCTACGCCGACCAGCGCGACGGGCGGCGCAAGCGCATCCGGTTGACGGCGGCCGGCCGCCGCGCGCTGCGGCAGGTCGCGCCGGCGGCGCGACGCGTCTCCGGGCGGATGCTTTCCGTGCTGCCCAAGGCAGAAAGGAGGCGGTTTCTCCTGCTGCTTGGACGCTTCCTCGCCGGGCATCGTGCCGTCATCGACGTGAAGGAAGTTCTCCAAGGAAAGATCGAATAGCCGCGCGCAGGCGCGCTGGCCGCGCGGCGGCTTTGTCAATACCATCAGCCGGTTAGCAAGGGAGAGCACCATGCGATCAATCGTTCATGCAATATCGACGCTCGCGCTGGCGGCAATGGCGGTGACGGTCTCGGCGCAGCCCGGCTATCCGAGCCGGCTGGTGCGAGTGGTGATTCCTTTCGGCGCCGGGGGCGGCAACGACATCGTCGCGCGTGTCCTTTCGGCAAAACTCGCGGACTCGTTCGGTCAGCCGGTGATCGTCGAGAACCGCCCCGGCGCCCAGGGGTTCATCGCCGGCGAACTGGTGGCGAAGTCCGCGCCGGACGGACATACCGTATTGATGGGCTCGATCGGGCCGATGGTGATCGGCCCGGCGATATACAGGAAGATGCCCTTCTCGACGCTGCGGGACTTCGCGCCGATCACCATGATCGGCTCGTATCCGCTGATTCTGATCGTCAATCTTTCCTCCCCCGCGAAATCCGTCTCCGACCTGCTCCAGTATGCGAAGGTCAACGCGGCCAAGATCAACTACGGCTCCGCATCGCCGAGCTTCCAGCTGACGACCGAGTTGTTCAAGCTGAGAACGGGAACCGCGTTCCAGCACATCCCCTACAAGAGCAGCGCCGAACTGGTCAACGCGGTGCTGGGCAACGAGATCACGATGGCGTTCCAGGACCCACCGCCCGCGCTCGGAGTACTCAAGGCGGGACGCGTGCGCGCCCTTGCCGTGACCGGGCCGGGCCGGCATGCCGCCCTGCCGGATGTACCGACGATGGCCGAGGCTGGCGTGCGGGACATGGTCGTCATGATGTGGATGGGGTTGTTCATGCCGGCCGCGGCGCCGCCGATGGTCGTGCAGCGCTTCCGCGACGAGGTGGTGAAGGCGCTCGCGACGCCGGATGTGCGCGACAAGCTCGCCGTGCTCGGCATCGAGCCCTCGGGCATGCAGCCGGCGGAGTTCCAGAAATTCATCGCCGCGGAAATGGAACGTTGGAGCACGGTCGCCAAGGACGCCGGTATCAAGGGCGAATGAGGGAGCGCGCTCGAGCTGTCGCCGGGTATAATCCCGGGACCCGCGGGCGGGACGCTGGACGCAGCGCGGCCAGTCCGTTCCGCGCGTGCAACACGAATCCGCGGAATTCATTCGCGAGGATTCCGGACCAGGCGGAAACCATGGATATCAAGATCGGACAGGAACTCGAGTTCATTCAGGATGTGAACGTCGATGGCAGGACCATCGCGCGGGGCACACGCGTGCGCGTCGGCCACATCCACTCGGAGATCATGGCGCCGAAGCTGGACCTGGTCCTGCTCAACACCGGCAAGATCGAGACGATCGTGGTCGATCATCACGTCGCCGGTCTGCACTGCCGGATCGTGAGCGAAGGCGCCTGAGCGTCCGCCGCCGCGGCGCTATCATCGCCCTATGTCGGGTCGATTCGCCGCGCTGGCCGCGTGCCTGCTGCTCGCGGGCGCCGCGCAGGCCGAGACCAAGGCGGCCGCCGAGAGCGAGGAACGCCTGCGCATCGGCTCGGAAGTGCAGGAAGGCGACCGCGTCGGCGTGGTCACCGGCGCCGCGCGCCCGGAGGCGGGCGGTGTACCGCGCACGCAGAGGCCGGCGGCCGGCGGCACCATGCGCGGGGCGACGCGCAGCCGGCTGTCCGAGGAGTACGTGGCGCGGGTGGACGCGCTCGAAGCCGACGTCAAGGCAGGGCGCACGCGCCTGGACGACGCGCTGCGCAGGTACAACAGTCTGCGCTGAAACCCTTGGCCGGAATCAGTGCCGCCACATGCCGTAGAGCGTGAGCAGGATCTCGAACACGATCAGGGCGACGATGTACCACTCCACGCGCAGCGAGTGGCGCGCGTTGATCAGGTCGCTGAGCGTGCGCACGGTGCGCCCGGCGAGGTCGAGCTTGCGCTCGATCGCGCGCATCCGGTCGCGCACCTCGAATTCCGCCTCGAGCAGCTGGTAGAGGCGCTCGAGCTCGGGGTGCTCCCAGAGTAGCTCGGGCCTGTCGCCGATCTCGGCGCGGCCGACCATGCGGTGCTCGATCAGCAGCAGCGCGCCCACGCGTTGCAGGTATTCGCGCGTGCGCCCCGGGATGCTGCCCTTGCGCTCGAGGTGCAGGGCGAGCGGCTCGATGCGGTCGAAATCGCCGCCCAGGCGCGTCTCGTAGTGGCCGAGCAGGGCGCTCTGCGAAAGCGCCTCGGCGATGAGCTGCAGCCGCTCGAGGCTGCCCGACTGTACGTAGAGCGCGCTTTCCTGCAGTCCTTCGGCGCGGCCTGCATCGACGCGCACCTCGAGCTCCTCCACTTCCGCGCGCTCGTAGGGGGTCTCCAGCAGCGGCGCGAGCCGCCCGACCAGCGCGCGCTCGCCCTCGGGGGCGACGCCGAACAGCACGGCGACGCCGTAGCGGAACAGCACCGCGATGCCGCCGCCCGCAACCGGCACCGCGAGCGGGTTGTGCGCCAGCGTCTCGGCCTCGTGCCAGTTGCGCAGGTCCAGCCGCCGCCCGAGAAGCAGGGCGCGCGCCCGGAGCGTAGCGGCGGCGGGCAGGTCAGCGGACGGCACAAGCCTTGGTCGTGAAGGAGCGTTCCTATTGATCGTGCATAACGCGGCGCGACGCAGCTTGACTCAGGTCAAGCTCCCACCAGCGGCGCGGGGCAGGGCAGGGGCGCGACGTGCTCGTGCAGAAACCAGCGCCGTGTGACGAACTCGCGCGTGAACCAGCGCGTGCGCATGAGCAGCGAGGCCGCGAACTGCTTCAGGGGGTTGGCGTTGGGGGCTGGCGCGCTGGCCTGGACCCTCCGGTCGCCAAACCTGTCTTGGATTTTTTCCGAATACGCTTGCAGGCGGCCCGCCGTGTATTGCCCGTTGCAGGCGCGGATCGCCTCGGCGGCAAGGAGTGCCGATTCGACCGCTGGGCGGATGCCTTCGCCGCTTTCCGGGTAGGCGAGGCCGGCGGCATCGCCGACGAGCAGCGCGCCCTCGGCGATGAGCGGGCGCGCGGCGTCGGGGTAGAGCAGGTAGGCGTGGCCCTTGGCGCGCGAGCGCGCGAGCTCCGGGTCGAGCACGCCTTCGCGCACCATGCCGGCGAGGAAGTGATCCATGTGCTCGCCCAGTTCGCGCGGATTGCGCCGGCCGATGCCGACGTTCAGCCAGTTGCCCTTGCGCACCACCCAGGCGTAGCCGGCGAGGTCGGGGCAGAAATAGAGTTGCGGCGTGTCGCCGCGCACGCTCGAGCGCGCCGCCTGCTCCGGCGTCATCTGCACCTCGAACTCCTGCGCGCCGACCACCGCCTCGCCGCGCCCGAGGTCGGCGCCCAGCGCGCGCGCCACCGGGCAGAAATGCCCGCCCGCGCCGACGAGGAGCGGCGTGCGCAGCGCGCCGTTGACGATCCAGTCGCTTCCAGCGCGCTCCATCGACTCGATCGGCGCGCCGGTGCGCAGCTCGGCGCCGCTGCGCGCAAGCAGGAAGTGATCGAACTCGCAGCGGCGGATGCCGTAGCTGACCGGCTCGGCGCCGTGGTCGTTGTGCACCGGCCGGTCGCCCATGCGCGCGACGCGAAAGCCGTGGATCGGCTGCAGCACATGGCCGCGCCGCCGGTATTTCTCGAGATCGAGACCGAGGCTGCCGATCACCGCCGGCGTGATCCAGCCGGCGCAGGTCTTGTCGCGCGGGAAATTGCGCTGGTCGAGCACCGTGACCGAGGCGCCGGAACGCGCCAGCGCGCGCGCCAGCGTCGAGCCGGCCGGCCCGCCGCCGACGATCACCGCGTCGCGGCGCACGAGGTCGCTCACGCGTACAGGTCGCGGCGCGAGACGGGCAGCTGGTTGTTGCCGCCGCGCGCGAACAGCACCTGGAAGAGCTGGATCGAGCCGCTGGTGAACGCCGCGGTGGAGCCGGCGAGATAGAGATGCCAGACGCGCGCGAACTCGGCGCCGCGCTCGGCGCGCACCTTGTCGAATACCGCCAGGTAGCGGTCGGTCCAGTGGCGCAGCGTCTCGGCGTAGTGCAAGCGCAGATTCTCCACGTCGAGGATGCTGAAGTTGTGCGGCTCGAAGATCGCCATCATCTGGCCGAGCGAGGGCGGCTGCGCGCCGGGGAAGATGCGCCGCTCGATCCAGCCGTTCATGGTGCCGGGCCGGTTGCGGCCGATGGTATGAATCAGCCCGAGGCCCTGCGGCGCGAGGCAGCGGTGGATGACTTCGCCCAGCGCGCCGTAGTTGTCCGGACCGACGTGCTCGAGCATTCCCACCGAGACGAAGGCGTCGCACTCGCCGCGGATGTTGCGGTAGTCGTCCTCGACGAAGCGCGCGCGGTCCGCCAGCCCCAGCCGGCGGGCGATTTCCGTGGCGTGGCGGACCTGTTCGCGCGAGATGTTCCAGGCGCTCACCTCGACGCCGTACTCGCGCGCCATGTGCAGCGCGAAGCCGCCCCAGCCGCAGCCGGCCTCGATCACGCGCTGGCCGGGCTTGAGGCGCAGCTTGCGGCAGACGTGGTCCATCTTGGCGCGCTGCGCCGCCTCCAGCGTCATGCCCGGCTCGGGGAAGTAGGCGCAGGTGTACTGCATCGCCTCGCGGTCGAGCCAGTCGGCGTAGAAGTCGTTGCCGAGGTCGTAGTGCCGGTGGATGTTGTCGCGCGCGGCGGTCAGCGAGGTGGAGTTCGGCGCGGGATCGACCCAGAGCTTCCACCATGCCGAGTCGCCGGCGGCGCGGCCGGCCGCGACCGCGGCGTAGGTGCGCTCAAGGAACGTCACCAGGTCGCCCTCGACCGTGATCCGGCCGGCGCCGTACAGGTCGCCGAAATGCAGCGGAGGGTTGCGCACCACGCGCCGCAGCGCGGCGCGGTCGTGGATGCGCGCGCGCAGCCCGGTCGGCTCGCCCGCGCTGCTGCCATCCCAGAGCACCACCTCGTAGCCGGCCCGCGGCAGCGCCGCCATCATGCTGCGCAGCAACCACCGGTCCAGCGCGCTCGCGCTGCCGGTGGCCCGGCGCCGCTGCAGGATGTCGTTGGCCCTTGACGACACGTTCCGCCCTCTCCCCGACATGATAAGCCCAGGCGCGGCGCCGGCAAGGGGGTTGATCGGGATCAACGTCCGGCCCGGGGGGCGGCGCAGGATGCGGCCATGATCTCCCTGGAAGACTGCCTCCAGCTGTGCGGCTTGAGCGAGGACGAGGTGCTGGCGATCGCCCAGCACGAGCACATCCCCGAGATCGTCGCCGCCGAGCTCGGCAACTACCTGATCAGCACGCCGGAGGGCGAACTGTGCGTGAAGGGGATGATCCGCGACGACATCGCGCTGGCCGCCGCCGCCGGCGACAGCGCGCGCGCGCTGGCGCTCAAGCTGGTGCTGCGCAGGTTCATCGCGCAGCACCCGCGCTGCGAAGCGCGCCACCTCGCGCAGATCCGCTACCCGGAGCGCCGCGTCGCGGCGGAAGGCCTGCGCTGATCAGGACGCGCGCGCGGCCTTCGGCCGCACGCGGGTGCCCCGCCTGCGGCGCGCATGATCCTCCAGCCGGCGCCGCCTTTTGACGCCCGTCAAAGATCCGGTGCGGCCGGCGTGATCTCCTGACTGGCATGAGCATGACCACGCGGCCGCTGCCGGCGGCGCAACTCTGTCGCAGTTGCGAGCCGGGGCAATTCGAGTTCCGCACCACGGAGGACCTCGCCGACCTCGCGGAAGCGCCCGGCCAGGCGCGCGCCGGCGGCGCAATCCGCTTCGGCGTCGGCATGCGGGGCGAAGGCTTCAATCTCTACGCGATGGGTCCCGAAGGCGTCGGTCGGCGCACGATGGTGCGGGGCATCCTCGAGCAGGAGGCGCGCGGGCGCGCGGTGCCGCCGGACTTGTGCTACGTGTTCAATTTCGAGACCCCGCACCGCCCGCAGGCGCTGCAGGTGCCGGCCGGACGCGCAGCGAAGCTGCGCCGCGGCATGGAGCGGCTGGTGGAGGACCTGCGCGCCGGCATTCCGGCGGCCTTCGAGACCGACGAGTACCGCGCGCGCATGAAGGAGATCGAGTCCGAGTTCGAGCGGCGCCAGGAGCAGGGCGTCGGCGGCGTCGGCGAGCGCGCGCGCAAGGAAGGCATCGCGCTGTTGCGCACCCCCGGCGGGTTCGGCTTCGCGCCCATGAACAAGGACGCGGTGATGCGGCCCGAGGAGTTCGCCGCCCTGCCGTCCGCGGAGCAGGAGCGCCTGCAGCAGCGCATCGCCGCGCTGCAGGAGGAGCTGGAGCGCGTGATCCACGAGCTGCCGAAGTGGCGGCGCGAGGCCCAGCACAAGCTGCGCGAACTCAACCGGCAGGTGACGAGCGCCGCCGTCAACAGCCTGATCGAGGAACTGGAGGCCGAGCACCGCGACCTGCCCGAGGTCGCCGCCTACCTGGCGAAAGTGCGCGCGGACGTGCTCGATCACGCGGAGAGTTTCCAGCAGGCCAAGGACGGCGAGCGCCCGACGCTGTTCGGCCTGCCGCTGCCGCTCCCGGAGGGCGAGACGCCGCTGCGCCGCTATCTTGTCAACGTGCTGGTCGAGCACGCGGACGCGCAGGGCGCGCCCATCGTCGCCGAGGAGAACCCGACGCACGACAATCTGCTCGGGCGCATCGAGCACATCGCGCAGATGGGCACGCTGGTGACCGACTTTTCGCTGATCAAGGCCGGCGCGCTGCATCGCGCCAACGGCGGCTACCTGGTGCTCGATGCGCGCAAGCTGCTCATCCAGCCGTTCGCCTGGGAGGCGCTCAAGCGCGCGCTGCGCGCCCGCGAGATCCGCACCGAATCGCTCGGCCAGGCGCTCAGCCTCGTCTCCACGGTGTCGCTCACCCCGCAGCCGATCCCGCTGGACGTGAAGGTGGTGCTGGTCGGTCCGCGCGCTCTGTACTATTTGCTGCACGCCTACGACGCGGAGTTTGGCGAGCTGTTCAAGGTGGTGGCGGATTTCGAGGACGACGTGGAGCGCGAGCCCGGCGCCGATCTGCTCTACGCGCGGCTGGCGGCCACGCTCGCGCGGCGCGAAAAGCTGCGGCCGCTCGATGGCGGCGCGGTGGCGCAGGTGATCCGGCGCGCGGCGCGCGGCGCGGGCGCCGCCGGCAAGCTCTCGACCAACCTGGAGAATCTCGCCGACCTGCTGCGCGAAACCGACTACTGGGCCGGCGCCGCCGGCCGCGCGGTGGCCTGCGCCGAGGACGTGCAGCAGGCGGTGCGGGCGCAGGACGAGCGCAGCGGCAGACTGCAGGACCGCATCCGCGAAGCGATCCTCGAGGGCTCGCTGCTCATCGATACGGCGGGAGCGCGTGTTGGGCAGGTGAACGGGCTGGCTGTCACCGAGCTGGGTGGCCGCGCCTTCGGGGTGCCGCACCGGATCACCGCGCGCGTGCGCCTGGGCGGCGGCAAGGTGCTCGACATCGAGCGCGAATCGGAGCTGGGCGGCCCGAT
>JADLES010000041.1 GCA_020845995.1 Burkholderiales bacterium | reverse complement strand
TTGCCGCCGTTCAGCGTGATGCTTTCGCCTACGTTGATCGCGCCGGTGACGGTGAGATTGGCCCCGGCGGCAACGGTGGTCGCGCCCGTCGTATTTCCCAGGCCGTTCGCGTGAGTGACCACGGCTGAGCCGGTGTTGATCGCGGTCGCGCCACCGTAGCTGTTATTTCCGGACAGCGTCATCGTGCCGCCGTTGATGTCGAGCGCACCGTTGGCGCCCTGGATCGTCGTGCCGCCGGCCTGCGAGCCCGCGCCTGTGAATGTGAGGGTGGTCTTGGCGCCCGCCCCGCCGGTCATGTTGATATCGCCGATCTGCAGCAATGTCGCGTCGGTAATCGATACCGCCGAAGCCGTTGCGTTCGATGTCGTGATCGCGCCCGCCAGGGACACCGGATTCGCATTGCCGTCGATCAGGACCGTGCCTGTGCCGCCATTGACCGTACTGCCAGCCAGCTGAGTGATTCCATCGGCAGTCAGGTTTACTCCAGTGCCGGAGATGTTCTGCGATCCAACATTAAGCGAACCGCCGACGACGGTAATCGCCGTATCCAACGTCCCACCGGTCACGTTCCCGGTGAGCGTGAGACTGTTTCCGTTGGTGATGTGGGTTTCTTCGCCGGAGGTAATCGCTCCAAGATTCGTGATGGCATTGGTATTCGTAAACGCAAGACCGTTCGGGCCAGCAGTGGCAATGAGCGTAGCCGCGGTGATGACGCCGGCTCCAGCTTGATTTAGCCCCGCGCCTGTCGCGGTGAGCGTCAACGTTCCCGATCCAGCGTTGATGTTCCCAAACAAATTTATGTTCTGGGTGCTGCCATTGTTGGTGAGATTGATCGCGCCACCGCCCGAAGCAAGTGAGCCAGTGCCGCTAACCAGCAGCACACCGCTTCCGGTCTGCGTACCGGCCGGATCATTGGCACTGAGGGTGATGCTTCCACCCGCCGTGCTCATCGGCGAGCCGATCGTGATGTCGTTACCGGCCTGAAAGGTGACGGAATTGCCGCTGGTTTGCGCGAGCGTGAGGCCGCCGCTCAGTCCGGCATTGACGGTGATGTCATTCGAAGCTTGCAGCAGGATGCTGGTCGCAGCGCCCACACCCTCAAGCGCCTCGTCACTGATCGCTCCTGTCGTGCCGTCACCGAACGCAACGGTGCCGTCCGCCGCGCCCACCTCGCCGTCATCCGCCCCTGCGGCATCCTGAATCGTGATATTGGTGGGATCCAGCAACAGCAGTCCCGCCTTGCCGTTCGGCGCGCGCGTATCGACGGCGCCGTTGAAAGCAAGGTATTGCTTGCCGGATACTTCGACAAATCCGCCGTCGCCGGAAACTGCGCCGCCGCGCGCGCTGATGCTGCCGAAAAAGCGGGTCGTGTCATCCGCCCAGACAATGACCTTGCCGCCATTGCCGGTCGTAGCGGCGTCAGCCTTGATCACCGCGCCGGAACCAACGTATGTGCGGGAGGCGTTCGCTTCCGGTCCATTTCCTTGGAAATTGCCGCCGATCAAGACGGTGCCGCCGCCGGCGTCGCCGGAAGCGTCGACCGTCGCCGGGGCACCGAGCCCGACGCCCACGTATTCGCCTAGAACCTTGACCGTGCCGCCCGTGGTTCCGGCATCGTTGCCTTTCGCTTCGATCGTGCCCGCGACGCTGACCACGCCCCGCTCGCCGCCGTCGAGGACGATGGTGCCGTTGCGGTTGCTGATGGTGTTGGCGCGGATAACGCCGTCGGTGTTGATAACGGTGTCGAGGAGCGCGTTGGCGCTCTTCGCGCTGATGAGGACGCTGCCGCCGTCGGCGTCGATCGCGCCGCGGTTCATGACCGAGGCGTTGAGCGCGGCTTCGTTGACGGCGACCTTGATCAGGCCGTCGCCGACCATGTCGAGGGTGACCTGGTTGCCGGCGGCGAGGGCCACCTGGCCCATGCGCGCGACGATGACGCCTTCGTTGACGACCTTGGGCGCAAAGAGGCCCACGTAGCCGTTCAGCGCGGTGATGCGGCCCTGGTTGACGACGCTGCCCGAGCCGCCGTGGTTGGTGAAGACGTAGCGGCCGGAGGTGGCGTCGGCGTAGCTGATCGGCATGGTGCTGGCGACCAGGCCGCCCACGTCCACGCTCGCGCCGGGCGCGAACAGCACCCCCGCCGAGTTGATGAGGAAGAACTGGCCGGTGGCGGTCAGCTTGCCGAAGATGTTGGACGGATTGCCGCCCAGCACGTTCATCACCATGACCGAGGAGCGGCCCGGCTGCACCACGTCGACGCGGTAGGCCGAGCCGATCGAGAAGGTCTGCGCGGTCATGCCGGCGTTCTGCGAGGTCTGGTTGAGGTGCAGGCTGGTCGGCGTCGGGTTGCTGACCGTGACCGCGCCTTTCACCGTCTGCAGGCCGGTGGGCAGGTTCTGCGCGTGGAGCGCCGCGGGCGAGGAGAACGCGACGGCGACGGCGAACGCCATCGCGTTCACGCGCAGGGGCTGCTGGAGCGTGGGATCGGCGGACTTCGCCGAGGGCTTGTGTCGTTTCATGTTGCACTCCCCCGATGGCACGGACGCGCGCGGGCGGACCGCATCCGCCCCGCCGCCGCTTGCCCTGCGAGTGTAGTCGCTCGTAGAGCCACGGAATGTCAAAATTTCGTGGTCCTGTCGCCGAGCCCCGACGCCCGGGTCAGAACCACTTGATGCCCTGCAGCCACATGCGCGGAATGCGCCGGGCCGTGTCCGATTGCGGCGTGTCGTTCTCGTTGCGCCACGACGCGGAGAACCGGAGCACGTAGTCCGCGTCCCTGCCCGCCGAGGCGCCCAGGCCGAAGCCCGAGAGGTTGCGCTCGTTCTGGCTGCAGCGCGGCTGCGTGCCGGTCGCGCAGGTGACGGACTTGTGGAAGTTGTCCCACTCCTGGATGTGACCCTGGTCCCAGAATCCGAGCAAGGTCACGTCGCCGTCCCAGAGCTTGAACCCGGGGACCGTGTAGCGGTATTCGGCGGTGAAGATCCAGCCTTCGTCGCCCAGCGCTTCGCCGGTCGGATACGAGCGCACGCCGTCCGGTCCGCCGAGCGAGAATTTCTCCGCCGACATGAGGTTCTTGTTGGCCATCTGGCCGCGGAACCAGAGCAGCAGGTTGGATTCGTCGTTGACCTTCTGCAGGCGGCGGTACTCGTAGTTCTTCTTCCGGAACTGCCCGCGCGTGCGGAAGGTGGCCTTGTCCGCCAGGACCGCGTTGGGCTGGTGAATGCTCGCGTCGCCGACGACGTGGGTGACGGTAAAGGAGTTCAGCCCGCCGCCCCAGAGATTGTCGCGGAAATCGCCGACCATGCCCATGCGCAGCGAGGTGATGTCGCGGTCGAGGATCGAATTGGTGGCGCCGACGCGGTCGTCCAGCTTCATGTCGGAGTAGGCGACCTGCGCGATGACGTTGGCGCCGCGCGTGCGCAGGATGGGGTGCAGGGCGAACAGGCTGGCGACGCTGCCCGTGCCGTGCGTGTTGCTGGGCTCGAACGCCGCCCCGAGCTTGTAGTGGAAGGTCGTGTAGCTCGCGCCGATGCGCGTGCCCCAGTAGCCCACCGGCACGACGTAGGCGAGGCGATAGAAGCCCATGTCGCCCTCGCCCGCGGTCTTCATCCCGCGGTAAGTGAGCTGGTCGCCAAGGGCGATGGGATTGTTGAGGTTGAAGGTCACCCCGTAGCGATACTGCCCGGTATAGCGGTTGCCGTAGTTGTCCCCGTCCACCGAGCCGCTGACGATCGGGCCCGGATCGGAGATGTTGACGGTGATGTCGGCCGCGCCGACCGTCTGGCTGGGCTTGATTTCCGAGGTCACGCTCGCGTTCGGCAGGTCGTTCAGCAGCAGCAGCGGCGTCTCGAGGCCGGTCTCGGTGATGATCTCGCCCTCGGCCAGGTGCGCCTCGACGATGCCGCGCACCAGCGATTCGCTGTAGCGCGTGCCCTCCTTGATGTTGACGGCGACCTTGCCGATGCGCGCCTCGATGACGGCGATCTCGACGATGCCGCCCTTGATCTCCTGCTGCGGCAGGTAGGCCTGCACGAGGAAGTAGCCGCGCTCGCGGTAGTACGCGCGCACCTTGGTGGCGGCGTCGTTCAGGCCGTCGATGGTCTGCTCCTTGCCGATGAACTCGGTCACCTGCTCGAGCAGCACGTTCTCCGGGTAGATGGTGTTGCCGCTGATGCGAAAACCCTGCACCACGAGCTTCAGGCCTGGCGCCCCCAGCGCGGGCTTCGGCGCAGGCGCCTTCGGCAGCAGGTCCTTGCCCGGCACGGGCGGCGCGACCAGCGGCTTGCCGCGGACGTTTTCCTGGTAGACCGTGCCCGAATCAGGCGGCCGCTGCGTGGGCTGGGCGAGCAGCGATGCGCTGCAACCAGCAAGCAAGAACAGCGCAAGGATTCGAGTCAGGATGGGCTGGCCGGCAGCGACGCGAATTTGGCCCGCCCGGACGGTTCCGCCTGCCTCTGTCGCGAAACCGAAAAACTTTGCCAGATCCAAGGGTTAGCGGCCTTTTTTTATGCACACCCTAAAAAAAAGAGCGCGCTCTCGCGCGAGAATAGCGTGAATTTGTACCTGCTGCAAACGCTGACTTCGCGTTTATGCAGAACGGGTTGCCGCATTTGTTGCAGTTGCGCAACAGTCTCGGAAACCGAGCTAAAACAGGGCCAAAAACGTCAGAAATTGCAAATCCCCGGATCGCACCGTTTCGAAGGGCGGTTTCGCGCGCGGGTGACAATGCCCGTTCCACAGGAACGCAGGAGGCGTCATGTCGCTACGCATCGCCCTTTGCCGGCTTGCCGGCCTTGCCGTGCTCTCGCTTGCCGTCGCGCTGCCCGCCGCCGCGCAGGGCTATCCGAAGGGACCGGTGAAATGGATTGTGCCGTTCCCGCCCGGCGGCCCGACCGACGTGGTCGGGCGCATCGTCGCGCAACAGTTGCAGGAAGCCTGGGGTCAGCCGGTGGTGGTGGAGAACAAGCCCGGCGCGGGCACCATGATCGGCACCGATGCGGTGGCGAAGTCCGCGCCCGACGGGCAGACCATCGGCATGGTGATCACCGCGTACATGATCAATCCGTCGCTGAACGCGGCGACGATTCCCTACGATACCCTGAAGGACCTCGCCCAGGTCACCCAGCTCGTCCGGCAGCACCTGGTGCTGGTCGCCAATCCTTCGACGCCGTTCGGCACGGCGAAGGACCTCATCGCCTATGCCAGGGCGAACCCGGGCAAGCTCACCTACGCCTCGCCAGGCACCGGCACCTCGGCGCATCTCGCGGGCGAGTTGCTGTGCAAGGAGGCCGGCATCGAGATGCGGCACATCCCCTACAAGGGCAGCGGCCCCGCGCTCGCCGACCTCGTCGCCGGCCGCGTGGACCTGATGTTCGACGTCTATCACTCCGCGCGGGGGCAGGTGGAGCAGGGCAAGCTGAAGATCATCGCGCTCACCAGCGAGACGCAGCCGGCCAACATCAAGGGCCTGCCGCTGCTCGCCGACACCGTGCGCGGCTTCAACGTGACGAGCCTCTTCGGCCTGGTGGTGCGCGCCGGCACGCCGAAGGCCGTCGTCGACCGCATCCAGGCCGACACGGCGCGCATTCTCCAGAAGCCCGACGTGAAGGCGCGGCTGGAAGGGATGGGCCTGGAGGTCGTGGGCTCCACGCCGGAGCAGTTCGAGGCCTTCGTGCGCGCCGAGATGGCGAAGTGGGCGCGGCTCATCAAGGAGGCCAACATCAGGATCGAGTAGGCGGCCGCGGCGGCTGCCGGAACGAGGGCTTGGCGGGTCCGAGCAGCGGCACGAAATCCTTGTGCATCTTGCGCGCATCGCCGATGCGCTGGGTGACGCCGAGCGTATCCAGGTATTCCAGAATCCGGATCGCGAGATTGCGGCCGACGCCCGTGGCGTCGCGGAACTGCGCCGCGGTGAACAGGCCGCGTGAAGCCATGCGCGCGACCAGCGCCGCGTTGGCGGCGTGCACCGCGAGAACCGCCCTCGGCACGAAGCGATCCTCGCCCAGGTGCACGGGATCGCCGCCCGCGCTCTTGCGGTGCAGGAAGTCGCGCAGCGCCTTTTCCCCGACCCCCAGGCGGCGCGCCAGCTCGGGAACCGAGGGCGGAACGAGCCCCTCCCGCGCAAGCGCGGGCTGCACCGCGAGCCACAGCTCCCGGTCGGCCGCGTTGGCGGTCGGATCGTGCCCGGCGAGACGAAGGATCGCGCCCTCGGACACGATCTCGCGCGCCTGCGCGAGCCCGCGCAGGACATGGCCCCAGGCCTCCCGCACCAGCCAGGGCGCAACCTCCTTGCGCAGCGCCTCCTCCGGCAGGCCGGCGGCCCGCGGCTGCGCGCGATGGAACCCGGCCAGCCGCTCGCGCGCCTGCGCGCGCAGCGCCTCGAGCCGCGCGCCCGGCACCGCCACGCGCGCTTCCCGTCCCAGCGTCTCGGCCCGCGCCGCGCGGTAGAGCGCCGCCGCGCGCGCGGGCGTGAGGTTGCGGATCGTCTCGAAATGCCGGCAGTCCAGCGCGCGCTCCGGGATCGCGAGCAACTGCGCGAGCGCCGCCTCCACGGGCTCGATTTCGAGCGCGGCCAGCTCCGCCACACGCGCGGCCAGCCCTCCGCGCGGGCGCGGCGCCAGCGGGTCGACGACGCGCCCGCCGCCCAGCGTCCGGCCGGCCGAGGCATCGCGCAGGATGAAGCGGTCGCCAGCGAGCGCGCCGACGGGCCGCTCGGTGACCAGCTGCACGAGCGCCGTGGCGCCGGGAGCAAGCTTCGCGCCGCGGCGAATCGCGACGCGCGCCCGCACGTCCGCGGTGCCCAGGTGCAGGTGCACCGCCGTCCAGTGCGCGAGCGGCGCGCGCTCGGCCGCGAGCAGCGCCAGCCGGACATCGAGCCGGCAGCTGGGCGCGTGGATCGCCTCGTGCAGCACCCAGTCCCCCCGCGCCACCGCCTCGACCCGCACGCCGCCCAGGTTGAGCGCGCAGCGCTCGCCCGCCTGCGCGCGCTCAACGGCGCGCCCCCGCACCTGCAGCGCGCGCACGCGCGCCCGCGCGCCCGCGGGCGAGACGACGACCTGGTCGCCGGCGCGCACTTCGCCGTTGAACACGGTGCCGGTGGCGACGGTGCCGCTGCCCGCGACCGCGAACGCGCGATCGACCGCGAGGCGGAAGTGCTGGCCCTCGCGATAGCGCTCGGCGTGCGCGCGCGCCGCCGCGCGCAGCGTCTCGCGCAGCCGCTCCAGCCCTTCCCCGCTCGGCGCGCACACCGGCAGCACCGGACTGCCGGCGAGCGGCGTGCCCTCGAGCAGGCCGCGCACGTCCGCCTCCACCCGCGCGCGGCGCGCCGGATCCGCGCGATCGATCTTGGTGAGCGCCACCGCCCCGCGCGGCACGCCCAGCAGCCCGAGGATCTGCACGTGCTCGACGGTCTGCGGCATGACGCCGTCGTCGGCCGCGACCGCGAGCAGCGCGAAGTCCACGCCGGCGACGCCGGCCAGCATGTTGTGGATGAAACGCTCGTGGCCGGGCACGTCCACGAACCCGAGCAGCCGTCCGTCCTCCAGCGCCCAGTAGGCGAAGCCCAGGTCGATCGAGATGCCGCGCGCCTTCTCCTCGGGGAGGCGGTCGGTGTCGACGCCGGTCAGCGCCTTCACCAGGCGCGTCTTGCCGTGATCGATGTGGCCCGCGGTGGCGACCAGCACGCGGGCGCCGCGCTACCCGGCCTGCGCGACGGTCGCCAGAGCCCGCAGCGCCGCCGCCGCGGCCGCCTTGCCGTCGGCCACCGCGCCGGCGACGTCGCGCCGCGACCCGGCGCGAATGTCGCCCGCGGCGAAAGCGCCCGCAACTCCTGTTTCCAGCCGGTCGTTCACCGCGACGGCGCCGGACGCATCCAAGGCGACGACCCCTTCCAGGTACTGAGTCGCGGGCTCGTAGCCCACGTGCACGAGCACGCCCTGCGCCTCCAGCCGCTCCCGCCTGCCGTCGGCCGCGCGCTCCACGACGAGCCCGGTCACGCCGTCATCGCCGACCACCTCGACCGGCTTTTCGCCGCAGCGGATCTCCAGCTTCGCCTCGGCGCGGGCGCGTTCCAGCAGCGCCGCGCTCGCGCTCGGCTGCGCCGCGGCTTCGATGACGATCACGCGCGAGGCAAAGCGAGCGAAGTAGAGCGCCTCGACAAGCCCCGCGCGCCCGGCGCCGCAGACCGCGACGGCCTTGTCGCGATAAAAGCCGGCGTCGCACATCGCGCAGTGGATCATGCCCTTGCCCTGGAGCCGCTCTTCGCCCGGCACGCCGAGCGCTTTCGAAGCAAGGCCGCCGGCGAGGATCACGCTCGAGGCGGTGTAGGCCCTGCCGTCGGCGCAGGTCGCAGACAGGCAGCCCGACCAGGCGGCGAGCTCCGTCACCTCGCCGATTTCCAACTCCACCCCGGCCGCGCGGGCCTCCTCGACCAGCGCCGAGGAAAGCTTCGGCCCCTCGATCTTCGCGCCCGCCTGCGGATAGCCGTGGATCCACTCGACATTGACGATGGTGCCGCCGAACGCCTCCTTGTCGAGCAACAGCACGCGGGTGCCGGCGCGCGCGAGCGCCGCGCCCGCGGCAAGCCCGGCGGGCCCCCCGCCGATCACCAGAGCATCGTAGTTCATGTCGATTTTCCCGCTTCGTTCCGCAGGCCGTATTGACGCTGCGGGGTGCGTCCATTAAACATCGGCTTGGCGGTGCGATCAATCAACCTGGACGGGAGAAACGATGAACGCGGGCGTGCAAGACGGCCGGCAGGACGCCGGCTACGAGGTCATGAGTCCCTGGGCGGAGGCGGATCCGGCGCCCCTGCGCGGCATTTCGCCGCGGCCCGAGACGCTGGCGGGCCGCAAGATCGGCCTGTACTCCAACCGCAAGCGCGCCGCGGAGCTGACGCTGCGCGCGGTGGAGCGCGAGCTGCTGGAGCGCTACCCGGACGCGCGCACCTCCTGGTACGAGTGCACGACGGTCAACGTGCCGGAGATGCTCTCGGAGGGCAAGGCGCGCTTCGAGGCCTGGGTGGGCGGCGTCGACGCGGTGGTCCTCTCCGTCGCCGACTGAGGCTCATGCACGAAGTACCTCGTGCACGATGCAATATCCGTGGAGGACTTGCATCGGCCCGCCGTGGCACTGGCGAACGAGGGCTTCGTGACGGACGGGCGGTCCGCCGCGTCCAACAAGGGAATGCCGACGGTGAAGATCGTCGCGGAGACGGTGCCCTGCGAATGCAGCGTGAAGGAAGACGCCGACGCGGGCATCCGCGCGGCGCTGGACGCCATCGTCGAGGGCCTGACGCGGGCCACCGAGGAGGAGCGCGCGCCGAAGCGCAGGGAGCGGAGCGCGAGCGCGCGCATCGCCTTCCGGGGTAGCCTCGAAGAGGTCAACCGCTTCTTCTACAAGCGCGGCTGGACGGACGGCCTGCCGCTGGTGCCGCCGACCGAGACGGCGGTGGCCGAAATGCTGACGGGCACCGACCTCGCGCCCGGGCATCTAGTCGCCGAGCTGGAGCCCCGGCGCGGCAAGGCGACCGTGGAGCGGATCGCGATCAACGCGGTCATGGCGGGCGCGCTGCCGCTGCACCTGCCGATCCTCATCGCCAGCGTCGAGGCGATCGCCGACCCGCGCGCGCACCTGGGCTCCTACGGCACCAGCACCGGATCGTGGATGCCCTTCTGGATCGTCAACGGCCCGGTGCGCCACGATGCGCAGGTCAACTTCGGCTCCGGCGCCATGAACCCGGGCCGGGTCGCCAACGCCGCGATCGGGCGCGCGATGGGCCTGATCGTCAAGAACATCGGCGGCATCCGCATGGGCATCGAGGACATGGGCGTGTTCGGCAATCCCGGCAAGTACAGCTGCGTCATCGCCGAGAACGAGGAAGCGAGCCCCTGGGCGCCGCTGCACGTCGAGCAGGGGCTTGCCGCCGCGGACAGTGCCGTGACCCTGTTCTTTCCGAACTGCTATTCGCAGATCTGGCAGTACGGCTCGGACGACCGCGGCATCCTCGCGACGCTGATCTACAACCTTCCGCCGGGCCGCAGCGGCCTCACCTGCCTGCTGATGACGCCGGCGCAGGCGAAGGCGCTCGCGCAGAAGGGCTGGTCCAAGCCGATGATCCGCAAGTACGTCTACGAGTTCGGCCGCGTTCCCGCCCACCGGCACCCCGGCGCCTACGACGGCGGCGGCTGGATCAAGCGCAGCCCCGAGACCGTGGCGCCGAACCCGCCGGATGCGGTGCCGATCGTGCCCAGCCCGGAGCACATCCGCGTGCTGGTGGCGGGCGGCCCGGGCGCGTTCATGGGCATCGCCTGCGGCGGCGGCCTGCCCGGCGGCCAGTTCGTGACGCGCAGGATCACGCTGCCGGCGGGCTGGGCGAAGCTGGCGGCGAAGTACCGAAACGTGGCGCCGATCTACGAAAAATACTGACGATCGATTACGATCCGGACCCGGGAGGCTCGACGATGGTGGTTCTGCAACGAGGCGTGTTCCAGCGGTTCGACCCGACGGCGCCGCCGCTGCCGGTGGTGGTCGACGTGTCGCGCAGCGGGCGCGAATATCCCGAGGAATTCCGCTCGAACGTTCCGTTCACGGTGCTGCACGACAACGTGTCGATGTACGTCGACGAGTTGTGGGGCGAGGCGCCGGGGCTCGGCGCGACGATGCTGTACGCCTGCTTTCCGAGCTTCTGGATCGACGCCAACCGCAACGAGCTGGACATCGACGCGGACCTGATCGAGGGCGAATGGCCCGTGCCCCTCAAGCCGACCGTGTCGCTGCGCGGGCTGGGGCTGCTCAAGTCCAAGTCGCGCTACGGCGAGCCGGTGCACGAGAGAAAGCTCACGGTGGCCGAGGTGATGGAGCGGCTGGAAAAGTACCACCGGCCCTACTACGCCGAGCTCGGCCAGAACATCGAGCGGCTGCGCTCGGCCTTCGGCTTCGCCTACCAGCTCTCCTGCCACTGCATGTCGGCGGTGGGCGCGCCCACCCACCCGGACCCGGGCAAGCCGCGGGCGGACTTCTGCCTCGGCGACGTGAACGGCGCCACCGCCTCGCGCGGGTTCGTCGAGTTCGTGCAGCAGGCGATCCAGTCGCTCGGCTACTCCTGCACCATCAACGACCCCTACAGCGGGGGCGAGCTGAACACGCGCTTCGGCAGGCCGGGCACGGTGGAGAGCATCATGGTCGAGATCAACAAGAAACTCTTCATGGACGTGAACACGTTCCGCCGCAAGCCCGAGTTCGCCAAAGTCAAGGCGGACGTGACCAAGGTCCTGCGCGCGGTGACCGACCACGCGCGCGCGCGCGCGGCGAAGGCCGCCTGAACCCGGAGGAAATGCCCGCCATGAAACGCCTGCTGCTCGCCGCCGCGCTCGCCGCGGCCACTTCCGCCGCCGCGCAGGGCTATCCCGCCAGGCCGGTGCGCGTGATCGTCCCCTTCCCCGCGGGCGGCGCGACCGACCTGGTCGCGCGCCTCGTGACGCAGAGGCTCTCGGACAGCCTCGGCCAGCAGTTCTTCGTGGAGAACCGCGGCGGCGCCGGCGGCCTGGTCGGCTCGGAGGCCGCCGCCAAGGCCGCGCCGGACGGCTACACGCTCGCCATCGGCACGAGCGGCACGCACGCCATCAATTTCAGCCTCTACAAGCGGCCCAGCTACGACCCGGTGAAGGATTTCACCGCGCTCACGCGCCTGGCCGTGCTGCCGAGCCTGATCCTCGTGCACCCGTCGGTGCCGGCGAAGAACCTGGGCGAGCTGATCGCGTACGCGAAACAGCATCCGGGCAAGCTCGCCTATGCCTCCGCGGGCAACCTGCTCTATCTCACCGGGGCCATGTTCACCAGCATGGCCGGCATCGACATGCTGCACGTGCCCTTCAAGGGAGCTGGCCCGCAAATCGCGGCGATCGCCAACAACGACGTGCAGATGGCGGTGACCCCGGTCTTCAGCGCGCTGCCCGTGCTGAAGGCGGGCAAGGCGCGCGCGCTCGCCGTGACCAGCGCCAGGCGCTCGGTGGCGGCGCCCGAGTACCCGACGGTGGCCGAATCGGGCCTTCCCGGCTTCGAGGCGGTCTCCTGGTACGCGCTGTTCGCGGTCGCCGGCACGCCGAAAGAGGTGATCGCGCGCCTGAGCGCGGAGACGAGGAAGGTCCTCGCGCTCCCCGAGGTGAAGGAAGCGCTCCTCAACCAGGGCGCCGAGCCCGCCTCGGACACGCCCGAGGAGTTCGCCGCAATCGTGCGCAACGACGTCGCGATGTGGGCGAAGATCGTGAAGCAGACCGGCGCCACGGCGGACTGAAGCCGGAGAGAGAATCCTCGCGGGTCCGCCGCGCGGTCCCGCCGCGCGCGGCGATCGTCTATCATCGGCCCTCGCCGTCATCCACCGACCGGAGGTCCGCATGTCCGCACGCAAGTCCCTTGTCGCGCTCGGCATCCTGCTCGCGTCGCCAGCGGGCGTTCTTGCCCAGAGCGGAACGCTGCGCTTCGGCACCAACCAGCAGCTCGACGACTGGGAGACGCTCACCAAGGCGAACAGCACCTACCTGTCGCTGGTGTACGAGCCGCTGATCGAACTCGCGCCCGACGGGGTGACGCTGCGCCCGCGCCTGGCCACGGCCTGGAAGGAATCGCCCGCCGGGCTCGAGCTGACGCTGCGCAAGGGCGTCACCTTCCACGACGGCACGCCCTTCGACGCCGCCGCGGTGGTGAGGAACCTGGAGCGCATGCGCGACTCGCCGGGGCAGTGGCGCGGCATCATCTCTCCGACGGACAAAATCACCGCCGCCGACCCGCTGCGCGTGGTGATCGCCACCGGCAAGCCCTCGCCCAACCTGCTGCCCAACATGGCGCGCCGTGGGGCGATGATGGTGTCGCCGAAGGCGCTCGAGAGCGGCAGCTACAAGCTCGCCGCGGTAGGCACCGGTCCCTGGAAGCTCGAGGAGAAGGACACGGTCAAGGGCCTGAAGACCGTGGTCAGCTTCTACGACAAGTACTACGACGCGAAGAGCATCGGTCCGGCGCGCATCGAGGTCACCACCATCCGCGATCCCGACAGCCTGTACAACGCGCTGCGCACCGGCCAGGTGGACATCGTCTGGACCAATCCTTCGCTCGCCGCGCGCACCAAGAGCGACGGCCTGGATTCGGCCTGGTTCCCCTCGGTCCTCTGGCACCTGCAGATGATGGACACCGTCAAGGTGTTCAGCAGCGTCAAGCTGCGCCAGGCGGTCTGCCACGCGATGAACCCGCAGGACTACATCGACGCGGCGCTGGGCGGCAAGGGGCAGATCCATACGCAGCGCCTGCGCGAGGGTTTCGCCGGCCACAGCAGGGAGGTGAAGGGCTATGCGCACGACCTCGCGAAGGCGAAGAAGCTGATGGCCGAGCTCGGCAACCCGAAGCTGTCGTTCACGCTCGCCACCTTCGACACGCAGCGCTCGATCGCGGAGCTGTTCCGCAGCCAGATGGCGCAGATCGGCATCGAGGTGAAGATCGACCTGATGACTTTCGGCCAGTTCTTCAGCACCTTCCGCAGCGGCAAGTTCCCGGCGGCGATCCTCACGGACTCGCAGGAGACGGGCGCGTACGATTACTACCTGTACCACTACGCGCCCTCGGGCACGGGCAATCCGCTGCACACCGAGTTCCGCGCGGTCGAGGCCGCGGTCAAGGAGGCGCTCGCCGCCACCACCGAGCAGGGCGCGCGTGCGGGCTGGGAGAAGATGACCCGGGTAATCGACGAGCAGGCGCTCGACTGCGGATTCTTCGACTACACCGCCTACTGGGCGTATGACCCCAAGCGCCTGTCGAACGTGGTCTCGACGACCGGCGACGTGGCGGTGTTCCGCTACCGGGACGTGAAAGTCAGCGGCAAGTAGCCGGGCCATGGCTCCGCAGGCGCGCGTCTCCCTTCTCCTGCGCGGCGGCACGGTCCTCAGCATGGATCCTGCCCTCGGCGACCTGGAGGGCGGGGAAGTCCTCATCGAAGGCGATCGCATCCGGGCCGTCGGCCGCGGCCTGGACGGCGCCGGCGCCGAGGTGATCGATGCGCGCGGCATGCTGGTCATTCCCGGCCTGATCGATTCGCATACGCACATGTGGCAGGGGCCGCTGAAGGGCCTGGGCGCGACGCTCTGGGGCATGGCGGACTACAACAAGCAGGTGTTCCCGTTGCGCGAGAAGTTCTCCGCCGAGGACATGGAGGACGCGACCTACGCCTGCGGCGTCGAGATGCTCGACAAGGGCATCACCGGCGTGCTCGACTTCTGCCACAACGTCATGAGCGCGGCGCACGCCGAGCGCGCGCTCGCGGCGCACAGGCGCACCGGGCAGCGCGTGATCTTCGCCTACGGCATGCTCGGGAACTTCAAGACGCTGGAAGCCGACCAGCCGTGGCGTATCGCCCAGGTGCGGGACCTGCGCAGGCAACTGAAAGGCCATCCGCTGCTCGGCCTCGGGCTCGCGGTGAGCTCGCCCGAGTACGCGGGCCTCAAGCTCGTGCAGACGGAGGTTCTTCTCGGGCGCGAGCTCGGCCTGCCGATGAGCTTTCACCAGAACCCGCCGGGCCAGATCCGCGAGCTGCACCAGGCCGGCCTGCTCGGCGCCGACCTCGTGCCGGTGCACGCCAACCTCGCCGCCGACGACGAGCTGGCGGCGCTCGCCGGCGTGGGCGGCGGCATCTCGTTCACGCCCGAGGGCGAGTTCTTCGGCGGGCGCGCCATGGACATCATCGGCCGGGCGCATCGCGCCGGCGTGACGCCGAGCCTCGGCGTGGACATCCCGTCGCGCGTGGCGCTGGATCTGTTCGCGCAAATGCGCCTCACCTTCGGCATCATGCGCAACGACGAGGCCGCCGCCGAGCGCCGCACCGGCCGCTGGCCGCTCGCGCGCCGGCCGGGCACGCCGCAGGCCGAGCCCAGGCACATGCTCGAATATGTCACTGTCAACGCCGCGCGCGCGCTCGGCCTGGGGAGCACGCTCGGACGCCTTGCGCCCGGCTGCCTCGCGGACGTGGTGCTCCTGCGCGAGGGCCCCTACGGCCGCTCGCTCGGCGACCCGGCCGCGCACGTCGCGCTGCAGGCCACGCCCGCCGACGTCGACACCGTGATCGTCGGCGGCGCGGTGCGCAAGCGCGCGGGCCGCCTGACCGATCTCGACCCCGCCGAGGCGGCGGCGGCAACGCGCCGCGTGCGCGAAAGGGTGCTGGGCGCCGCGCCGCGATGAAGCAGCTGCTGCTGACGCGCCTCTTGTCGGTGGCGCCGATGCTGCTGTTGGTGTCGCTGTTCGCGTTCCTGCTCGTGCACGCCACCGCCACCGACCCGGTGGCGCAGATCCTCGGCCAGGGCGCTTCGGCCGCCGACCGCGCCGAGTACGCGCGCAAGCTCGGGCTGGACCGCCCGCTCGCCGAGCAGTTCCTCGCCTGGCTCGGCAACGCGCTGCGCGGCGATTTCGGCGTGTCCCTCTACACCAGCCTGCCGGTGGCGGAGTCGATCCGCGAGCGCGTCGGCGTCACGCTCTCGCTCGCGCTGGCCGGCATGGCCTTCGCGGTGTGCTGCGGCCTGCCGCTCGGCATCGCGGGCGCCCTGCGCCAGGGCGAGCGCGCGGATCGGCTGCTGAACGTGCTCGTGTCGATCGGCCTGGCGGTGCCCAGCATGTGGCTCGCGCTGCTGCTCTCGCTCGCCTTCGCGGTGACGCTGCGCTGGTTCCAGGTCGTCGGCTACACCCCGTTCGCCGAGAGCCCGCTCGAATGGGCGCGCGCCCTGGTGCTGCCTTCGATCGCGCTCGGCGTGCATGCCGCCGCCGTGATCGCGCGCCAGACGCGCAGCGCCATGATCGAGGCGCTGCACTCGCGCTACGTGCAGGCGCTGCGCTCGCGCGGCCTCACGCGCCGGCGCATCGTGCTCGGCTACGCGGTGCGCAACGCCCTGGTGCCGGTGCTCAGCGTGATCGCCATCCAGATGTCGGTGATCGTCGGCGTGAGCTTCGTCATCGAGCGCATCTTCGCCATTCCGGGCCTGGGCACGCTGCTCATCGACAGCGTGGTGCGCGCCGACTACCCGATCCTGCAGGGCACCGTGGTGGCGATCGCCTGCTTCGTGCTGCTGGTGAACCTCGCAGTGGACATCGCCTACGGCCTGGTCAATCCGCGCGTGAGGGCGGATTGAAGCGGCTGCTGCAGCCGGTCCCGCTCGTCTGCCTCGCCTGGCTGGCGCTGCTCGCGGCGCTCGCGCTGGGCGCGGGCGCGATCGCACCGCACGACCCGCACCTGCCGGCGATCAAGCATCGCCTCGCCAGCCCGGGCGCGCTCTACTGGCTGGGCACCGACGACCTGGGGCGCGACACGCTCTCGCGCCTCATCTTCGGCGCGAGGACCGCGCTGCTCGCCTCCTTCGAGAGCGTCGGCATCGGCCTCGCGGCGGGCGTGAGCCTGGGGCTTGCCGCCGGCTACCTCGGCGGCTGGTGGGACCGCGTCGCCATGCGCCTGGCCGACGTCATGCAGTCGATTCCCGCCCTGCTGCTCGCGCTCGCGCTGATCGGCGTGCTCGGCAAAGGCCTCGCCAACGCCATGGTCGCGGTGGGCGTGATCTTCGCGGTGAGCTTCCTGCGCATCACGCGCGCGGTGGTGCTCGCCGAGCGCGAGCAGCTCTACGTCGATGCCGCGCGCGTGCTGGGGCTGCGGCCCTTCGCCATCCTGCTGCGCCAGATCCTGCCCAACATCGCCGCGCCGCTCATCGTGCAGGCCTCGATCGCGCTCGGCACGGCGCTGCTCATCGAGGCGATGCTGTCGTTCCTCGGCGTGGGCGCGGAAAGCAACGAAGTGAGCTGGGGCGCGATGCTCGACACGGCGCGCCAGTTCCAGAGCCAGCAGCCGCTGCTGCCGGTGTTTCCCGGGCTCGCGATCACCTTCAGCGTGCTCGCGTTCAACCTGCTGGGCGACGTGCTGCGCGATGCGATGATGCCCGCGGGCACGGCGCATCCGCGCGCCGCCACCCTGGCGCCCGCTGCGCCCGCCGATACGCCTCCGCCCCCCGCCGCGGAGGATGCGCTGCTCGCCGTGCGCGACCTCACCGTCGCCGCGCCGGGCGGCGCGGAACTCCTGTCCGGCGTCTCGTTCCACCTGCGCCGCGGCGAAACGCTCGGCCTCGTGGGCGAATCCGGCTGCGGCAAGTCGATCACCGCGGCCGCGATCATGGGCCTGCTGCCCGCGGGGGTGGGCGTCGCCTCGGGCTCGATCCGCCTGGGCGGCGCCGAGCTGGTCGGCCTTCCCGAGTCCGAGTTGCGCCGCGTGCGCGGCAAGCGCGCGGGCATGGTGTTCCAGGAGCCGGTGGCCGCGCTCTCGCCCGTGCACACGGTGGGCCGGCAGCTCGTCGACGCGGTGCGCGCGCACGAAGGGAAAACCGGCCGCCTTTCCGGGCGCGCGGCGCGCGAGCGCGCCGCGGAGCTGCTGGCGATGGTGGGCGTGCCCGACCCGCGCCGGCGCCTGGACGACTACCCGCACCAGTTCTCCGGCGGCATGGCGCAGCGCGTGGTGATCGCGGGCGCGCTCGCCTGCGAGCCCGAGCTGCTGATCGCCGATGAGCCCACCACCGCGCTGGATGTGACCATCCAGGCGCAGGTGCTGGACCTGCTCATGGACCTGCGCGAGCGCCTGTCGATGTCGGTGCTGCTCATCACGCACGACCTGGGCGTGGTCGCCGATGCCTGCGACCGGCTGGCGGTGATGTACGCCGGCCAGATCGTCGAGACCGGCACGGTGGAGGCGGCGTTCGCGCGCCCGCGCCACCCCTACACCGCCGCGCTGCTCGCGGCGATGCCGCGCGGCGAAGGCAGCGGGACCGCGCTCGCCACCATCCCCGGCCGCGTGCCGCCCGCGTGGGACTGGCCGGCGGGTTGCCGTTTTCACCCGCGCTGCGCCCATGCCTTGCCCGGGTGCGCGGCGGCGCCGGTCGCGCTGGCGGACGGCGTGCGCTGCCGCCGCTCGGGCGAGCTCCATCTGCAAGGCACGGCGTGAGCGCACCGCTGCTTTCGGTGGAGAACCTGTCGGTGGACTTCCACCTGAAGCGCGGCTGGCTCGCGCGCTCGCTCACGCTCTCGGCGGTGCGCGGCGTGAGCTTCGCGATCGAGCCCGGCCGCACTTTCGGCCTGGTCGGGGAGTCCGGCTCCGGCAAGAGCACCATCGGGCGCGCGATCCTGCGCCTGGCCGAGCCTTCGGCGGGCCGCATCCTCTTCGACGGCGCCGACATCGCCGCCGGCGGCCGGCGCACGCCGCTCGCCTACCGGCGCGACGTGCAGGTGGTGTTCCAGGACCCGCTTTCCTCGCTGAACCCTCGCCAGAGCGTCGGCACGACGATCGCGCAGGCGATCCGGCGCCATCGCCGCTCCTCCGGCGCCGCGCTGGAAAAAGAGATCGCCGGTGTGCTGGACAGCGTCGGCCTGGCCACCTGGCAGGCAAAGCGCCATCCCCACGAGCTCTCCGGCGGGCAGCGCCAGCGCGTCGCCATCGCGCGCGCGCTCGCGGTGCGCCCGCGCCTCATCGTCTGCGACGAGCCGGTCAGCGCCCTGGACGTGAGCACGCAGAGCCAGGTGATCAACCTGCTGGTGGACCTGCAGCGCGAGCGCGGCCTGTCGTATCTTTTCATCGCCCACAACCTCGACGTGGTGCGCCACATCAGCCACAGCATCGGCGTGCTCTACCTCGGGCGCCTGGTCGAGGTCGGGCCGGCGGCGCGGGTCTACGGCGCGCCCGCGCATCCGTACACGCGCATGCTGCTCGCCTCCACGCTGGTCGCCGATCCCCGCGTGCAAGCCGAGCGCTCGCGGGCGCGGCGCACCCTGCCCCGCTCGGAGCCGCCGAGTCCGCTGGCGCCGCCGCCGGGCTGCGCGTTCCACACGCGCTGCGCCTGGGCGGACGAAACCTGCCGCGGCGGCGCGCCGGCGTTTTGCGCGCGCGGCGGGGATCGCCTCGTGGCCTGTCACCGTCTGGAGGAAATCGAACGATGCGCACACTGATCGATTGCGGCTGGATCGTGACCATGGACCCGGGCACGGGCGACCTGCGCGACGCGCAGATCCTCGTCGAGGGCGAGCGCATCGCCGCCGTCGGGCGCGACCTCGGCGCGCGCGCGGATGCGCGCATCGACGCGCGCGGCATGATCGCGCTGCCCGGCCTCGTCAACGCGCACCTGCACACCTTCCAGACGGCGCTGCGCGGTTTCGGCACGGAGTGGACGGCGCCGGAGTACTTCCGCCACCAGGCGGGCGACCTCTCCACGCGCTACACGCCCGAGGACAACCATCTCGGCAACCTGATGGGCGCGCTCAACCAGATCGATCACGGCGTCACCACCGTGCTCGACTTCTGCCACAACCTGAAGAACCGCGAGCAGGTCGAGCGCTCGCTCGACGGCCTCGAGGAATCCGGCATCCGCGCGGTGTTCGCGATCGCGCGCGGCATGGATGCGCCGATGACGCCGAACGCGCCGGCCGCCGCCGGTCGCCGGCCGCTCGAGGAGGAGGCGCGCCTCCTGCGCAAGGGCCGCCTCGCGAGCGACGAGCGGCTCGTCACGCTCGCGCTGGCGATGTCAGGGCCGCACTGGGCGACCTACGAGACGTGCCTCGAGCACGCGCGCCTCGCGAAGGAGCTGGGCATCCTGCTGTGCTCGCACGCCACCAAGAAGCGCGCCGAGGCGCGCGTCCCGGACGGCTACGACCGCCTCGCCGCCGACGGGCTGCTCGGACCGGAGCACAACCTCGTGCACTGCCAGCTGCTGGAGGACGAGGAGCTGAAGCGCATCCTCGATACCGGCGCCTCGATCACCTCGACCTGCATGAACGAGCTGCACGACTACCCGGAGTTTCCCGCCGCGGGCCGCGTCCACCGCCTGGGGTTCCTGCCCTCGATCGGCGTCGACGTGGAAGTGCAGGTGCCGGCCGACATGTGGCGCGAGACGCAGGCCGCGTTGCGGGCGGCGCGGCAGGAGGCGATGATGGAACTTGCGAAGACCGGCAAAAAAGCCGAGCGCATGCCGGTGCCGGCGCGCGCGGCGCTCGCCTGGGCGACCCTCGGCGGGGCGCGCGCGCTCGGACTGGAGGACCGGATCGGCTCGCTCGCCCCCGGAAAGCAGGCCGACCTCATCCTGCTGCGCGCGGCCGACCTGAACCTCTGCCCGGTCCACGATCCCGTGTACGCCATCGAGCAGGCGCATGCCGGCAACGTCGACACGGTGATGATCGGCGGCCGCCTGCGCAAGCAGCACGGCCGCATGCTGCTCGACCCGTCCTGGCTGCGCGCCAGGCAGGAGGCCCTCGCCGCCTCGGCGCGGCGGCTGCTCCGCGAAGCCGGCCATGCAGCGGCGCCCGCGGGCGCCTGACCGCGCCGTTTCGCTTTGCGTTCGGCCGCCTGCCGCGGCGATGCCGTATTCTCTCGTTCCCGCCAACGCGCGAGACTGAAATGCCCCAGACCCTCATCCAGAACGCCGTCGTCATGACGATGGACCCGTCGCTCGGCGACCTCGAAGCCGACGTGCTCGTCGAGGACGGGCGCATCGCCGAGATCCGCAAGGGCATCGCCGCGCCGCATGCCGAGGCGGTGGACGGCGCCGGGCGCATCGTGATGCCCGGCTTCGTCAACGCGCATATCCATACCTGGGAGTTCCAGCTGCGCGGCATCGGCTCGGACTGGGTGGGCAACCGCGACTACCACGCCAACATGCACAAGAAGCTCGCGCTGCACTACCGGGCGCGCGACGTGTACGTCGGCAACCTGCTGGGCGCGCTCAACCAGATCCGCAACGGCGCGACCACGATCATGGACTGGTGCCACATCCTGCGCGACGCGGAGATGAGCGACGCGGCGATCGACGCGCTGGAGGAGTCCGGCATCCGCGCCGTGTTCGGGCGCGGCACGGTGAAGCCGCCCGAGAAGCCGGGGGAGGTGCCGTACTTCAAGAAGCCGTTCCCGCGCGAGGAAGTCGCGCGCCTGCGCAAGGGGCGGCTCGCCTCGGACGACCGGCTGGTGACGATGGCGCTGGCGATCCTCGGCCCCGACTGGGGCGAGTACGATGTCGCGGCGCACGACATCCGCCTCGCGCGCGAGTACGGGCTCATCAATTCGGCGCACACCTACGGGCGCAAGGGCAAGCGCGTGGTCGAGGACGGCTACCCGCGCCTCGCCAAGGAAGGCCTGCTCGGCCCCGACCACAACATCGCGCACGGCAACTGCTTCGCCGAGGACGAGCTGAAGATGGTGCTCGATGCCGGCTGCACCATCACCGCGACCTGCCTCACCGAGGCGCTCAACTACGAGCAGCCGGCGATGCTCGGCCGCATCCAGAAATTCGGCGCCGCGCCCTCGCTCGGCACCGACTGCGATCCCTACTTCAACAGCTCGATGCTGTGGGTCGCGCGCCACGCCTTCCAGGAGCAGCGCGCGATGGACAACCGCAGCCTGCGCGAGGCGGGCCAGTGGCCCCCGGCCACGCAGCACGCCACGCGCACGCGCGACGCCATCGAATGGGCGACCCTCGGCGGCGCCAAGGCGCTCAGGCTCGACGGCAAGGTTGGCACGCTCGCGCCCGGCAAGCAGGCCGACCTGATCATGATCGACACGCGCGGCATGAACATCTTCCCCGCGCTGCCCGGCGGCGACCCGGCGCACGCGGTGATCATGTACGCCGAAACGTCCGACATCGAAAACGTGATGATCGCCGGCAAGTTCCACAAGCGCGCGGGCAAGCTGACCTTTCCCGCCGAGCGCCTGGCGAAGCTCCAGGCGGAGCTGCTGGAATCGCGCCAGCGCATGATGCG
>JADLES010000040.1 GCA_020845995.1 Burkholderiales bacterium | reverse complement strand
TCGACCTCGACGGTATTCCGGTTCGCACGCTCGACCTGGCCGGCATGCTCAAGACCAAGCAGTCGGGGCGCGACAAGGACAGGATGGACAGGTTCGCCCTGGAGCGGGCGATTGCCGAGCAAGCGCCCAAAAAGTAGCATCAGAGCGTCCAGGCGCGGGTTCCTCGCGTTGTTTGGCGGTCTGGGTGCCGCCTTCGCGTTCGGCCCGCGATCAGCACGTGCGAGCGCCAAGATCATGACACGAAAAATCCCCGCCACCGGCGAAGAGCTGCCCGCCATCGGCCTCGGCACCTGGCAGGTGTTCGACGTGGGCGGCGGCGCGGCGGCGCGCGCGCCGCTGCGCGAGGTGCTCGCCCGCTTCGCCAAGGCCGGCGGCAGAATGATCGACTCCTCGCCCATGTACGGCAGCGCCGAGTCGGTGGCGGGCGACCTGGTCGCCGAGCTCGGCCTGCGCGAGCGGCTCTTCGTCGCCACCAAGGTTTGGACGCGCGGCCGCGAGGACGGCATCGCGCAGATCGAGGCCTCGTTCCGCCGCCTGCGCGTGACGCAGATGGACCTCTTGCAGGTTCACAATCTTGTCGACGTCGACGTTCACACCAGGACGCTGCGGGATTGGAAATCCAAGAATAGAATTAGATATCTTGGCATTACCCATTACACCGCCGCGGCGCATGCCGAGGTGGAGCAGCAGCTGCACAAACACAGCTACGATTTCCTGCAGATCAACTACTCGCTTGCGGAACGTGATGCAGAAAAGAGACTCTTATCTTTGTGTAAAGACAAGAACATTGCTGTGATCGCCAACCGCCCCTTCGCCGAGGGCGCGATGTTCCGCCGTGTGCGCGGCAAACCGCTGCCGCCCTGGGCGGCGGAGTTCGGCGCGGCCAGCTGGGCGCAGTTCTTCCTCAAGTGGATCGTCGGCCACCCGGCCATCACCTGCGCGATTCCCGGCACCGGCTCGCCCGAGCATATCGCCGACAACGTCGCCGCCGGGTTCGGTGCGCTGCCCGACGCGGCCCTGCGCCGGCGCATGGCGGAGCATTTCGACTCGCTATGAAGGCCGCGCTCCTCGCGCTCCTGCTCGCCGCGCTGCCCGCCGCGGCGGCGACCCGGCAGGAAGGCGTCGACGTGCAAAGGAGCAAGTTCCTCCTCCTGCCCGCCTCGACGGTGGAAAAGAGCGCGGCGCAGCAGTACGGCCAGCTGCTGCGCGCCGCGCAGGAAAAGAACGCGCTCAACCGCGACCCGCAGCAGCTCGAGCGCCTGCGCGGCATCGCGCGCCAGCTGATTCCCTACGCCACGCGCTTCAACAAGGACGCGCAGAAGTGGCGCTGGGAGGTGAACCTGATTTCCTCGAAGTCGGTGAACGCCTTCTGCATGCCGGGCGGCAAGATCGCCTTCTTCACCGGCATCATTGAATCGCTGCAGCTCACGGACGCCGAGGCGGCGACCATCATGGGCCACGAAATCGGCCACGCGCTGCTCGAGCACGGGCGCGCGCGCATGTCGGAGGAAGTCCTCAAGAACGTCGGCATCTCGGCGGCGGCGGCGATGCTCAACCTCGGCCAGGTATCCACCAGCCTGCTCGCGCAGGCCGCCAACCTCGCGGTGACCCTGCCCTACGCGCGCAAGCAGGAGGCCGACGCGGACCTGGTCGGGCTGGAGCTTGCCGCGCGCGCCGGCTACGACCCGCGCGCGGCGGTGGCGGTGTGGCAGAAGATGTCGCGCCTCTCGCAATCCGGCGCGCAGACCGCGGGGCGCGGCCAGCCGCCGCAGTTCCTCTCCACGCACCCGTCCAACGAGAACCGCATCCGCGAGATCGAGGCCAACCTGCCCCGCGTTCTGCCGCTTTACAACAACAGCAAGAAAGCGCGGTGAGCAGCGCGGGATTCTATGCCGCGCTGCCGGTGCTGAGCGAGTTCGGCGCGATCGCCGACCCGCGCAACTTCGCGCCGCTTCCCGCCGACTGGCACGTCGCGACCTGCGACGTGCGCGACTCCACGAAAGCGGTCGAGGCGGGCAACTACAAGCACGTCAACACCGTCGGGGCCTCCGCGGTGATCGCCATGCTCAACGCCGCCGGCGGGCTGGAGATCCCCTTCATCTTCGAGGGCGACGGCAGCGCCTTCTGCGTGCCGCCGCGACTGCTCGAGGACGCGAAGGCGGCGCTGGCCAAAACGCAGGAGATGGCGCGCCAGGCCTTCGGCCTGGAGCTGCGCGTGGCCACCGTGCCGGTGGCGGCCGTGCGCGCGGCCGGCTTCGACATCACGGTCGCGCGCGTGCGCGTCTCGCCGAACTACGTGCAGGCGATGTTCGCCGGCGGCGGCATGGGCTACGCGGACCGCTACATGAAGGATCCGGCCACGGCGCCGCTGTGCGAGGTGAAGGAAGGCAGCGTCGCGCCGCGCGGCAGCCACCAGGGGCTGGAGTGCCGCTGGCAGGACATCCCCAGCCTGCACGGCGAGACGGTCAGCCTCATGGTGCGCGCGGCCTCGCCCCACCCGGACGCCGCCGCCGCGACCTACCGCGAGGTCATCGCCAAGCTGCGCGAAATCTACGGCAGCGACGAGGCCTGCCACCCGCTCACGCCGCCCGCGCTGCAGCTCGCGCCGGCGCTGGGCGCGCGCCAGCTCGGCAACGAGGTCGGCGTGCAAGCGGCGGGTCGCGGCCGTCTCGGCAAGTGGCTGTGGCTGATGCGCGTGCGCTGGTTCGTCGTGCTGGGCTGGTTCCTGATGAAATTCGGCCTGCGTACCGAGGAGACCGACTGGAGCCGCTACAAGGACACGCTGTACCGGAACACCGACGTGCGCAAGTTCAACGACGTCTTCCGCCAGATCCTGGCCGGCAGCACGGCTCAGCGGGAGAGGCTGGACGCATGGCTCGAGGAACGCTACGCGCGGCGGGAACTCGTCTACGGCCTGCACGTCACCGATCGCGCGCACATGACCTGCCTGGTGTTCAGCTACTCCGGCCGGCATCTGCACTTCATCGACGGCGCCGACGGCGGGCTCTTCCTCGCCGCCAAGGCATTCAAGGAGCGCGCGGCAAGACTGAGCGCGCGTTGATCGCGGCAGCGCGGGAGCAAGCCCCCAGCGCTCAGCCGTGCATCGTCAGCAACGCGCCGATCACCAGGACCAGCGTCACCAGGACCGCCTCGACCCGCCGCTGGTCGATGAGGATGCCCCCATTCGCCCGCAGGCCGAACCGGCGGCCGTTCCAGAGCTTGAAGGGGCCGAACCATTTCAGGATGGCGGGCGGCCGCGTGGCGAGGGCCTGCGCGGCATTCCAGCCGAGCAGCACGCCCAGGCGCTGCTGGCCGACCGGCAGCTCGTGCGTGCGCTGCACGTTCTCCGCGCTTTGCTGCACGTTGGCCTCGATGATCACGGGGCCCCGGTCGGTGATGGCGACGTCGAAGCCGATCATGGTCCGGTCGGGAAACAGGTTGGCGCACTTCGCCACCATCGCCACGGTCTCGGGCCAGCAGGGCAGGATGCGGCCCGCGATCCGCGCGCCGGTCGCAGGATGGGTCGCATGGCGCACACAAGGGTTCTTCCGCCAGGAATCGAAGGCAGGCCCTACTTCGCCGGTGGCAATGTCCACCCTGCAGCCCGCGCCGCCCTGGTGAAAATTGTCCACCGAGCTGCCCGGCACGAGCGACATCTTCAGCACCGCGTTGGTCACCTCCGCGAGGCCGCGCTCGTTCCGGCAGGTGGTGATGCGCAGCGACATGAGATTGCCGCCCAGGTCCATGAGCCGCGGGTGATTGTGCAGGCACTCCTGCACGAGCATCCGGCCGCGCCGCAGCGCCATCGCGCGCAGATGCGCGAGCAGCGCCTGCGCATCGCGCCGCGCGCCCCCGGGGCCCAGGTAGGCGCCGTCCACGAATTGCCAGCGCTCGCAGCCGCGCCCGCCCTTGCCCTGCGCCGGCTTGACGAAAATCTCCGCCCTCGGCAGCCCGAATGCGCGCTCGCCCACCATGCGAAAGCTGCCGTCCGGCTCCATTGCGGCGAGAACAGCCGGCGTGGCGACGCCCTCCGGCGCGCAAGCGCGGTGGAAAGCCTCCTTGTCCTTCAGTGTCCAGCTGCTGTTGCGGCCCGCCATCCGGACCGAATGATAGTGCGCGAGGTTATTGAAGCCGCCCTTCAGCTCGTAGCGCTGAAGGTAGTCCGCCGCGTTGCGCAGGCGCTCGGGACGGAACAGCTCGAACACGTAGTAGCTGTCGGGCGCGATCGAGTGCCGGACGGCAAGCCAGAGCTGCTCGCCCAGCTGGCGCGGCACGGACTTGCCGGTTGCCCGCGCCACCGCGGGACCGATCCGGAGGGTGTACAGGACCGCCATCACAAGGAACACGGCCGGCCAGGCGAAGCACAGCATGGTGATCACGAAATACTGCGACCAGCCACGGCTGCGCCAGATGAACCAGGCGTAGGCATGGTGGACTTGCTGCGCCGGCGTCCGCGGCGCGCGCAGCATCGCCCACACAAGGCGATACGGCGAGCAGTACGGCAGGCGCGTCCAGGCCATCGAACCATTTCTCCGCGCGCAATTCTGCCGCAATCGGGTCCCGCGTCAACTCCGGCTAGCGGCGCAATGCAGGATGTTGCAGGACGCGCGGGTTGACGACATGCGCCGGTCTCCCCGCCGCGTAGGCGAGGATCTGTTCGAAGATGTCGGCGAACTGCAGCTCGTATTCCTCGCGCGAGACGTAGCCGATGTGCGGCGTGCAGACGACGTTGTCCATCTTGAGAAGCGGATGCCCCGGGTCGTGCAGGGGTTCGTGCTCGAAGACATCCAGCGCCGCCATGCCGGGCCGGCCGGCCTGCAGCGCCGCCACCAGCGCGCCGGGCGCGATCAGCCCGGCGCGGCTGGTGTTGACGAGAAGCGCCGTGGCCTTCATGCGCGCGAGGTCCCCGGCGGTGACGATGCTGCGCGTCGCGTCGACAAGGCGCAGGTGCAGCGAGACCACGTCGCACTCCTCGAAGAACGCCGCCTTGCTCGCCGAGGCGAGGTAGCCGTCGGCGCGCGCGCGCGCACGCGACTCCTCGCGCGCCCAGATGCGCAACTGCATGCCGAAGGCCTTGCCGTAGCCCGCCACGACGCCGCCGATGCGCCCATAGCCGTAGATGCCGAGCGTCTTGCCGCGCAGGCCGCTCCAGACGCCGGTCTGCCAGGCGCCGGCCTTCAGCGCCGCCGCTTCCTGCGGGATGCGCCGCATGGCGGCGAGCACCAGCCCCCAGGTAAGCTCGGCGGCGGCGTACGAAGGCGCGCCCGCATGCATGTTCGACGACACGACGATGCCCAGGCGCGTGCAGGCCTCGATGTCGATGTGCGGGTAGACGCTCCTCTGGCTGATGAGGCGCAGCCTCGGCAGCCGTTCGAGGAGCGGCGCGCGGATCTGGGTGCGCTCGCGGATCAGCACCAGGGCTTCCGCGTCCGCCAGGCGCGCGGCGAGCGCCCCCACCTCCTGCACGTGGTCGCTCCAGACCCTGACCTCGTGCCCGGCGAGCTTCGCGAAGCAATCGAGCGTGCGCAGCGTGTCGAAATAGTCGTCGAGTATGGCGACGTTCATGGCGCCATCCTGTTTTCGATCTTCATGGCCTGATTCGGTAGAATTTCCGCAGCCAGCTTCCGGAGAGCCTTCCCATGCTAACGCAGCGCGCATGAGCGCCTACGAAGACGTACTGTACGAGGTGCGCGACCGAGTCGCGGTGGCGACGCTGAACCGTCCCGAGGTTCTCAACGCCTTCACCGCGGCGATGGGCCGCGGCCTGCGGCAGGCGGTGGCCGACGCGGTCGCCGACGACTCGGTGCGCGTGATCGTGCTGACGGGCGCGGGCCGGGGCTTCTGCGCCGGCGCCGACATGAAGGTGCTCCAGCAAATCAAGCCCGACGCCAATGCGCAGACCTCCACGCTGACGGGCGCGGCCACGCAGGCGCGCGAGACCGGCGCGCTCGCGAGCGGCCCCGGCCCGGACCTGTCCGGCCACTACGGCGGGCGCTTCGGCTACTTCATGCGCGCGAAGAAGCCCGTGATCGCGGCGCTGAACGGGCCGGCGGCGGGCCTGGGCCTCGTGCTCGCGCTGTACGCGGACATCCGCTTCGCGGCGAGCGAGGCGAAGTTCACCACCTCGTTCGCGCAGCGCGGTCTCATCGCCGAGCACGGCATCAGCTGGCTCCTGCCGCGCCTGGTTGGCCCGGCGAACGCGCTCGACCTGCTCTTTTCGGCGCGCAGGATCGACGCGAAGGAAGCCGAACGGCTGGGCCTCGTCAACAGGGTCTTCGCGCAGGCGACCTTCATGGACGAGGTGATGACATACGCGCGCACAATCGCCGACACCGTGTCGCCGCGCTCGACCGCCGTGATCAAGGCGCAGCTCTGGAAGTCGTCCTTCCAGGATTTCAACGCCGCGCTCGCGGTCGCCGACGGCGAGATGCAGCAGAGCTTCGCCAGCGAGGACTTCCGCGAGGGAGTCGCCCACTACCTGGAAAAGCGCGCGCCGCGGTTCACCGGACGGTAGGCGGCCCGTCTCGCCGGCGCCCTTAACCCCCGAACCGGTTTGCGCCGTTGAAGTCTCCGTAAGGCGGACCCGCGTCCGCCCAACCGGAGGATCAACGATGAAAAAGCACCTGCTTTTCGCGCTCGCGCTCGCCGCCGCTTTCGCCCAGCCGGCCTCGGCGCTGCCAACCCCGTCACGCAAGACCCTGCCCGCCTTCGCGAGCGAGCAGGAACTGGCGGACCTCTTCAAGGGCTGGAGCGAGGAAGCCCGGCGCCGCGTCGCCGCAAGGCGCGCGAGCCGCGCCGACGGGCCCGCGATGGCAATCGCCAAGTCCGAACTCGCCCAGGCCCCCGCCGCGGCCGCCAAGGAGGCCGAATCGGTCACCAACGTGCAGCACGCCGGCGTTGACGAGGGCGGCATCGTCAAGCTGCACGGCGACCACCTCGTCATCCTGCGCCGCGGACGGCTGTTCACCGTGGCGGTGAACGACCGGCAGCTGCGGCCGGTGTCCTACGCGAACGCCTACGGCGAGGGCATCGAGCCGCGCGGCGCCTGGTACGACGAGATGCTGCTCTGGGACGACACCGTGGTGGTGATCGGCTACAGCTACGCGCGCGGCGGCACCGAGATCGGCCTGTTCCGCATCTCCGCCGAAGGCGAGCTTACGCACCGCGCGACCTACCATCTGCGCTCGAACGACTACTACTCCTCGCGCAACTACGCGAGCCGCCTCGTCGGCTCGAAGCTGGTGTTCTACACGCCCCTCTACCTCAACCCCTGGCATGGCAATTACGAGGATGCCCTGCCGGCGCTGCGACGCTGGCGGCCGGGCGCGACGAGCGCCGAGTTCCGGCGCATCGCCCCGGCGACGCGGATCTACCGCAGCGACGAGCCGCTCGACCCGTTCCGCGGCCTCGCGCTGCACAGCGTTACCGTGTGCGACCTCGCGCAGGCCGAGATGAGCTGCGAGAGCGCCGCCGTGCTCGGGCCGCGCGGGCGCGTGTTCTACGTCTCCGCCGGCTCGGTCTACGTCTGGAACGTGAATTCGGCGGTTTTCCGCATCCCGCTCGATGGCTCGGCGCCCAGCGCTCTCAAGGCGAACGGCAGCCCGGTCGACCAGTTCTCCTTCCTCGAAGGAGAGGACGGCTACCTGAACGTGCTCGTGCGCTCGAGCGGCCGCGGCGAGGGCATGTGGGGGGCCGAGTCGAGGCCCGGCGCCCTCTCGCTGCTGCGGGTGCCGCTGGCCAGCTTCTCAGACGGACGCGACGCCGCGCCCCCGCACGCCTACCGCCCTCTGCCCCGAACGGAAGGCCATGCGCTGCAAAGCCGCTACGTCGGCGACTACCTTCTCTACGGCACGGGCGCCGGCTGGCGCAGGCCCGCGGGCGCGGCGGACGGCCGCCCCAAGGACGCGCCCCTCGGCCGCGTGTACGCCGTGGACTACGCGCGCGGCGGCCAGGCGCACGAGGTGCCGCTGCCGCACGGCGTCGACCGCATCGAGGCGCTGGGCGCGCACGCGGTCGCCGTCGGCAGCGACGGCCGGAACCTGCACTTCACCAGCCTGCGCCTCGCGCGCACGCCGGCCGCGAGCGGCAGCTACGTGCGCGCCAACGCCGCGCAGGGCGAGACGCGCAGCCACGGCTTCTTCTACAAGGCCGAGGGCGGCGAGGAGGGCATCATCGGGCTGCCGGTCATCGGCGGCGGCGAGTCGGCGGGGCGCCAGCTGCGCCGCGAATCGGCGGCGGTCCTCTACCTGCGCAACCGATCGCTCGCGCTGAGCGAGCTCGGCGAACTGGAAGCGCGCGCGGGCGGCGCCGAGGACCATTGCCGCGCCTCCTGCGTGGACTGGTACGGCAACTCGCGGCCGTTGTTCCTGCGCGGCCGGGTGTTCGCGCTGCTCGGCTACGAGATCGTCGAGGGGCGGCTGCGCGGCGGGCGGATCCTGGAGGCGAATCGCGTACACTTCGCGCCCGCCACCGTGGAACTCGCGCGCTGAATTCGTCGCGGCACAAGCTCGGCATTGCCGTGATGGTCCTCTGCTGCCTGCTCTGGAGCATGGCGGGCCTGCTCACGCGCGCGGCCAGCGTCGCCAGCGGCTGGGAAACCAGCTTCTGGCGCTCGTTGTTCTTCTGCGCCGTCGTCGCGGCGCTGCTCCTTGCCGAGCACCGCGCCGATGCCGCGCGCGCGCTGGTGGCGATGGGCTGGCCGGGCGTGGTCTCCAGCCTCGCCTGGGCGACCATGTTCACCTGCTTCATGCTGGCGCTCAGCCGCACCACGGTGGCCAACGCGCTGATCCTGCAGGGGCTGATGCCCTTCTGCGCGGCGATCGCGGGCTGGCTCGCGCTGGGCGAGCGCGTGCTCCTGCGCACCTGGCTGGCGATGGCCGCGGCGGCGGCGGGCATCGCGCTCATGTTCCGCGACGCGCTCGGCAGCGGCAACCTGGAGGGCAGCCTGATCGCGCTCGCGGTGCCGCTCGCCGCGGCGATCAACACCGTCGCGGTGAAGATCGGCCGCGGTCGCGTGGACCTCGTGCCCGCGCTGCTCGCCGGCGGCGCGATCGCCGCGCTGCTCGCGCTGCCACAGGCGCTGCCCTTCGCCGCGACCGGGCGCGATCTTGCCCTCTTCGGCGCGCTCGCGGTGTTCCAGCTGGCGCTGCCCTGCGTGCTGCTGGTGCGCGTGGTGCTGCCGCGCCTCTCGGCCGCGGAGGTCGGGCTGCTGTCGCTGCTGGAGGTGGTGCTGGGCCCGCTCTGGGTCTGGCTCGCCTACGGCGAGCAGCCCGGAGCTGCGGCGCTCACCGGCGGGCTGGTGGTGCTGGCCGCGCTCGCCGTCAACGAAGGCCTTGCCCTTGCGCTGGAAAAGCGCGCCGCGCCGCTCAGCCGCCCTTTTTCTTGACGGGGTGCTTGCCGCCCGCCGGTCCGGCGACCACCTTGGCAAGCGCCGGGAAATATTCCTTGCCGTAGCCGGCGCGGATCGCCTTCTTGATGACCTCCTTGGCGTTGTCGGCGCCCGACAGGAACAGGCCCGCCTCTTCCGCGAGCCGCAGCGCGTAGCGGATGTCCTTGAGCGCGTACTCGGAGGAGAAGGCGCGCTCGGGATAGTCGCCCTTCAGCATCGCCGTCATGCCGTGGCTGCGCAGGGCGAAACTGTCGGCCGAGCCCTTCGAGAGGACGTCGAAAGCGAGCTCCGGATCGATGCCGGCGTAGCCGATCAGCGCCAGCGCTTCGGCGATCGCCACCACGTTCTGGAACAGCACCATGTTGTTGATGATCTTCATGGTCTGGCCCGCGCCCGGGCCGCCGCAGAGCGTGATGTCGGTGGCGAAACACTCCAGCAGCGGCTTGATGCGCGCGAACACTTTCTCGCTGGCGCCCACCATTACCGACAGCGCGCCCTCGGCGGCCGCCTGGCGCGTGCGCGCCACCGGCGCGTCCGCGAACTGTATGCCGCGCGCCGAGAAGCGCGCGCTCAGGTCGCGCGCGACGCCGAGCGGCGTGGTGGAAAGGTCCACGACCAGGCTGCCGGGCCGAAGGTGCGTGAGCAGGCTGCCCGCGCCGAGGCACACCGCGGTGACTTCCTGTCCGCCGGGCAGCGACAGGAACACGACGTCCGCGCGCTCGGCGACGTCGCGCACGGATTCGGCCGGCGCCACCCCCGGCTGGTCCATCTGCGCGAGTGCGTCGAGGTCGCCGTCGAAGGCGCGCACCTCCTGGCCGGACTTGGCCGCGAGGTTGCGGCAGATCGGCGCGCCCATGGTTCCCAGGCCGATGAATCCCAGCATCATCCCTCCCGCATCTCTTCGCGCGTTGCGTCCTTCCGCGCCGCCAGGCGCTGCGCCGCCGCCGCGATGCGTTCGCAGGCGCGCTCGAGGTGGTCGAGGGCGGCGGCGAAGGAGACGCGGAAGTAGGGCGACAGGCCGTAGCCCGCGCCATTGGGCAGCGCCACGCCCGATTCGAGCAGGTACGCGGTCACGTCCGCGTCGGTCGCGAGCGTCCGGCCCTGCGGCGTGCGCTTGCCCAGCCACCCCGCGCAGGAAACGTAGACATAGAAAGCGCCCGCGGGGGGTTCGCAGGCGAGCCCCGGCACGGCGTTGAGGCGCGGCACGATGACGTTGCGCCGCGCCTCGAAGATGGCGCAACGCTCGCGCACGACGTCCTGCGGACCATTGAGCGCCGCCACCGCCGCCGCCTGGCTCACCGAAGACGGATTCAGCGAGCTTTGCGCCTGCAGGCGCGCCATGCCGCGGATCAACTCCACCGGTCCCGCGCCATAGCCCAGCCGCCAGCCGGTCATGGCGTAGGTCTTGGACACGCCGTTGACGGTCAGCGTGCGCGCGGCGAGCCACGGCGCGACCGCGGCCAGCGTGGCGAAGCCGCGGCCGTCGAAGAGGACGTGCTCGTACATGTCGTCGGCGACCGCCCAGACCTGGGGATGGCGATCCAGCACTTGCGCGAGCGCGAGCAGCTCCTCCGCGGAGTACACCGCGCCACTCGGGTTGGAGGGCGAATTGAGCATCAGCCACTTGGTGCGCGGCGTGATCGCCGCCTCGAGCTGCTCGGGACGCAGCTTGAAGCCGTGCTCGGGTCGCGTCGGCACCCACACCGGCACGCCGCCCGCGTAGTGGGTGATGTCGGCGTACGCCACCCACGAGGGCGCGGGGATCACCACCTCGTCGCCCGCGTCGAGCGTGGCCATGAGCGCGTTGTGCAGCACCTGCTTGCCGCCGGCGCCCGCGGAGATGTTCTCCGGCTTGAACTCCAGCCCGTTCTCGCGCTTGAACTTGGCGACGATCGCCGCCTTCAGCTCGGGCGTGCCGTCCACCGGCGTGTAGTGCGTCTGCCCGGCCTTCATCGCGCGGTGCGCCGCCTCGATGACGTGGTCCGGCGTGTTGAAGTCGGGCTCGCCCTGCGCGAGCCCAAGGATGTCCAGGCCCTGCGCGCGCAGCTCGCGCGCGCGCTGCGCCGCGGCCGCCGAAGCCGAGATGCGCGCGCGCCCTACCCGTTCCGAGAGGAGCGCCATCGTCAGCTCCGCGATCCACTTTGCATTGCACCGCGATAGTACCCCGGAAGAGGCCGAGAATAGGATGGGGGAAACAAGGGAGGACTCGATGTCGCAGGAACAGGCATACGGCGGGTTCTGGGTAAGGCTGATCGCGCTCGTCCTCGACAACGCGGTCGTCTTCATCGTTCTGCTGGCGACGGCGGTGGGCGCGGGAATGATGGCGGTGCTCGATAGCTCTGGCTGGCAGGCCACTGTCGATAAGCGGATCATGGGACTGCAAGTCACCGACGCCGACGGCAAGCCTCTCGCGGTCGAATCGCGCCAAATCCTGCCGAAGAAGCAAGACGTCGATCAGGACTTCACGATCGACTTCAAGGGCCCGGTCGCCAAGGTGGAATTCGAGGTCGCCGCCAGGATCATCGAGCGCGTCTTCCCGTTCTCGCTTGCGCGCGGGGCGGTAGCCGGCCCGCCCATGGCCGAGAGCAACGGCATCACTCTGCCCCCGCGCGCGATGCAGGCCGCGGCCGCGGCGTCCGAGCGGCCGCTCGGTCCTGCGCAATCGCAGTGCGTGTTCAAGCCGGCCATGACAGACGAGGAAATCGCACGCTGTCGATGAGCGCGGCGGGTGCGGGTCACCAGCCTATAATGTGCGCCCTTCGCGCCTGCGGGGGGCCACCGGAATCCCGATCATGAAACCCGCGACGGTACCAAAACGCATCGAGGGCGTGCTCGCGCCCGTGATCACCCCGTTCCGGCGCGACCTTTCGCCGGACCCCGACCGCTTCGTCAAGCACTGCCGCTGGCTGATGAAGAGCGGCTGCGCGGGGCTGGCGGTGTTCGGCACCAACAGCGAGGCGAACTCGATGGCGGTGGAGGAGAAGCTCGAGCTGCTCGAGGCCCTCATCCGGGGCGGAGTGCCGGCGGCGACGCTGATGCCGGGGACCGGCCATTGCGCGCTCACCGATTCCGTGAAGATGACGCGCGAGGCGGTGCGCATGGGCTGCGGCGGCGTGCTCATGCTGCCGCCGTTCTATTACAAGGGCGTGTCCGACGAGGGCCTGTTCCGCAACTTTTCCGAAGTGATCGAGCGCACCGGCGACGAGCGCTTGCGCCTGTACCTCTACCACATCCCGCCGGTGTCGAACGTGGCGATCACGCTGGACCTGATCGAGCGCCTGCTCACGCGCTACCCGGGCATCGTCGCCGGCGCCAAGGACTCCTCGGGCGACTGGGCGAATACCAAAGCGATGCTCGATCGCTTCAAGGACCGCGGCTTCGACGTCTTCCCCGGGAGCGAAGTATTCCTGCTCGATGGCCTGCGCGCGGGCGCCAAAGGCTGCATCACCGCCACCGGCAACGTCAACCCGGGGCCGATCAGCGAGGTCTACAAGAGCTGGAACACCGGCAAGGCGGAGGCCCTGCAGGCGGGCATCACCGCCACGCGCAAGATCATGCAGAAGGTGCCGATGATCCCGGCGCTTAAGGCGGTCACCGCGCACTTCGCCAACGACCCGGGCTGGAAGACCGTGCGCCCGCCGCTCACCGAGCTCACGCCCGAGCAGGAGAAGCAGGTCATCGGCGAGTTGAAAGCCGCGGGCTTCTCGATGCCAGGAATATTTTAGGCGGCAACACCGCCTTGGCGCCGAGCAATCCCAACCGCCTCTCAGGCAGGATGGAGGAGGATGCCGTTCAGGTGCTGGGCGCAGGCGACGTCGGTGAGTTTCTCATAGTCGAGATGCAGCTTGCTCTTAGCAGTGCCGCTGGCAACCGCAAGGTACGCGAGCCCAAGCCACTGGCTGTAGATCACAATCGCGGCCGCCTTGGCATCGATACGCCGAAGTTCCCCGTGCCGAACGGCGTGCTTGAGGCACCCCTCAATCGCTGCGCGGGCGGACTCAACCCGGAGACTCACCTCACGAATGAGGGAGTCAGACACGTGCCGGTCGCGGCCTGGCAGGTAGAACCAGGAAAGCTTCTCGAAGTATTCCGGGTGCTCGAAAAAAAAATTTATGTAGGCATGTGCCATCGCGCGCAGGTTGCCCGACACGCTGCGCGCAGAATCGAACTCGGCCCGAATCTGGTCGGCCAGCATCTGGGCGTCGGCGAGAATGATCGCTGAGTAGATCTCAACCTTGCTGGAAAAGTACTTGTAGACCGTGGCCTTGGACAGGTCCGCAGCTTCGGCAATGGCCTCCATGCTGACCTGCAAGTATGGCCGGGAGAGAAACATCCCTTTACCGATCGCCATGATCTCCTGCCGCCGCTTGGCAGCGCGGCGGGCGCGCCGCGCCGAATAATCGGGCATTTTCCCTCCCGTCAGTTTAGAGTCGACAATGCTGCCGTAAAGAACTGACCACGAATGCAGGAGAGATCCTTCATCACTTCGGATCTTCAATGAGGAGCATCCGTCGATTCGGCAGCGCGACAAACTTCGCCTCGTCCGCCCGGAGATCTTTCATGTATGTCGATGAAAACATGGCCGCCTTCAGATCGTACAGACTATCGAACCAGATCTCGACGATTCCGTCCACTTCGCCTTCGGCCGCCGCACCGGTCATGCTGCGTTGGGTCCCCGCAACGCAGTGGTTCTGCACGTAGCCCCTAAAGTATCGTGAGATCGCAACAATCTGCTCGACGAGCAGCGCGTGATTGTGGAGCCAGTAGCGCGAGAATTCTTCCGGCGTCATGCCCGCCTTCCGACGCAGCAGGGACATGAACTTGACCGGCCCTAAACCACGATCCAGCACGCGGTGCTCACGTGCGCGCACGAGAAATGACGCGCTAGGTTCAATTATGTCCCGCAGTTCGGACCCGGCGGACGCGACTGTCGAGATCTCGATGCCATCGAATGCGGGCGACGGAAAGATCTCCGGCGGACTCTGCTCGACGACGTTGCGCCGGACGCCTTTCCGGTCCTGGGCGGCTGCACGCCACTGTTCGACAAAGCAGACATGCGAGAGCATGGGCGTGCGCTTCAATAGCGCGATACTCCTTATCGCGCCGTCGCTAATGCTTGCCAAGGTAGGCGGCGGCCACGCGGGGATTCCCGGCGAGGTCCTTACTGGGGCCGGCCATCAGGATACGCCCGGTCTCGATGACGTAGGCGCGATCGGAGTAATGCAGCGCCATCGCCGCATTCTGCTCGACCAAGAATACGGTGGTTCCCCGGCGTCGGATCTCGGCGATGACCTCGAAAATGCGGGCCACCATCTTTGGTGCGAGCCCCATCGAGGGCTCATCTAGAAGCAAGAGCTTTGGCTTCGCCATGAGCGCACGCCCGATCGCCAGCATCTGCTGCTCGCCGCCGGAAAGAGTTTCGGCCAACTGCCCCCGGCGCTCCCTGAGGATAGGGAAGATACTGAAGATCTCCGTCAGCTCGCCCGCAATGTCAGCCCCGTGATGGCGGGAGTAGGCCCCCATCTCCAGGTTCTCCTGCACGGACATTTCCCGGAACACGCGCCGACCTTCGGGTACCTGAGAGATGCCGGCGCGCACGATCTCAGCCGGCGACAGCGTCGTCAGGTTGCGGTCACCGAACGTAATCGTTCCGCGAATGCAGGCGAGGAGGCCTGACAGCGTCTTCATGAGTGTCGTCTTGCCCGCACCGTTGGCGCCGATCAGAGAGACGATCTCCCCGGCGCTCACATCCAGCGACACCTCCCGCAGCACCGGGGCGGCCGAGTAGGCAACGACGATGGAATTGACCGTCAGCATCCGCTTCAGCCTGCGGTCCCCAGGTACGCCTGGCGCACGCGGGCATCCCTCCGGATCTGCGCAGGTTCGCCGTCCGCGATCTTCATGCCGTGGTCCATCACGATGATCCTGTCGGATACGCGCATTACCAGGTTCATGTTGTGCTCGATAAGGAGGATCGTGACGCCACTGTCGCGGACCTTCTTGGCGAGATCCAGGATTTCGTCCACCTCGGCCGGCGACATGCCCGCCGTAGGTTCATCGAGCAGGAGTAGGCGCGCCCCGGTGGCCATGGCGCGGGCGATCTCCAGCCGGCGCTGGGCACCGTACGAGAGCTGCGAGGCCATGGAACCTAGTTGTTGCCGGAGACCAACGGCATCGACAAGCCTTGCGATCCGCTCGGCGTCTTCCGTCTCGCGCCTGCGTACGGCCGCGCTGCGGAACATCGCGGCACCCAGACTGATTGGCGAATGGCATTGACAGGCGACCTGCATGTTCCCTTCGACAGTCATGTCGCGGAACAACTCCAAGTTCTGGAAGGTGCGCGCGACACCGAGGCGTGCAATCCGGAACGGCTCCAGCCCGCGCAGCTCGCAGCCGGCGTACTGGATGCTGCCGGTGTCAGGCGAATAAAAGCCGGTGATCATATTGAACACCGAGGTCTTGCCCGCGCCGTTGGGCCCGATCAGGCTGACGATCTCGCCTTCGGAGACACCGAAGCTCACGTCTGACACCGCTGCAACGCCAGCGAAGTTCTTCGCGAGGGCGCTGACCTCAAGCATCATGCCCTGCGCCGTCGCCATTTGGAGACCAGGAGTTGCGCCGAACCAACGAGCCCGCGAGGCATGAAGACCATCAGAACCATGAGAATCAGTCCGAAGATCAGCATGTTGTAGTCCTTCAGGACGAGCAACGATTCGCGCAGATACACGATGATGGCCGAGCCCATGAGGGGGCCCAGCAGAGTGCCCATGCCTCCGACCACGACGATGAGCAGGAAGTTGATGGACTCCCCCAGATGGAAGGCGTCAGGGGCGATGTACCGATTTAGGTGCGCATAGAGCGCGCCAGCCATGCCGGCGTAGGCCGTGCTGAAGACAAACGCCTGGATCTTGGTTCGCCGCACGTCGATGCCCATGCCGGCAGCCGCCTTGGCACTGTCTCGCACCGCGATAAACCGCGTGCCGTAGTGTGACATCAATAGGTTTGCATAGAGCAACCAAGCAACCGCGGAGAACGTCAAGATCAGGTAGAACTTCGCGTCAGCTGTATTGAACGTGAAACCCAGTATTCCCGGGTGGGGGATGCGTGAGATGCCGGCCGGACCGCCCGTCACGTGCTCCCAATTGACTAACAGCATCTTCACGATCTCTCCGAAGCCGATGGTCGCCATGGCAAGATACGAGCCTTCCAGCTTCAAGCTGGGAATGCCGACCAGCAGACCCAGCACGACGGCCAGCGCCACGGCCGCGATCATGCCGACGGCAAATGGCGCACCCAGCTGCAAGGTCAGGATGCCGGAGGTGTACGCGCCCACGGCGAAGTACGCCGCGTGCCCGAGGGAGATCTGCCCCGTATAGCCGAAGACGAGATTTAGCCCCATGGTAACAATGGCATAGATACCGACGAGACTCAGCACGTGAAGCGCATAGGGATTGGTGCCGAGCTTCGGCACCACGGCGAGCGCGAGCACGACGAAAATGAACCAGCCCTTGTGCCGCGCGGTCATTGCGTCGCGCAGGCGCCTTCTATACGCGGGTTTGGACCGGCTTGAGCAGCAGACCGGTGGGTCGGAACTGTAGAAAGACGAGCAGCAGAGCGAAAGCGACCACGTCCTTGTAGACCGAGGAAATGAACGCAATGACCAAACTTTCGGCCAGGCCCAGCAGGAATCCACCAACTATTGCTCCACGGATGGAGCCCAATCCGCCCATGATGGCGGCGGTAAAACCCTTCAAAACGAAGGCGGCGCCCATGGTGGGATAGGCGAAGCTCATGGCGCCGATCAAGAGTCCACCCACCGCACCGATGCCCGCGCTGACTCCGAACGTCCACGAGTCGGCCGCCGGCAGACTAACGCCCATGAGTGCCGCGGTCTCCCGGTCCTGTGCGGCGGCGCGCAGTCCCTTGCCGATCCAGGTGCCTTGCAGAAAGACGTTCAGCGCACCCATCAGCACCATGGCGACGCCGGTCACCCAGAAATATTCGACGGGTATAACGATACCTTGAAATCGGAAAGGCTCTGGATCGAACACCTTCGGGAATGGCAACGCCTGCGCGCCCCAGATCAGCATAGCCGCGTTCTGCAGAAAGATGCTTGTGCCGATCGTGCTGCAGATAATAAGGATGTGCAGGCGGCCCGGATGTCCCGCATTGGCGCGGAACAGGGGCCGGTAGGCAATCTTCTCGAACAGAACTCCGATGACCGAGACGGCGATCGCCGTTGCGATGACGGCGACCCAAAACGGGAAGCCGATCGTCGCCGTCAAGGTGATGCCGAGGTAGGCGCCCAGCATGAATAATTCGCCGGTGGCAAAATTAATCTGGTTGAGCGCCCGGACTGTCACGCTGAAGGCGAGCGCGACAAGTGCATAGACGCTGCCAATGGCCAGCCCCGTTGCCGCTTGCTGGATCGCCTCAAGCATGCACGCCCCTCCCGGCTCTAGGCAACCGCCTGGGCGGATACCGTCCCCGCGCTTATTTCGAACGCCAGACCGTCTCCGGTTTGCCTCCCTTGATCTGGACGATGATTCCCCCTACGCCGAGTTCGCCATTCGGAGCGCCAGTCTTGCTACCGGTAACGCCAGGCCAGTTCTTGATCGACTTCAAATAGGCAACGACCTTCTCGCGGTTTGCCCCAACCTTCTCAATGGCCTCGATAAGCAGGTTGATTGAGTCGTAGCCAAGCCCTGCCACTGGATCCGGATCTCGCTTGTAGGTGTCGCGAAACTTCTTGACGAATGCCTGCACGTTTGGCGCACTATCTGCGGTAGAGAAATAGCTCACGATGTGAATACCCTCCGCGGCACCGCCAGTCAGCTCGAGGAAGTTACCCTGCAGAACCCCGGAACTTGCAAAGATCGGCACGTCCAAGCCCAGCTTCTTTGCCTGCGCAACGATCCGCGCGCCCTGCACATAGAAACCCCAGAGCACCAGGCCGTTCGCTCCGGACGCCTTGATCTTGTTGATCTGGCTGCTGAAGTCCTGGTCATCGTTGTTGAAGGATTCCGCAGTGACGGCCTTCAGACCAACCTTAGTCAGCGCTGCGACCGCCGAATCTCGCCCTCCCCTGCCGTAGTCCGTGCTATCGCTGAGGATTGCCAGCTTATTGACCTTGCGCGTCCTGACTGCGTAGTTGACCAAGATCTCGGCGAGAATCGAATCCACTGGGGTGACGCGCAACACATAGGGATTGGCCATCTGCGTAATCTTGGGTGCGACACCCTGCACCAATTGCGGAACCTTGCCTTCCATCGTAACCTCAAGCGCCGACAGCGCCGTCGGGCTGTTAGGTGTGCCGATAATCGCAAACACCTTGTCCTGATACACTAGTTTGCGGGCCGCATTCGCCGCCGCCGTCGGCGACAACTGGTCGTCTTCGACCAGCAGGCGGATCTTCTGGCCCTTTATGCCGCCCTTGGCGTTGACCTCATTGACCACCATCTGCACCGCGTCCCGCTGGGACTGGCCGGGCTGGCTGGCCGCGCCCGTGAGCGCGCTCAAGGACCCGATCTTGATTTCACCTTGCCCGAAGGCAGGCAGTGTCGCCGCCAGTGCAAGGGACACGCTCAATGCGGCGACCGCTTTGAATCTATCCAACATGGCTGCTCTCCTCATTTGAATGTCGATCGGAACTGCGTCTTCGCATCAATTGGACATTTCACATCCGCGAACTACATCCTCGCTGGCTTCTGCGTTCGCACCGAGGTATCCGTCGGGCCGAGGTCAGCGCTCAGCTTCTCGTACCCGGTAGCAGTAATGATGTAGGTATCCTCCGGCATGTTCGCGAAGGTGCCGTCGTGGTACGACGGCACCTCGACGGCGACCACCATGCCGGCGCGAATCTTGGCGGTGGAACCCTCGACGAAGTAGGGCGGCTCGTGGATGTTCAGGCCCTCGCCGTGGCCGACCCAGCCCACCATCCTGCGCGAGCGGGCCTTGCGCCAGATCTCGGGCTCCCTTTCCGCCATCTTGGCGTAGGCGACCTCCCAGATCTGCCCGGCAGTAATGCCCGGCTTGAGGATTTCTTCAACGGCCATCATGGACTCGCTGGCAAGAGCCGAGGCGCGCATACCAGCCGGTCCGGGATCACCGATGCGGATGAAGCGTTGCATGTCCGAGCAGTAACCCTTGTAGCTCGGACCACCGTCCAACATGATCCAGTCGCCGTCCTTGAGAACGCGGTCGCGGAATGGCTGAATTGCATTGAGACAGCTCAGCGTGTAGTTGGCGGAATCGACGATACCCTCGTCAATCCACAACTTAAGGGCCTCATAGAAGAGCTTTTTCTCATTCACGCCGGGACCTGCATCGTGCACCATCTTCGCGTAGCCCTTCGCTGTTAGGTGGTGGAGGTAACGCATCACCCCCTGCTCCCACTCCGACTTGATCATTCGCATTTCCCAGATGAGCGCCGTCGCGTCCACGAATCTGGTTCCCGGCATCGCGGCCTTGAAACGCTCCCACTCGTTCATGGTGAGACCGTCCCACCACATGAATTCGCCGAACTCCATACCGATGGTCTTGCCGGCGAGGTCGAGCTCGTGCATCACCTCCACCAGCAGCGCCACTGGATCGGGCGCCGTAGCCGTGGGCGCCTGGGTGTCACCGCGATAGCCGAGGCACCACTCGGCGTAGCCTTCGGTCTCGACAATCAGCGCATCGCCGGATTCCAGCACGGCGGTAGTGGGGCCCTTGAGGGGGACAATGCCGATGTCCGCGTATACGTTCCGGTAGGTCTTGCTCGCGCCGAAAAAGTAGAGGCGATCCTGATTGTTGAGGATCATGAGCGCGTCCAGCCCGCTGGCCGACATGAGCTCGCGCGCCTTGGCGATGCGGGCGCTCCACTCTTCCTTTGGCATATAGGGATACGCCGGCTTCAGGGCTTCCTTCTGGATCGCCTTCTTCAGTTCAGTGGGCATTCGCTTCCTGTTTCCTTCGTGCACAAGGTGTGGGACGGCCGGTCGCCAGTCGATCTCCGAGTTGCGCTTCGCGTCCGCCCGGGCTGGCCAGAAACTAAACGCTTATGCTGATCATTTCTACAAAATAGACTTTTGTCAAGCGCTCGTATACTCTTTCTTCGATGCCCTCAATGCACACGATGCGCACGCCTTTGCTGGTGGCGCGGCTGCTGGAGCGCGGCGCACGGCTGGCGCCTCAGGAGGAGATCGTCACCGCTTTCCCCTCGCGCCTGCACCGTCAGACCTACGCCGACACGCGCCGACGCGCGAGCCAACTTGCCCACGCGCTCGCCGGACTGGGGGTGCGTACCGGCGACCGTGTCGGAACGCTGATGTGGAACAACCACCGGCACCAGGAAGCCTTCTATGGAGTGCCCTCGATGGGCGCGGTGCTGCACACTCTCAACTTACGGCTGCCGCCGCGCGAACTTGAATACACGATCCAGCACGCGGAAGACAGGATCCTCCTTGTCGATTCCGATCTCCTGCCGCTGCTCGTACCGTTGAAGGACAAGCTCAAGACGGTCGAGCACATCGTCGTCGCCGCAGACCCAGCCGATGCGCCGCATGGCTTCCCGGGGACAATCGACTGGGAAGACCGGATCGCCGACCAGCCGCCTCGCTTCGACTGGCCGGAGTTGGACGAGTACGCGCCGATGGGACTCTGCTATACCAGTGGCACGACAGGCAATCCGAAAGGCGTGATGTACACCCATCGGTCGACTTATCTGCACTCCATGGCACAAGCCCTGACCGACGCGGTCGGCCTCTCCTCGACCGATACAGTCCTGCAGGTCGTGCCGCTTTTCCACGTGCTGGGCTGGGGCTATCCCTACACGGCCTCGATGCTCGGATCGAAGCAGATTCTCGCGCATGGCCATATCGAAGCGGAAATGATGCTCGACCTGATCGAGAGGGAAAAGGTGACCTTCTCAGCGGGCGTTCCGACAGTCTGGCAGTCGGTGCGCGCGGCAATCGAAGCGCAGCCGGGTCGCTGGAATCTGTCCTCGTTCAAGCGGATCAACTGCGGCGCATCTGCGCCCGCGCCTTCGCTCATCCGCTGGTATTGGGACCACCTCGGTGTAGAGATGATTCAAACCTGGGGCATGACCGAAATAAATCCCTTGGGAGTCACGTCGCGGCGGATTGCCAAGCGCAAGCACTTGACGCTCAGCTTGGACGACCAATTCGCCAACGTTGCCAAGACCGGACTTCCCATTCCCGGGCTGGAATTGGAGATCGTGGACGACGCGGGAACGCCGCTTCCCCATGACGGCAAGACGCCTGGCAACCTGCTCATCCGCGGTCCCTGGGTCTGCGCGGAGTATTACCGCCTTGCGGAGTCCGATTCGTTCAAGGATGGCTGGCTGCGCACCGGCGACATCGCAAGGATCGACTCGGAAGAGTACCTCATCATCAGCGACCGCTCGAAGGACCTCATCAAGTCAGGCGGCGAGTGGATCTCCTCGATCGACGTCGAGAACCATATCCTCGGCATGAAGGGTGTAGCATATGCCGCCGTCGTCGCACAGCCGCACCCGAAATGGGAGGAGCGACCGGTCGCGCTCGTGGTGCGCACTCCGGGCGCGACGCTCACCGCCGATGACGTCGTCCGGCATTGCGCCGCCCGCTTCGCGAAATGGCAACTCCCGGACGAAGTGCTGTTCGTTCCGGAACTGCCGCTCAACAGCACCGGCAAGCTGGACAAGAAGACCATCCGCGCCAACCTCGCGTCCAGCGGCTACCAGCTGCCGACGTTACGGTAGGCGGGTTGATCCGTTCCGCGCGACTGGCAACCCAGCGTGTCTTCCTCTCCTTCGCACATCGCTTCCGGACAACCGCGCTATCCGGAATTGCCGCAGGACGAATATGACCTCCGCCTGCGCGGACTGCAGGCGCGCCTCGCGGCCGCCGGCATGGACGGCGTTATCCTCAACAACTCCGCGAATTTTGCGTACTACACCGGTTTTCGCACCAGCATTCTCGGTGCGAACCTGGTCTGGACAGGGCTCGTCGTCCCCGCCAGCGGCGAGCCGCACGCCGTCGTTTGCCAGCCGATGAGCAATCTGTTCCTCGAGAGCTCGTGGGTGAAGCGGGTGCAGCCGTTCGGCGGCTCGGACTACTGGGGACTACCCTCCGATCCGGTGGCGCTCGTCCGCGATGCAGTACTCGCCGCCTGCGGAAAGAGCGCGCGAATCGGACTCGAACGCAGCCTCGGCATGCGCATCGAGTTGACGCGCGAGGAGATCCATCGACTGGACGAAGAACTGCGCGGCTTCACCTGCGTGGATGCCTCCGCGCTCCTCTGGCAGCAGCGCATCCGTAAAACCCCGTGGGAGCAGGACCTCTACCGCGAGCTGGGACGGATCACCGCGATCGGTTTCCGCGCAGGCATGGCGATAGCCCAGGCGGGCGTCTCCGAACGCGAGATCCAGCGCGCGACGTGGAATTCGTTCATCGCCGCGGGCGCCGACGACTCCCCAGTGGGCGGGCAGCTCATGGTCCGTTCCGGCCGTGAGCGCAACCTCACCTACTGCGGCCGCGCCACCGGACGCCGCCTCGCCGAAGGCGACCAGCTCATGCTGGCCGGCGGTCCGGGCCTTGCCGGCTACCACATCGACATCCACCGTTTTGCGTGTATCGGCGCCGCACCCGACCTGCAGCGCTCGCTGTTTGCCCAGAGCGAAGCCGGCCTCGCTGCTGCAATCGAGGTCGCGCGCCCCGGCGTCCTGGTGCGAGACGTCTACCGTGCTGCGCATGCAGCGATGACGAAGACATCCGCGACCGCCGTCGTACCTTGGAAGATCTTCGGCCACGGCCTGGGCCTGGACAACTACGAGCCTCCGATGATCGGCGCAGAAGTCGACGACACGCTTGCCGAGGGTATGGTGCTGACACTGGAAGTGCCCGCCTATGACATCCCCGAGGGGCGCGTCATGGGAGCTTTCCAGGAAGAAAGCGTGCTGCTCACCGGGACGGGCTGCGAAGTGCTTACCGCCGGCGTGTCCCGCGATCTGCATGTAACAGAGTGACAAAACTACGGAGGATCGCATGACGCGCGCCGTAATGGTGATGATGACGGACGTTTCGGATGGACTCGAAGCCGAATACAACCGCTGGTATAACGAAATTCACCTGCCCGAAGTACTCACGGTCCCGGGCGTGCTGAGTGGGCGACGGTTCCGTATCTGCGGCGAAGGCATTCGCTACATGGCCCTGTACGAATTGGAAAGCGCAGAGGTCGTTACCAGCCCAGCGTACCTCTCCTGGCGCGCCAATTCCGCCTCCACCCAGACATGGTCCCAGCGCTTCACTGTCTCTCAACGCCTTGTGTACGAGCAGATATACCCGGCGGACTGAGCGTCAACTCCGCAGGAAGGTTTATACAAATGATCGTAGGCATCTCCAGAGAGATTAGGAGCTACTAAAGGAGAGTCGTTCTTGCACTCGCAGCCGCCGAGGACGTAGTGGCACGCTTGCGAATCAGCTTACGTCTTTCTGCTCACTTTTCTTTTCGCCGAAGTGGCGTGGTGGTACTCGGGTTCGTATTCGATCCTGTACTTGAGGTGGTTAAGCTGGCCGGACTGCAGTATGGTCTTCCTCATAGCCTTGGGGATCACCACCGAATTGAGCGTGCCGTCCTCGTTGATGCGCGCGTAGACGCGCGTCGCCTTGCCCTCGGTGACCGGCGCGCCGGTGGCGGCGTTGCTCGCCTTGCAGGTCCAGTGCAGCGTGCGCGCGCCGATCTTCGACAGCGTCACGCTGGTCGCGATCCGGTCGCCGTAGGCAGCTGGGCCAATGAATCGGAAATGGATCTCACCCATCACGAACGTGGTGCGGTCGCGGCGGATCATCTGGTCGATCGGGTAGCCGATGGTGCGGAAGAACTCGTGCTCGGTGTCGTTGAACCAGGCGACGATCCTCGGGTAGTAGACCAGCCCGAAGGGGTCCGACTCGCCCCATTGCACGGTGATTTCCTTCCAGTACATCGCTT
>JADLES010000039.1 GCA_020845995.1 Burkholderiales bacterium | reverse complement strand
GGAGAGTTCCACCGGCGAGCTGCGGCTGCAGCCGATCATAGCCAACTACGCGGGCACCACCACGCTGCTGGGGGATAACGTGACGCTGTACAGCGGCACGCACAACTTCGCCACCGGCAGCGTGGTCGACGGGCAGCTCAACCTGCAGTCCGGGGCCACGGCCAACTTCATCGGCACCACCCAGACCAACGGAGCGTTCAACAACGCTTCGAACTCCTTGCTGACGATCAACGGCGGCACGCTGACGCTGAACGGGGGGATGAACTGGGGCGGCAGCGGCAACATCGTCGGCGTGGGGGCGTCGCCCAGGTTGTCGGTGGCCGCGGGGCAGACCCTGAACGTCAGCGCTGCAGGCGCGAAATCCATCACTGGCGCTGCGCTGGTGCTCGACAATGCGGTATTGCAGACGGGGGGCGCGACGGCGCTCACGGTCGGTGGGGCCGCGACGGTTCTCGGATCGAGCACGGTCACCACGGGGACGGGAAGCGTCACGTTCGGCAGCACGGTCGATGGGCCGGGAAGCCTGTCTGCAACGAGCAGCGGCGCAGGCTTCGTTGCCTTCAGCGGGGCGATCGGTTCGACGACACCGCTGAACAACCTTTCGGTGACCAGCGATCAGCCGGTCACGCTTCCCCAGACGACGCTGTCGGGCGATCTCGCCATCACCGCCGCAGGCCAGATCGGGCAGAGCGGGCCGCTGTCGGTGGGTGGCACAAGCAGTTTCAATGCCGGCACGCAGCCGATCGATCTTTCACTCGCCGGCAACGACTTCCAGGGCGCGGTGTCAGTGCCCGGCGCATCCAGCGTCAGCCTGTTCGACCAGAACGCGCTGGCGCTCGGCTCGATCAGCGCTTCGGGAGTGATCACCGCGCAGGCGACGACCGACCTTTCGATCGGAGCCGGTGCAACCATCGCGACGCCGGCGGCGGGCAATTCGATCGTGCTCGTTGCCGGCGGCGACTTCGTGAACAGCGCGGGCGCCGGCGCGCTGTCCGCGCCGTCGGGGCGGTGGTTGGTGTATTCGACCAGCCCGGGCGGTTCGACCGAGGGCGGCCTGGCGGGCGCCGCGGGATCGGCGCAGCCGCGGATCTACAACCGCAACTTCGCGGCAAATCCGCCGGCGACGATCGCCGAGCCGGGAAGCCACCTCGTCTACAGCGTGCAGCCTTCGGTGACTGTGACCGCGAACAATGCGAGCCGGCCTTACGGCGACCCCAATCCGGCGTTCAGCGCGAGTTTTTCGGGGTTCGTGAACGACGACGGCGTCCTGGATAGCGCGGCTAGTGCCGGAATCAGCGGCGCGCCGGCGTTTGTTGCGCCTGGTGGAAATCTCACGGTAGCCGGGAGCCCATACGCCATCACGCCGGGGCTCGGGACTCTGGCTTCGAGCAACGGCTACGCGTTTGCCTTTGTCGATGGCCAGCTGACTGTGACGCAGCGGCCGGTGACGGTGACGGCGGATGCGGGGCAGAGCAAGGTCTACGGTAATGCCGATCCGGGGGCCTACACATTCGCGAATACGAGCCTCGGCACGGGCGTGGCGCTGGTCGGCGCGCTGGATCGCGGCGCGGGCGAGAACGTCGGCAACTACGCGATTGGGCAAGGCACGCTCACCAACGCCGGCAATCCGAACTACCTGATCACCTACGTCGGCGACAACTTCGGCATTACGCAGCGGCCGGTGACGGTGACCGCAGATCCCGGGCAATCGAAGCTATTCGGCAGCCCCGATCCGGTATTCAGTTTCACCAATACGAGCCTGGGAAGCGGGGTCGCGCTCGCGGGCGCGCTCAGCCGAACGCCTGGCGAGAGCGGGGGCAGCTACCCGATCCTCGAGGGCACGCTCACCAACGCTAACAACCCGAATTACCTGCTGACTTATGTAGGAGACAGCTTCACCATCGTCGGCGGGCCGCCACCGGTGGTGGCATCGAGCGACATCAGCGAGCGCATGCGCGTGGCGATCGTGGACGCCGACCAGCGGCATCGCGACCGCAGGGGCGGCGAGGACAAGGCTGGGCGCCAGAGCGTGTTCCGCCTGGAGGATGGCGGCATCAAGCTTCCCGAGGGCGAGCGCTGAGGATGCGCCGCACAGTCCTGCTTGCCGCGCTGATTGCGGCGCTGGGCATGGCGCAGGCCCAGCAGCCGCAGCGGCCGCCGGACTCGGGCATCATTCAGCGCGAGATGCAGCAGCCGAAACCGGCGCCCGCCAAGCCCGCGCCGCCGGTGCCGCGCATCGAGACGCCGGAGCGGCCCGCGCTCAGCGCGCCCGCGGCCGCGCGCTTCCAGGTGAAGGTGATCCGGGTCACCGGCAACACGGTCTTTTCCGCTGCGCAGCTGGAGCCGCTGGTGAGCGAGTTCGCGGGCCGCGAACTCGGTCTCGCGGAGCTGCAGGAAGCGGCGGCACGGATCACGCGCCATTACCGGGAGAACGGCTATCCGGTGGCGCGCGCCTACCTGCCGGCGCAGGATGTGCGCGACGGCGTGGTCGAGATCGCCGTGCTCGAGGGGCGCTACGGCAAGGTGGACCTCCAGAACCGCTCGCGGGTGAACGACGGCACGGTGCGGCGCTACGTCGCGCCGCTGCAGCCCGGGAGTCCCATCGAGGGCAAGTCGCTCGAGCGCAGCCTGCTGCTGCTCTCCGACCTGCCGGGCGTGGCGATGCCGGACGCGGTGCTGCGCCCGGGCGCGAACACGGGCGAATCCGACCTCGGGCTTTCGCTCGAGCCGGCGCCGCTGGTCAGCGGCAACATCAGCGGGGACGGGTATGGCAACCGCTACACGGGGTACTGGCGCGCCTCGGGCGCGCTCTCGCTCGCCAGCCCGACCGGCTACGGCGATCTCTTTACCGTTCAGGCAACGACGGCGGGGGAGGGGCTCAACTCGCAGCGGGTCGCCTACCAGCTGCCGGTGGGCGGCGACGGGCTGCGGCTGGGCGCCGCGTACTCGAACACCAAGTACGAGCTGCGCAAGCAGTTTGCCCCGCTGGACGCCACGGGCTACGCGCGGGTGGCGACGCTTGCCGCCACGTATCCTTTCGTGCGCTCGCTCGCGCTCAACCTGACCGGGCTGCTCGCCTACGATGCGAAGCGGCTCAAGGACCGCGTGGGCGCGGTCGATGCAGAGGTGCCCAAGCGCAACAACGGCGTCACGGCCGGCGTCAACGGCAACTGGCAGGACAGCGGCGGCTCGGCATCGAACAGCTTCTCGCTTGCGGCGGTCGCGGGCCGGCTGCATATCGACTCTGGGACGGCGCGCAGGGTCGATGACGCCGGTCCGGACACAAGCGGCAGCTTCAACAAGGTCAGCTATCAGCTATCGCGGTTGCAGCAGATCGGCGGGCAGCTTTCCGGCTTCGTTTCGTTGTCGGGCCAGAAGGCGGGCAAGAACCTGGATTCGTCCGAGAAATTCCTCCTTGGCGGCCCGTTCGGCGTGCGCTCCTATCCGCAGGGCGAGGCAGCGGGGGACGACGCGTTCCTGTTCACCGCGGAATTGCGCTACCGTGTCCCGCAGGATCTGGTCGGCAGCGTGGAACTGGTCGCGCTTTTCGACTACGGCAAGAGCCACATCTACCACAATGCTTTTGCGGCAGGGGACAACACGCGCGAACTCTCCGGCGCCGGCATCGGCATCAACGTCACTGCCGGTCCGGGCTGGCTGCTGCACTCGGCGTGGAGCTGGCGCACCAGCTCCGAGCCCGCGACCTCGGATACGCCGCGTTCCGGGCGCGGCTGGCTGCAACTGGTGCGGTTCTTTTAGATGGTTTATGGCTGGGGCTTTCGTCCGGCCGCCAGGACCTGCGTGATGTCCCTGAGACGAAACAGTCGGTAGAGCTGGCGGCCCGCATCGCTGTCCGGCTCGCCGGCCGGCACGCCTGCGAGCGCGGCCGCGCCAGGTTTGTGGTCGCCGGGTCCCGATTGACAGCGAGCCGTACGCCACGATATGGTCAGCCATATGAAGACCACGGTGGTGATATCGGATAGCCTCCTGCGCGAGGCGAAACGCGTTGCGGCGCGAGAAGGCACGACCGTCCGCTCGCTGATCGAGCAGGGGCTGCGGCACGCGGTCGGGCAGCGCCGGCGCGCGCGCCCGTTTCGGCTGCGCAAGGCTTCCTTCAAGGGCAAGGGATTGAGCGTCGAGGCCGCGCGCCTGGGATGGGACCGCCTGCGGGACCTGGCCTACGAGGGCCGGGGGGCGTGATCGCGGTCGACACCAATCTCCTGGTGTACGCGCATCGGGAGGATTCGGAGTGGCATATGGCGGCCGCCGCGCGCATCGCCGCGCTGGCGGAAGGGCAGGGACCCTGGGCGATTCCCTGGCCCTGCCTGCACGAGTTCCTGGCGATCGTCACGCATCCGAGGATCTTCAACCCGCCGACGCCGCTCGGAGCGGCGCACGAGCAGGTGGATGCGTGGATGGAGTCGCCGGCGCTCGTCCTGCTGGCCGAGTCCGAGGGCTACTGGGCCCGGCTGAGGAAGCTGCTGCAGTCGGGCAAGATCAGCGGACCGAAGGTTCACGACGCCCGCATCGCCGCGCTCTGCGAGCAGCACGGCGTGCGCGAACTCTGGTCCGCGGACCGGGACTTCAGCCTGTTCCCCGGGTTCGCGGTGACCAATCCGCTCGTCCGTTGATTGTCCCTACCGGGTCTTCCCCTTGAAGTCGCACAGGTCGCGGATCGGGCATTCCGGGCACCGGGGCTTCCTCGCGACGCAGACGTAGCGCCCGTGCAGGATCAGCCAGTGGTGCGCGTGCTGCAGGAACTCGGGCGGGATTGTTTTCAAGAGTTTCAGTTCTACAGATAAAACATCCTTTCCCGCCGCCAGACCGGTTCGATTCGCGACGCGGAAGATGTGCGTGTCCACGGCCATCGTCGGCTCCCCGAAAGCGACGTTGAGGACCACGTTGGCGGTCTTCCGTCCTACCCCTGGCAGGGTTTCGAGCTCTTCGCGGCGGCGAGGCACTTCGCCGTTGAATCTCTCGAGCAGCAACCGGGACAGCTCGATAACGTTCTTCGCCTTGGTGCGAAAGAGCCCGATGGTCCGGATCTGGTCTTCGAGCCCTTTCACGCCAAGCTTCACCATCCTGTCAGGCGAACCAAAATCCTCAAACAGTCTTTTGGTCGCCAGATTGACCGACTTGTCGGTCGCCTGCGCCGAGAGCACCACCGCCACCAGCAGCTCGTAGGGCGTGCGATAGACGAGCTCGGACTTCGGCTGCGGGCTCGCGGCGCGGAAGCGCTCGAAGATCTCGCGGCGGCGGGCGGGGTTCACGCGCGCGCCTTGCGCTTCAACGCTGCGGCGATCACCGCCTTGCGGTCGGTGGGCGCCGGACCTGGTTTTTCACGGGAAATTCTTTGTCTGCGAAAAAAAACACGCGATTTTGCCGCTTGCGCGTCCGCTTTTGTCCACGGGACGGCCATCGGCACCATGTCGATGCAGTCCACGGGGCAGGGCGGCAGGCACAGCTTGCAGCCGGTGCAGTAGGCCGCGATCACGGTGTGCAGGAAGCCGGGCGCGCCGGCGATCGCGTCCACCGGGCAGGCCTCGATGCAGCGCGCGCAGCCGATGCAGCGCGGTTCGTCGATGAGGGCGACCGCGGTGCGCTTCATAGCGGCGTATACGGACGCCCGGTGTCGCGGGCCAGGAATTGATGAACGACGTTGCCTTTGTGCACCTGAATTCCCGTTTTCAGGCTTGCCGACGTATTTCCAGAACAAAGTTCAAAAACAAACGGCAACGCTGCCTTTTCCAGCGCAAGGCTCGCAGTTCGGGCCACCGCGGCCGGCATGTTGGGCACGCAGTAGTGGACCACGCCTTCCTCGACGTAGGTGGGGGCGCTGTGGCTGGTCGGGCGCGAGGTCTCGGCGATGCCGCCCTGGTCGATGCCCACATCCACCAGCGCCGAGCCCGGACGCATCGCGCGCAGCATCGCGCGCGTGATCAGCCTGGGCGACATCTGGCCCGGCGTCAGCACGCCGCCGATGACGAGATCCGCGGAGCGAACATGGGTTGCAAGGTTTTCCGTTTCGAATTTCGCTTTTCCGTAAAAGGCTTTCAGGTCAGGAAACCGCCCGGAGCTTCTGGCGATCACCACAACCTCGGCTCCCATTCCATGTGCGACGGCAAGGGCATTCGACCCCACGTTGCCGGCGCCGAGGATGACGACCTTTCCCGGAGCGACGCCCGCGGCGCCGGGCAGCAGCACGCCGGAGCCGCCGTTGTGCTTCTGCAGGCACCACATGCCCAGCTGCACCGCCAGGCGCCCGGCGATCGCCGACATCGGCGCGAGGATCGGCAGGCTGCCGTCGTCCTGGCCCACGGTCTCGAAGGCGATGAAGGTTGCGCCCGAGGCGAGCGCCGCGTCGAGCAGCTCGGGCTCGGGTCCGAAGTGCTGGAAGCTGAACAGCGTCTGGCCCGAACGCGGCTTCGCGTATTCGGGGGGCTGAAGCTCCTTGACCTTGACCACGAGTTCGCAGCTCCACGGGTCATCGATTCGCGCGCCGGCTTTTTCGTATTCCTGGTTCGAAATTCCGATCGCAACACCCAAATTCGATTCAAAGACCACCCCGTGGCCCGCGCGCACCAGCTCGCCAACGCCCGCGGGCGTCAGCGCGACGCGGTACTCGCCGTCCTTTGTCTCGCGAGGCAGGCCGATACGCATTCGGAGATCAGCTCGGGGCCGCGGTAGATGAGCCCGGTGTAGAGCTGCACGAGGGAGGCGCCGGCGTCCATCTTTTCGGCGGCGTCGGCACCGGAGAGGATGCCGCCCACGCCGATCACGGGGATCTCGCCCTTCAGCTCGCGGCAGAGCGCCCCGACCACGTCGGTCGCCATCGGCCGCAGCGGCGCGCCCGACAGGCCGCCTTCTTCTTCCGCGTGCGGATAGCCGGCCACGCCCTTGCGCGACACGGTGGTGTTGGTGGCGACGATGCCGTCGATGCGCTCGCGCTTCGCGGCCTCGGCGACGTCGCGGATCGCCGCCCCGTCCAGGTCCGGCGCGATCTTGATGGCGATGGCGACGTTGCGGCCGTGCCTTTGCTGCAGTTTCACTTTGAGGTTTTTCATCCGGGAGAGGAGCAGCGAAAGCGCCTCCGCGCCCTGAAGATCCCGCAGCCCAACTGTGTTGGGCGAGGAGACGTTGAGCGTGACGTAGTCCACCAGGGGATAAAGCTTCTCGAAGCAGGCCTCGTAATCGTCGGCGGCCCTTTCGTTCGGCGTGTCCTTGTTTTTGCCGATATTTACGCCGACAACGGGTTTCGTTCCTGCTTTCTTGAGGTTTTCTACAAACGCGTCGATGCCGACGCTATTCAACCCGTACCTGTTGATGATGGCTTGCGCCTCGGGGATGCGGAACATGCGCGGGCGCGGGTTGCCGGGCTGCGGGCGCGGGGTGACGCCGCCGAGCTCCAGAAAACCGAAGCCGAGCGCGGCGAGCGCATCGACGTGCTCGGCCTGCTTGTCCATGCCGGCGGCGAGGCCGACCGGGTTGGGAAATTCCAGCCCCATCGCGCGCACCGCGCAGGCGGGGGGGCGCGGCGCGAAGAGCGCGGCGAGGCCGGCGAGCTTGAGCGCGGCGTGATGGGCGGTTTCCGGTTCCAGCGCGAAGAGGAGCGGCCGCGCCAGCGAGTACGGCATCTATTCCAGGTCCCTGGGCGAGAGGCGCCGCCAGCCGCCGCCGATGAAGCCCTCGATCGGCACGAAGCGCGACTTGTACGCCATCTTCGGGCTTTCGCGGATCCAGTAGCCGAGGTACAGGTAGGGCAGGCCGAGCGCGCGGCAGGCCTCGATCTGCCAGAGCACGTTGTAGGTGCCGAAGCTGGCGGCGCGCCGGTCGGGCTCGAAAAAGGTGTAGACCGACGACAGGCCGTCGGGCAGGTAGTCGACGATCGACACCATCACCAGCTGGGCGTTGTCGCGGAATTCCACCAGGCGCGTGTCCACCCGGCTCTGCAGCAGGAAGTGCGAGTACTGGTCGCGGCTGTCGTTGTCCATACCGCCGCCCGAATGCCGCCGCGACTGGTAGCGCAGGTAGAGCGCGTAGTGCTCCAGCCGGAACTTGAGCGGCTGCGCCTGCGAGGCGAGCTCCGAGTGCCGGCACCAGGCGCGCCGCTGCGACCGGCTCGCCTCGAATTCCCGCACCGGGATGCGCACCGGCACGCAGGCGCGGCAGCTGTCGCAGTGCGGGCGGTAGGTGAAGATGCCGCTGCGGCGAAAACCTGACTTGACCAGCTCGCCGTACAACCCGGTGTTGATCAGGTGGGAGGGCGTCGCGACCTGCGAGCGCGCCATGCGCTCGGGCAGATAGCTGCACGGATAGGGCGCGGTCACGTAGAACTGCAGTACCGCATGCGGCAGGTCGTTGAGCCGGGACATGCGCTTCTAGTCTACCAATGCGGCGAGCAGACGCAAAAACTCCCGGCGCGGAATCTCCCGGGCGCCCAGGGAGGCGAGCAGCGGGGTGCGCTGCTGGCAGTCGATGAGCGGCGAACCCCCGCGGCGCAGCTCCTCCACCAGGCCCACCAGCGCGACCTTGGAAGCGTCGGTCTCGGTCGAGAACATGGATTCGCCGTAGAACATGCGGCCGATCTGCACGCCGTAGAGGCCGCCCGCCAGCCGGCCCTCGCGCCAGGTTTCGTAGGAATGGGCGTGGCCTGCCCGATGAAGGGCCTCGTAGGCGGCGAGCATGTCCCCGCCGAGCCAGGTTCCGGATTCGCCCTTCCTGGGTCCAGCGCAAGCCTTGATCACCCGGGAAAAAGCAGAATCGATCCTTACTTCAAACCCCCTGTTCCTGATGTTCTTGGCGAGCGAGCGCGAGATCTTCAGCTCGTCGCAGAACAGCACCATGCGCGGGTCCGGCGACCACCACAGGATCGGCTCGCCGCCCGAGTACCAGGGAAAGATGCCGCGGCGGTACGCATCGAGCAGGCGCGCCACCGACAGGTCCGCGCCCGCGCACAGCAGGCCGTTGGGATCCTTGAGCGCGCGATCGACCGGCGGGAATTCGGACTGGGTGTCGAGCCACGAAATCACCGACCCATCCTACGGGCTTGGACCCGGCCCCGCCACCGGCCCGACGTCCGGCTGCCGTGCGCCGCTCTAGCGCGCCAGCGGCGCGGCCGGCGTCAGGTCCCGGAGCGCCTCCGGCATCCAGGAGACCGTCTTCCGGCTCGCGCGGAAGAAGCACTTGCCATAGTGCGCCAGCGCTTTCTCGTCGATGTCGAAACCCAGGCCCGGCTTGTCGGGGACCTGCAACGTGCCGCGCTCGTGCCGCCAGGGCTGCTGCAGCAGCGCGTCGCGCGCCTCCAGCGTCCAGCCCGGCGGGTTGTAGGGATACTCGAAAACCATCTCGTGCTGGAAGCCGCTCGCCGCCATGATCTGCATGTTCACGGCGAAGCCGATGCCATTGCTCCAGGTGTGCGGCGTGAACTTCAGGCCCGCCTTGCGCGCCAGTCGCGCGACTTCCATCGTCTGCTGGATGCCCCCCGTCCACATCGCATCCGGCTGGAAAATGTGGTAGCAGCGCTTGTCGATCATGTGCGCTAGCTCGGGCAGGCCTTGGGTGTGCAGCTCGCCGCCGGAAATCGGGATGCGCGAGTATGCCGCCAGCGCCGCCATGTCGGCGTAGCGCTCCATGAACAGTGGCTCCTCCACCCAGAGCAGGCCCGCCTCGTGGCAGGCATCGGCGAAGCGCTTGGCGCGCGCGAGGTCCCATTTCGGGCCAGGGCCGTTGCCGGTCAGCCAGAACGCCTGGTTGCAGTCCACCGCGAACTTCATCCTGCCCTCGAGCGCGCGCGCGGGTTCCTGCACTTGGCGGATGTCGACTGCCTCGTCCATGTCGTGCACTCGCAGCTTCATCACGCGAAAGCCCGCCTCGAGATTGCGCAGCGCCTCCTCGATGCGTTCGGCCGGCGCCTTGACCTCGCCGGCGGACACGTACAGGTTCAGCTTGCAGGGCTTGCCCCCGAGCAGTTCGCACACCGGCTTGCCTGCCAGCTTGCCCTTGATGTCCCAGAACGCGGGTTCGACCCAGAAATTGCGAATGCCGCCATAGCCGGGGATATGCAGCATCTCCAGGACGTGATCGATGTCGGTGGCATCCTTGCCCAGCAGGAGAGAGGCGAGGCTGTCGCCGCTCCCGGCGCGCTCGCGGCCTGCCGCCGAGAAGGCACTGAAGCCCTCGACGCCGTCGCCGGTCCGGATCCGTACCAGGTAGAACGCGGTGCTGCTGCGCTTGCCGTTGGTGAACCAGGCCGGGGAGAACGGCGCAGGCAGCGGGATGTTCACGAAGTACAGCTCGATCGAATCCACCGCCGACATTGGCGCCGATCCTTCTTCGAGAGTTGCAATGACTCGATGCTAGCGCTACCACATTGCCTTGGTCAAGCCGCAATGAGCTGCAACGGGCGGCGGGTTCGGGTACAGTACAGGTGCTAACGCTAGCAGAAGCATGCCGCGAATCCGCACCAGGAGACTCAAGAGCGTCGGCCCAGGCAGGCCCGCAAAGGCGCGCGTACGCCGAGGGCATGGCACGGTGCGTATCGAGGACGTAGCCCGGCTCGCCGGGGTATCGCCCATCACCGTGTCGAGGACGATCAACAAGTCGGACCAGGTCGTGGAGGAGACGCGCCGCGCGGTGCAGAAGGCCATCGACCGGCTTGGCTACATCCCGAACCGTCTCGCGGGGAGCCTGGCTTCGACCCGGACGCGCGTCATCGGACTGGTGATCTCGACGCTCTACAGCAACATCTTCGCGATCACGGTGCGGGGCATGACGGACACACTCCTTACCGCGGGCTACCAGCTGAGCCTGGGGGTGAGCAACGATCTGCTCGAGGTCGAATCGGCGCACGTGCGCTCATTCCTCGGGCAACGCGTCGACGGCGTCTGCCTGGTAGGCGGCATCCACGATCGGCTCGTGCGGCGGGCGCTGCTGCAGTCCGGCGTGCCGGTGGTCGAGATCAACAACCTGGTGTCCGACCCGATCGACATGTGTGTCGGCTATTCCAACGAGGAGGCCAGCTTCGCCATGGTGCGGCACCTGGCGAACTGTGGCTATCGGCGCATAGGCCTGGTGACCGCGCCGACTGAGAACAACGACCGCTCGCAGGCGCGCCGCGCCGGCTACCGGCGAGCCCTTGCGCAACTCGGACTGCCGTTTGCGGATTCGCTGATCGGGACTGCTCCTTACACCGTCGCGCAAGGCGCGCGCGCGTTCGCTAGCATACTCTCCCTGAATCCGGATCTGGATGCACTGTTCCTCACCCAGGATAACGCCGCCGCCGGCGCCATCCTCGAAGCAAAGCGCAGGGGCGTGCGTGTGCCGGGAGACATTGGCATCGCCGGGTTCGACGACGCCGACATCGGTCAGGAGATGGTGCCGGCGCTGACTACCGTGCGCACGCACCACTACGAGATGGGCGCCACCGCCGCCCGCATGCTGCTGCGGCGGATCGACGGCGGCGCGCCCCCCCATCCGGTCGTCGACGTCGGCTTCGAGATCATCCCGCGCGGTTCGACCCGCCCCCCGCCGGCCTGAGCGTGCGGCCCCTCAATACATCTGGCCGACGAACTTGGTGAGCGGCTAGTCTTCGCTGATCAGCGCATGCTCCTGGAGCGCCGGGTCCGGCACGCCATCGCTGTCGACTTCAATCGCGACCTCGAGGATTCTGCCGCTGAAGGGGATATGGCTACCGTCACGCTCGCTCACCGGACTGCCGTCGTGGTAGCCGCAGCGAATGCTTCCGCCGTGCGGGCTGTACGGCCAGAGGCCGCTCATGGCGACGGTCTCGAGCGGCGCACCGTCGCAGAGGAGGGTCGCGCGTCCGGCACCACTGCCTTCCTGCCGGAAGTCGAACGTCAGCAGATGGCGGCCGCGTTCGATGGGATGACCCGATTCCAGGAACCATCGCCGTCCCGGGCCGTTGTATTCGTATGCCAGCCGGCCTCCCTGCATGAACAGCGCGTATCCGGCAGAGCAACCGCCCGCCGACAGGATGACCCCGCGCGCCCCCGCGTCGAGCTCTACATCGGCGACGATCCGCCAGGAATTGCCCGCCACCGGCGGGCCGCCGACCGCGGCAAGGCGGCCGCCCTGCTCGAGGACATAGCGCTCCCTGCGCGGCGGCCAGTACGTCTCCAGCGCCCTTTCGCGGCCGCGGTCGTCGAGCGGCAGGACATGGTTGCGCCGCGCTTCCGCCCACCACAGGTCGACTAATGCCTTGAGGCGCTCGGGGTGTCTCGCCGCGAGGTCCTCGCATTCCGAGAAGTCGGCCCGCGTGTCGTACAGCTCCCAGCGATCCTGCTCGAATGGGGTGTCCGCCTCGTGGTGCGTGACCGCCTTCCAGCCGTCGGCCCAGATGCCGCGATTGCCCATGAGCTCGAAGTACTGGACGGGCTTGCGCGTCGCGGCAAGCGGCTCGGCGAAGGTGTACGCAAGGCTGGTGCCCTGGATTTCCATCTGCGGGATTCCCTGCACCGAGGCCGGCGCGGCGATGCCCGCCGCCTCGAGGATCGTCGGCGCGATGTCGCTGGAATGGCAGAACTGCGGGCTGATGAGCCCACCCTGCCGGATCCGCTCCGGCCAGTGGATGATCAGCGGATCGCGGATGCCGCCGCCGTGGGTGTGCATCTTGTACCGCTTCAGCGGCGTGTTGCCCGCGCAGCCCCAGCCGCGCGGGTAGTTGGAAAACAGGCGCTCCCCGCCCAGCCGGTCGATCTCGGCGAGCTTTTCCTCGAAACTCTCATCCAGGAACTGGTAGTGGCGCCGGATATTGATGTCCCCGAAGGCGCCGCCTTCCGCGGTGGCCCCGTTGTCCGAGAGTAGGACCACGAGCGTATTGGCGAGCAGCTTGCGCGACTCGAGGTACCCGATCAGCCGACCGATCTGCGCGTCGGTGTGGTCGAGGAACCCGGCGAACACTTCCTGGTGCCGGGCGCAGAGCCGCCGCTCATCCGGAGTCATGGACGACCATGCGCGGACGCCGGAGTCGCGGGGCGCAAGCCGGGTGCCCGACGGAACGATGCCGAGTTCCAGCTGGCGGGCGTGCCACTGCTTGCGCGCGACGTCCCAACCTTCGTCGAAGCGGCCCCGGTACTTGTCGATGCAGGCGCGCGGCGCGTGATGCGGGGAGTGACAGGCGCCCAGCGCGAGGTAGCTGAAGAAGGGCTTGCCGGGCGCGGCGGCCTGCTGGTCCCGGATCATGGCGATCGTCTGGTCGACCAGGTCCTCGGTGAGATGGTAGCCCTCGCGGCGCGGCGTCGGGATCGGGTGGTTGTCGCAGATGAGTTCCGGATTCCAGTGGTCGGTGAGCGCGCCCAGGAACCCGTAATAGCGCTCGAAGCCTCGGCCGAGGGGCCAATGGTCGTACGGCCCCGCGGCGGTATGATCCCGCAGCCGGGCGAGGTGCCATTTGCCGATGGCGTGGCAGTTGTACCCGGCCGGCCGCAGCATCTCGGCCAGGGTCGCCGCGCGCCGCGTGACCTGGCCCTGGTAGCCCGGAAATCCCGTGCACCAATCGACGATCATGCCCATGCCGACGGCGTGATGGTTGCGCCCGGTCAGCAACGAAGCCCTGGTCGGCGAGCACATGGCCGTGGTGTGGAAATTGTTGTAGCGCCGGCCGCCGGCGGCGAGGCGGTCGATGTGCGGCGTGTCGATGCTGGAGCCGTAGCAGCCGAGGTGCGCGAAGCCGACGTCGTCGAGCACGATCAGCAGCACGTTCGGTGCGCCCGCCGGCGCCTCCGCACCGGGCGCCTTCCAGGATTGCGAGTCGCGGTAGGACTCGCCGATGGTCCCGCGAAATCCGTCGTCGGTCATCGGCTCATGCGTCCCGGTAGATCTTGCCGCGCGCGCGCACCGGGTCGAGCAGCGACCAGTCGCCGTTCTCGACTTCGAATCCGAGCGGGAAGGGCGGCCTGAGCTCCATGCGCAGGGAGCGCATGACGCGATCGTCGCGGTAGTAGCAGCGCACCACGACGGCCACCAGCACGGCGGCCAACGCTGGGTAGCGATCGCGGAACTGCTGCACGATCGCCTGCCGTTCGTCCGCGGTGCGGTCCGCGAACGCGCCGCCGGCGAGCGCATCGAGTTGCCGAATGGACTGCCGGACCGAATCGAAGTCCCGGTCCAGGCTGGCGGCAATATCGGCGAAGATCGCGTCGTCGTCGGCGCCGGGTACGCCGTGCGCAGCGGAGGGCGGAATCATCCATCCGGCGACGCAGCGGAGCGTACGCGATTCGGCTGCGGTCAACGCGGGTGGCGGAACGGGCTTCAGGGGTTGGCTGGGCATGGACATCGTCAATCGAACAAGTTGGCCAGTCGCTGCTTGATGCTGTCGGCTACATACAGCGCCAGCGCCTGGATGGTCGCGGTCGGATTCACGCCGCCCGCCGTGACGAACAGGCTGCCGTCGACGATGAAGAGGTTCTTCACGTCGTGGCAGCGGCCCCAGGGGTTGACCACGGAGCGCTCCGGGTCCGCGCCCATGCGCGCGGTGCCGAGCAGATGCCAGCCGGCGTGCGCGAGGGGACCCTCGGCGACGATGTCGCGCGCGCCGGCGGCCTCGAGAATCTCGGTGCCGCGCGCCATCGAGTGATCGAGCATCCGGCGGCTGTTCTCGCTCAATGTGTAGCTGATCCTGGGCACCGGGATGCCGTGCGCGTCCTTCAACGCCGGGTCGAGCGTGACGGTGTTGTGCGCTTCCGGCAGGTCCTCGCAGACCGACACCATGCCGGCGCTGCGGTCGAACAGGCGCCGGTAGGCGTCGTGATGGCCCTCACCCCAGGGAATCCGGCCGGAAGCCATGCCGGTCATGGCGGTAAGCACCGGCCCCTGGCCGCGTACGATCTGGTAGGTATAGCCGCGCACGAACCCGCGGGACCGGTCGGTTTCGTAGAACTCCTGGCTCCAGGCGCAGATGTGGGGTCCGCGGTAGCCGTCGGTCCGCTCGTCGAAATAGCCGCGAATCGATGCATAGGGGTGGAACATCAGGTTCCTGCCAACCAGGCCGCTCGAGTTCGCAAGACCTCTCGGGAAGCGCGACGACGCCGAGTTCAGCAGCAGGCGCGGAGTGCCTACGCCGTTGCACGCGACGACGACTATCTCCGCGGGCTGGAATCTCTCGATACCCTCGGCATCGTAGTAGATGACACCGCTCGCCATGCCGGTCTCGTTGGTCGTGATCTCGCGCACCCGGCAGCGGGTGCGCAGTTCGACGCGCTGGCGGATCGCCTCGGGCCAGTAGGTGATGTCGGTGGTCGCTTTGGCGCCCTGCGCGCAGCCGGCGATGCAGTGGCCGAGGTTGACGCACTTCGCACGCCCTTCGAATTCGCGCGTCCCGATCGCGGCATCGGCCGGCCACCAGTGCCAGCCGAGCTTGTTCATGGCTCGCCCGATCACCACTCCCGTGCGACCCAGAGGCAGCGGCGGCAGCACCGCGTCCTTCGGCGGGTACGCCGGGTCTCCGGCGAGCGCGGCGATGCCCATCTGCCGGTCGTTCTGCGCGAAGTAGGGCTCGAGCGTCCGGTAGTCGATCGGCCAGTCGTCGGCCACGCCGTCGAGCGTGCGCACCCGGAAATCCGAGGGGTGCAGGCGCGGGAAGTGCGCAGCATAGAGGATGGTGCCGCCGCCGACGCCATTGAAGTTGGCAACCTTGATCGGCGAGGCCTCCTCGTGGATCGGATAGTCGGCCGCGTTGCCGCGCCGGTTGGGGCTGATGCTGAAGTCCCCGAACTGGCGCGCCTCCCAGTCGCGCCCGTTGCTCGGAAACTCGGCCTGTTTCACCCAGTCGCCCTGTTCGAGGCACAGGATCCGCATGCGGGTTTCGGCCAGGCTCCACGCAACCACGGCACCGGACGCGCCGGCACCGACAATCAGTACGTCAACCGCGGGTTCCATTGTGCTGATAACTCGCCGTAGTCAGGAAGCGGCCGTATGCGCCCGGTCGAGCAGCCCATGCACCGCCAGGGGAGGATGGGCGCGCAGCGCCTGCTCGATCGGCTCGGTACCCCAGCCCGGGCGGTCCGGGACGATGAGGTGGCCGTCCTTGAACTCGGGAAGGTGAGTAAACAGCTCGTGATCCCAGGCAATCCGGTCGATGTCGACCTCCATGATCCGGAGGTTGGGCACCGCGGCGCAGAAATGCGCGTTCATCATGGTGCAGAGGTGGCCATAGAAGTTGTGGCAGGCGACGTTGACTTCGTGCGCCTCGGCCGCCGCGGCGATCTTCATCGACTGCCAGACGCCGTTCCAGGGCGTGTCGACGATCGCCACGTCTACCGCCTGCTCGCGCAGGAAGGGCAGGAACTGCTGTACGCCGATGAGTGTCTCGCAGGAGGAAATCGGATGCGGACTGCGCGAGCGGATGTGGGCGAGCGCCTGCGGGTTCAGCGTGTCGATCTCGACCCAGAACATGTCCAGGTCGGCGATTTCCCTCAAGATCTCCAGGTAGCCCTCGGTCTTGGCATTGAAATTGAGGTCAAGCAGGATGTCGATGTCCGGGCCCGCCGCCTCGCGCATCGTCTCGAGGTGCTCGCGCAGTCCCTTGAGAATCTTTCGGTCTACGTTCAGCTCGGGCGCGAAGGGTGACCCGAACCCCGGAGCCCAGCGAAGGATCTTGCCGTTTTCGTACCGCCAAATATTCGTCTTGAGGGCGGTAAAGCCGCGTTCTCGCACCTCGCGGGCAATGGCGCGCACGCCTTCCTTGTCAGTGATTACCGGCTGATAGTGCGGGACGCGGCCCGCGCGCCAGCTGACGCAGTGCGACCAGTAGACGCGCAAGCGGTCGCGGATCTTGCCGCCCAGCAACTCGTAGCAGGGCACGCCGAGCGTCTTGGCCTTGGCGTCCAGCAGCGCGTTCTCGATCGCGCCCAGCGCCTGGCCGACGACGCCGCCAGAACCCGGGCGGGTGACGCAGTGCAGGTCTTCGCGGATGCGCTCGTGCTGCATCGCCGACCGCCCCTCCACGCGGAAGGCGAGCTCCCGGATGACCGCGCCGACGCCCGGCGAGCCGAAGCCCTCGTCGAACTCGCTCCAGCCCACGACGCCGTCTTCGGTGGTCACCTTGACGAAGTAATAGTTGCGCCACGATGCGCTGCAGGAGAGAGTCTTCAGCTCGGTGATGCGATGCTGCTCGGCCATATCGGTCTTTCTTTCGCTGTGGTGGGAGGAGTCGAACGGGGCGGTGCGCCTAATCGAACGCCGGGAACGGCGCGCTTTCAGGCGCGTCCGGAATTTGGGCGGCCCGCTCGAGCAGGTAGCCGGGGAACGAATCCCCGGCATCGGCGCTGCCCGTGCGGAACATGGAACGGACGACCTGGGGATGCGCGGTGGCGACGCTGCGCGCGCCGAGCGGCGGGCTGGAATGCGGATACAACAACGCTCCCCTGCCGTCGACTTTGGCGTTGAACCACCAGCGATCGTCGACTACCGTCATGCTCCCGCCCCAGCCCACGGTGACATGGTCGCGGATGGGCGCTCCGCCCGCGAACGCTGTCCGGTAAAAGGATTTGCCATCCATCGGCGCCGGGCTTGCGACGCCGGCGGCTTCCAGCAGCGTCGCCGCAATATCGTGCGCCTGCACCCATGCATCGCAGCGCGTACCCGCTCCCCGCCGCCCCGGATGGCGAACCATCATCGGCACCTCGAAAGTTTCGGGGTCGGAGGGATAGTGCCGCTTGCCGATGTAGCCTCGGCGGTCCCACAGCGAGTGGCCATGGTCGGAGGTGACCACGATCAGCGATTCCTCGAGGATGCCGTTCACCCGCAGCGATTCCACCAGGTGGCCGAACCAGCGGTCGCACATTTCCACCAGCCCGGCGTAGTTGGCGCGCGTGCGCCGCAGGAGATCCTCGGGGAGGTCCGGAATCTCCGCGTAGGGCGACAGGACCTGCTCGCGTCCCTGGTGCGGGTCGTGACGCCTGCGGTAGTGCTCGGGCACGAACCAGGGCTCGTGCGGGTCGAACGACTCGACCGTCAGGAACAGGCGATCGGCGTCCCGGTTCTGCTCGATCCAGCGGCCCGCTTCCTGCATGACCTGCGCGTTGAACCACTGGTCTTCGCGCACCCGGTCGCGCATGTTGAGCAGCGCCTTGCTGTCGAACCAGAACGAGTCCTTGCCGGCGATCTTCATCACCTTGTCGTGGAGCTCGCTCAGCTCGCGCGGGATCCAGCGCTCGATTTCCTCCAGCGTTGGCATGCGGCCGCTGCGCGCATGGTCGGTCTCCTGCCCGCGGACGAAGGTCCATTGGTCGAAGCCGCGCCAGAAGTTCTTGCCGGGCTTGAACTGGTGGTAAAGGTCGGAGACGAGGCCGGTGCGGAAGCCCGCGCCCGAGAAGATCTCCGACAGCGTATTCTGCTCCTCCGGAATCGGGCCCCAGCCGGGGAAGTAGCCCACGCACCAGTCGCCCTTCATGTGGCGGAAATCTCCGTTGTGGAACGGATAAGTGCGCCGGCCCGTGTAGATCGCGCGGCGCGCGCACAGGGTGGGGAGGGATTCCGGGAAAGCCCGCGTGAAGGTCACCGATTCGGCGGCGAAGGCGTCCAGGTTCGGGGTCCGGATGGCGCTCCAGGGCGCGGGCGCGCCATAGGCGCCCACGGCGTCACGCCGGAGCGAATCGAACACCACCAGGACGACATGGCGCGCGTGGCTAGAGTGCTTGCTCATCAGAATTCGCTCTTTCAGCCCGGTGATCGCTTCTTCAGCGATGATGGCTCTTCGATGCGCAGCCCAGTGCCGGAATCGAATAGGTGCAGGCGGTCGGCCGGCAGGCGCACCGGCAGGCGATCTCCGGGCCGCACGCTCGCGCGCCCCGTCAGGACACGCAGACGCTGGTCGTCGAAGGGTCCGACCAGGAGCGTCGTGGTGCCGAGATGCTCGACGACTTCGACATCCAGCCAACCGGTGGCGGACGCCGAGGCGGAGTCGGCAAGGACTTCGACATGGTCCGGGCGGATCCCGACCTTGAGAGTAGTGCCCTCAACGAGTCCGCGCAGCCGTTCACCTTGCACGGTGCACGCCCGGCTCTTCAGCGTGCCGCCGGTTGCGCGCAAATCGAGCAGGTTCATCTCGGGCGAACCTATGAACCCCGCCACGTATACGTTGGCCGGCCGGTCGAAGATCTCCAGCGGGCTGCCCACCTGCTGCACGCGGCCGTCGCGCATGATGACGATCTGGTCGGCCAGCGTCATCGCCTCGACCTGGTCGTGGGTGACGTAGATCATGCTCTTGGAAATGCGGCGATGCAGCTTGTAGATCTCCTCGCGCATCTGCACGCGCAGTTTCGCGTCGAGATTCGACAGCGGTTCGTCCAGGAGAAACACCTCGGCGTCGCGCACGATCGCCCGGCCGAGCGCCACGCGCTGCATCTGGCCTCCCGAGAGCTGCTTGGGCCGCCGCTCGAGCAGCTCCGAGAGCCCGAGCAGCCGCGACGCCGACGCGACCCGGGACTCGATCTCGGCGGCCGGCACGCCGCGGATCTTCAGCCCGAAGCCAAGGTTCTCTCGCACGCTCTTGTGCGGATAGAGCGCGTAGTTCTGGAACACCATCGCGATGTTCCGGTCCTTGGGATCGAGATGGGTCACCTCGCGGTCCGCGATCAGGATTCTTCCCTCGGAAACCGACTCCAGGCCGGCGATCATTCGCAGCGTCGTCGTCTTGCCGCATCCCGAGGGCCCGAGCAGCACCGTCAGCCCGCCCCGCGGCAATTGCAGGTCGACCTCGCGCACGGCGACCACGTTGCCGAATCGCTTCCACACCCCTTCCAGCCTCACCACCGACATCGCGTATCTCCGAGATTCAGCCCTTGATGCTGCCCGCGGCCAAGCCGTGCACCAGGTACTTCCGGACCACGATCGAGAACAGTACGACCGGCATCATGACCAATGTGCCGGCCGCGGCCATGCGTCCCCACTCCCATCCCACGTACTGCATGAACCCGACGATCGCGACCGGCGCGGTCGAGGCATGCGTGCGGGTGAGAATGAGCGCGAAGAAGAAGTCGTTCCACGCGCCGATGAAGCAGAGCACCGCGGTCGCGGCGAGCCCCGGGCCGGTCAGTGGCAGAGTGATCGTCAGGAACGTTTTCCAGGTGCCGCAGCCATCGATCGCGGCCGCCTCTTCGAGCTCGCGCGGCACCGCGTCGAAGAACGGTTTCATCATCCAGATCACGAACGCCAGGCTGAACGTCAGGTAGATGATCACGAGCCCGGTACGCGTGTCGTGCAATTCCAGATAGCGGAACACGATGAACAGCGGGATCGTGAACGCCACCGGCGGCGCCATCCGGGTGACGAGGATCCACAGTCCGATCCTGTGCGCGCCGCGGAAACTGGCGCGCGACAGCGCAAACGCGGCCGGGACGCCCACGATCATCGCCAGAGCGGTGGCGGAAGTTGCGCTGATGATGCTGTTCACGAACGAGAGCGCGAAGTTGCCTTGCCAGAGCGCCCGGTAGTTTTCCAGTGTCGGCGCGAACAGGATTGCGCTGTCGAAGATATCGGCTTTCGCCCGGAACGAGAGCTGGATGATCCAGACGAACGGGAACAGGACGATCACCAGCAGCGCGAGCGTGAACAGGTCGCCGCGCCAGTTCGGAAAGCGTGTTTCCCAGGCCGGCTTCATCGGGCCCTCAAGCCCACGCGCCGTCGTTTCGGCGCGTGATCCGGTCGATCAGATAGCTGAGGAGGAACACGGCGATCATCATCAGCACCGCGATCGCGCTGCCGTAGCCCCACAGCGAGAACGTGAACACTTGCCGGTACACGTAGTAGTTGGTGACCTCGGTGACCTCGCCCGGCCCGCCGTCGGTCATGATGTAGAGCAGGGGGAAGGCCTTCACGCTGTCGATCAGGATGAACAGGCCCGCGACCACCAGCGTTGGCGCGATGAAAGGCAGCCGCACATGCCAGAACACCTGAAAGCGGCTCGCGCCGTCGATGCGCGCCGCTTCGATCGGGCCCTCGGGCACCATCTGCAGGGCTGCCAGCGACATGAGCATCGCGAAGGGAAAGTGCTGCCAGGTGCCGGCGAACACGACTGCCCAAAGCGCGGTCGAGGGGTTGGTCAGCAGCGGGCCGAACGGCAGCCCGATCCAGGCGAACAACCGATGGATCGGGCTGATGTCCACCGTGAACAACGCGAGCCAGGTGATGCCGACCACGATCGGCGGCAGTACCATCGGCACGAGCATGCCGGAGCGCGCCACCGTCCGGATCTTCGTGTTCGGGTGCAGAAGCAATGCGACACCCAGCCCGCAGAGCAGCTGCAAAACGACCGAGGCGATCGATAGCTTCACCTGGACGACGACGGAGTTGGCGAAACGGGGATCCCCGAACATGCTGGCGTAGTTCGCCAGCGGCTGATCGAAGTTCCACTGCGTCGCGGGCTGGGCAAGATTCAGCGGAGTCAGCGACGTCAGCCACAGGTAGGCGATCGGCCCCGCGGTCAGCGAGGCGAGCATGATGAGCGCCGGCACCAATCCCCAGACCAGCTCCCGGTCGCGCCGTTCGGTCCAGGGTTGCGCGACGGCGCCCGGGTAAACCATTTTCTTGTCGCGCTCTAGATTTTCATGCCCGCGCGCCTGAAATCGGCGATGAGGGAGGTCTGCGCCTGCGTCATCGACTCCTTCGCGCTCATCTGCCCCGAGATGATCCGGCCGATCGCCTGGTTGAGCTGGACGTTCACCTGCGGGTAGACCGGCGGGGTGCGATACTTCATGTGGCCCTGCTCGCCAAGCTTGATCGTGTCGAGCACGATCTGGCCGGTGTCCTGCCCGTTGACGTTGATGAGCTTGCGATACTCGGGCGCGTCATAGATCGAGCGCCGCGTCACCGATCCCAGGTGTTTTTCCCGGACCATCCGGGTGATCAGCGTTTTCGACGTCGCCCACTTGATGAACTCCCAGGCGGCGTCCTTGTTCTTCGAACCGGCCGGGATTCCCCAGCCGTGCGAGGCGATGCCCGGAAACCTCCCCTTGGGGCCGCGCGGATAAAGCGAGAAGTGCAGCGTTTTCGCCACCTTCGCTTCCGGCTCGGCGTGCGACATTCCGCCCACGTGGGTCACAAATGCGTAGTTCGCTTTGCCGGCGCGCAGCAGTTCCTGCGTCTGTCCGTAGGACATTCCGCCCGCGCCCGGGAGGCTGTAGTTGCGCACGATCCGTGCGAGCAGATCCGCGGAATGGATCGCCTCGGGCGTGTCGAGGGTCGGCATCAGATCGTCCGGTGCGCCGCGGAACACGTCGCCCCCGTATCCCTGCAGGAACGGTGGATACCAGAACCCCCAGTGATTGTCCGTGAGGAAACCGGCGACGCCGTCCTTCTTGTGGATGACGGCGAGCGTCTTCTCCAGCTCCTCGAATGTGTCGGGCATGCCCAGCCCGCTCGCCTGCAGTATGTCGTAGCGCGTGGCGACAGACATCCCGGAATCGGTGACCCATGGCACGCCGTACACAACGCCCTTGCGGTCCTTCATCGGGCTGACCGCTCCGGGCAGGAAATCCGCGAAATCGAAGTCGGCCTGGGTCTTGTTCCGGTCGTTGAGATAGGGATCGAGCGGGGTGAACCAGCCGTTGCCGATCCAGCGATTGCTGAAGATGAACGTGATGTTCAGCACGTCGTAGCCGGCACCCTTGGTCGACAGCTCGAGGTCGGCGCGTTGGTTGTACACCTGCAGGCCCGGGGTGTCGTAGTTGACCTTCGCGCCGGTGAGTTCGCCAAATTCGCCGACGTACGCCTCCAGGAGCCTTGGATATTTCGCGCTCCAGCAAGAAACGTTCAGAGTTACGCCGCTGAAACGCTTGGTCTGTCCGATCACCGCGGGAGCGCGCAGGCCGAGCGCGGCCGAGGCGACCGCGACGGAACCCGCGGCGACGAGCCTGCGACGTCCGCGGTTCACGCCGTTCGTGATGGATGGCTTCTTCATGGACACCTCCTCGTATCTCGATCCGCGCGAATCAGGTGAGTTGATACTTTAATGCTAGCGTTATCAACAACTGGTGTCAACGACTGCCTTTCGCCATCTCTTCCTGCGGATGCTCCGGGCGCCCGATTTTCCTTAAAATAACTGCAAAAAAACAAGGGATGTCAGCCGAATCGGCGTTGCCTCGCGCAGATATATCGGTCGTTTTTAATGACCATGGTAACGCTGATCAATCCGGCCCGCTTCTAGCGCGCAGGCCAAGTGCGCTCGCGCCGCCAGGGGCGATCGGCGTCAATTCGCGGCTGTTCTTGCAGGAGGCGAAGGAAGGCAGGCGCCGGTCACACCCTCCGCCGCAAAGACGCCGAGGCGGGGGGTACGAGTCAGGGCAGTGGCGGTATGCCGGGTCGCACGCCGTCGCGGCTCACCTATTGCGGGAACACCTGCCTAGCACCTGACCTGCTGCCGGCAGTAGTTCTCCAGCTCGATCACCGTGCAGGTCGCGGTCACCGGCACGCGCGCGGGGGCGCCCTCGATGGCGAGTTTTCGCTCGTACTTGGCGAAGAACTGGTTGAACAGCTCGCCGCCCAGCGTGCCGATGGCCGTGAGGCCGTCGCTGGCGGCGTCGTGCTCGAGCAGGATCGCGGCGAGCGGCTGCGGCGCGGGGCCGGCCAGCACGCGCGCGCCCTCGGCCGGGTCGTACTGGCTGTGCTCGGCGCAGCAATGGATCACGTTGGCGTGCCGGTTGCGCGCGCTCTTCTCGGTGCGGTAGCTGATGAAGCTGATCTCGCGGGTCGGGTAGGCGAGCTGGTGCGCGCAGATCGCCGAGTAGGCGACGATGGCGCGGCCCGGGCCGACGCCGCCCGGCCATTCGTAGGCGCGCTTGTCGGCGGTGGCGAGGCGGGCCGAGGGCTTGGCGGGCCGGCCGAGCTTCAGCAGGAAGCAGGGCGTGGTCGAGAACGGGTAATGGAAGATCAGGTTGCGGTCCACGGGCAGCGCCGCCGCCTTCAGCGGCGCGCCCTGCGCGTCCACCAGCCGCGCGCGGCCGTAGTGGCTGGGCGAAACGTCCGCGGCGGCCAGGCCGCGCGCGCCGGCGGCGGCGGCCGACGCGGCGCAGAGCCCGAGGAATGCACGCCGCCGCATGCCCTACAGGTTGTAGCCCTTCTCGTTGTGCTCGACGGTGTCCAGGCCCTCGGTCTCCTGGTCGGGTTCCACGCGCATGCGGGTCACCGCGTCGGTGAGCTTGAGCAGGATCCAGGTGACGATGCCCGACCAGGCGGCGACCGCGAGGACCGCGGTGAGCTGCGTGAGGACCTGGCCGCCCATCGTGCCCTTGTCCGGGTAGCCGACGCCGCCGAGCGAGGCGGCGGCAAAGACGCCCGTGAGCACCGTGCCGATGACGCCGCCGACGCCGTGCACGGGTGTCACATCGAGCGAGTCGTCGATCTTCAGCGAGCGCTTCATCCAGGAGGTGGCGAAGAAGCACACCACGCCCGCGATGCCGCCGATCGCGATCGCGCCCATCGGCCCCACGAAGCCCGAGCCCGGCGTGATGGTGCCCAGGCCCGCGACCATGCCGGTAACGATGCCCAATACCGAGGGCTTGCCGTAACGCAGCCATTCGCAGGCGAGCCAGGCGAGCGAGCCGGAGGCCGCGCCGATGTGCGTGACCAGCATCGCCATGCCGGCCGCGCCGTCGGCGGCGAGCGCGCTGCCGGCGTTGAAGCCGAACCAGCCCACCCACAGCATGCAGGCGCCGGTCACGGTCATGGTCATGTTGTGCGGGGGCATCGCGGTCTCCGGGAAGCCCCGGCGCCGTCCGAGCACGAGCGCGCACACCAGCGCCGCCATGCCGGCATTGAGGTGCACCACGGTGCCCCCGGCAAAGTCCATCACGCCCATTTTCTGCAGCCAGCCGTCGCCCCAGACCCAGTGCGCGATCGGGCAGTACACCAGCAGCAGCCACAGCAGGCTGAACAGGAGCATGCCCGGGAACCGCACGCGCTCGGCATAGGCGCCGATCACCAGCGCCGGCGTGATGATCGCGAACGTCATCTGGAACATCGCGAACACGGTCTCCGGGATGCTGCCCTTGACGGTGGCGACGGCGACGCCGGCGAGGAAGCTCTTGTCCCAGCCGCCGTACCAGCCCTGCAGGCCGCCGCCGTCGCCGAAGGCGAGGCTGTAGCCGCACACGACCCAGGCGAGCGTGACCACGCAGGTGATGGCGAAGCACTGCATCAGCACCGACAGCACGTTCTTCGCGCGCACCAGTCCCGCGTAAAAGAGCGCGAGACCCGGCAGCGTCATGAACAGGACCAGCACCGTGGCGGTAATCATCCAGGCGGTGTTGGCCGGGTCCAGCTTGGGCGCATCGGCCGCACCCGCCAGGGGCGCGTACGCGAGGAATGGTGCAAGAAGGAAGCTACCCTTTGCGCGCAAGTCCATGGACCCCCCGATCCGGTGCGGAACGCACCCGGCGAAAGGATACCCGACTTACTTCAGGTCTTCAGCGTGAAAGCCGAAGGCGCCCTTCGCCCGGTCGGCATACCAGCGCTTGAGCGTCAGGGCGACCGTGCGAAAGGCGATGTCCTTCCAGGGAAGCCGCTCCTCCTCGAAGAGCGCGATCTCGATCGTCTCCACGCCCGGCCTGAAGTCCAGGTCGAGCAGGCGCGCGCGGTAGAAGACGTGCACCTGGTTCACGCGCGGCACCGAGATCATGCTGAAGGCGCCCTGCAGCTCGATGCGCGCGCCGGCTTCCTCCAGCGTCTCGCGCACCGCCGCCTCGCCGGCGGTTTCGTCGTTCTCCATGAAGCCCGCGGGCAGGGTCCAGTAGCCGTAGCGCGGCTCGATCGCGCGCCGGCACAGCAGCATGCGGGCCTGGCCGCCTTCCTCCCACACGGGGATCGCACCCAGGACCATCTTCGGGTTGACATAGTGGATGCTGCCGCAGGCGTCGCAGACATCGCGGAGCAGCGAGTCGCCCGGGGGCACCCTGCGGGCCAGGGTCGCACCGCAATTGGCGCAGTACTTCAAGCGTAAGATCCGGTATCTGTGAGGAATTTCGCATCCGATGGTAAACTGCCGCAGGACAGGGAGCAAACATCCGGATGGGCACGACCTCCGCTGAGCAGACCGTCCCGCCCGTCGCCGCGGCCAGACCGCAGAGGATGGTGGGCGAGTGGTTCTGGCGCTTTCTCGCGCTGGTCATGCTGTTCACGGTCGGCTGGGTCATCTGGATCATCTACCAGATCAACCCGCAGCCCCTCGTCACGCCGGCCGGCTTCGAAGCGGCGGCAAAGGCGCGCGCCTCCCAGGACGCCAAGGGAAAAATCACTCCCGCGGCGCCCGCACCCGAGGCGGAGAAAGCGGCGGCCGCGCCGGCACCCGCGGCCGAGGCGGCGAAAGCTGCGGCGCCGGCGCCCGCGGCCCCGAGGGAGCCCCCGGTCAACGTCGAGAAGCTCCGCCTGGCGGACTCGATCGAGACCCCGATTCCGGATTCCGGCAAGAAGAAGTAGCGCCGCGTGGCGGCCGTGAGCGATCGCTACCAGGAGTTGCACAGCGGCTGGCGCTGGGAGGTTCCGGCGCGACTGAACATCGCCGAGGTCTGCTGCCGCCGCTGGGCGGCCGACCGCTCGCGCTTCGCGCTGTACTGGGAAGACGAGTCGGGCGCGACGGCCAAGTACACGTTCTGGGACGTTCAGCGCGAGGCCAATCGCCTTTCCAACGCGCTCGCGGGCCTCGGCGTGCGCCGCGGCGACCGCGTCGCGCTGATCCTGCCGCAGCGCCCGGAAATGGCGGTCGCTTACATGGCGATCTTCCAGATGGGCGCCATCGCGCTGCCGCTGTCGTACCTGTTCGGTCCCGAGGCGCTCGAGTACCGGATGGAGTTCGCCGGCGCGAGCGCGGTGTTCGTCGAGCCGACCACGATCGGCAACCTTTGGGCGACTCGGCACAAACTGCCACACCTCAAGCACGTGATCGGTGTGGCCGGGGCGCGAGAAGCCGGGGTTCACTCTTATGAGTCTTTGATTCAGAAAAGCAGTTCCGAATACAAGTGCGAAGCAACCTCTTCCACTGACCCGGCTCTCATCATCTACACGAGCGGCACCACCGGCCCGCCCAAGGGCGCGCTGCAGGCGCATCGACTCATCCTCGGCAACCTGCCGGGGTTCGTCTATTCGCACGATTTCTTCCCGCAGCCGGGCGACATGTTCTGGTCGCCCGCCGACTGGGCCTGGGCGGGCGGGCTGTTCGACGCGCTGCTGCCCAGCTGGTATTTCGGCATGCCGCTGCTCGGTTACCGCGGACGGTTCGAGCCGGAGCGCGCCTACCGCCTGCTGGAGAAGTACGGGGTGCGCAATACCTTCCTTTTTCCGACCGCCCTGAAGCAGATGATGAAAGCCGCTCCCGAGCCCAGGGGCAGGTTCGATATCTCCCTGCGCTCGATCATGAGCGCGGGCGAGTCGGTCGGCGTCACGGTGATCGAGTGGGCGCGCGAGCAGCTGGGGGTCACCATCAACGAGATGTTCGGCCAGACCGAGATCAACTACGTGGTCGGCAACTGCCAGGCCGCCTGGCCGGTGAAGCCCGGCTCGATCGGGCGCCCGTACCCGGGCCATCGCGTCGCGATCATCGACGAGGACGGCGTGGAACGAAAACCCGGGGAGCTGGGAGAAATCGCCGTGGATCGCCGCGGCGACCCCGTGTTCTTCATCGAGTACTGGAACAACCCGCAGGCGACGCGCGACAAATTCATCGGCGACTGGGGCCTCACCGGCGACCAGGCGCGCATGGACGAGGACGGCTACCTCTGGTACCAGGGGCGCTCGGATGACGTCATCAAGTCTTCGGGCTACCGCATCGGCCCGGCCGAGATCGAGTCCTGCCTCGTCAAGCACCCGGCGGTCGCCAACGCCGCGGTGATCGGCAAGCCGGATGCGGCGCGCGGCAGCATCGTCAAGGCGTTCGTCGTTCTCCAGCCCGGCTACTCGCCCTCGGAGAACCTCGTGGGGCAGATCCAGGAGCATGTGCGGGGGCGGCTCGCGCCTTACGAGTACCCGAAGGAGATCGAATTCATCGACGCGCTGCCCATGACCACCACGGGCAAGGTGCAGCGCAAGGAACTGCGGACGAAGGAGGAGGCAAAGCGCGCGTCCCAGAAGCGCGGGGAATCGAAGATTGTCTAGCCAGACCGGCTGGTGACGACAATCCTGCCGTCGGCCTCCACGGTCACGTCGCCGCGCTGGCGAAGTACATGCCCGCCGCGAGGACCAGGCGGGTCTCGGTGACCGTCAGGCTGTCGCCGAAGGCATCGCCCGCCTTCACCTCGTCGCACCATTTGCCCTGAAAAACCATTGGTCGATCCGGAAAATACTCAATAGAATCCGGCGCGTGATTGGCGCCCCAGAGACGAATCGAACGTCCGACCTGCCCCTTAGGAGGGGGCTGCTCTATCCACTGAGCTACCGGGGCCCGGGCGCGATTCTACTCGCATGAGATCGGCCTTCTTTTCGCTGCTGTTCTTCGTTGCCGCGGCGGCGAGCGCGCAATCCTGGGCCTGGGACGACGGCACCACGCCGTTCGTGGTCTCGCCCGACGCGGTCGTCGAACGCATGCTGTACCTCGCGCAGCCGAAGGCTGGCGAGCGGCTGGTGGATCTCGGCTCGGGCGACGGCCGCATCGTCATCGAGGCGGCGAAGCGCTTCGGCGCGCGCGGCCTCGGCGTGGACATCGAGCCCAGGTTGGTGGAGCTCGCGCGCGGGAACGCGAAGCGCGCGGGCGTCGAGGCGCTGGCGAGCTTCGAAGTGCAGGATCTTTTCAAGACCGACCTGCACGGGGTCAACGTGGTCACCATGTACCTGTTGCCCGAGGTCAATCTGCAGCTGCTGCCGCGCTTCCTCGACCAGCTCAAGCCGGGCGCGCGCATCGTCTCGCACGACTACGATCTCGGGCCCTGGCCCTTCGACGAGATGATCGAGCTCGCGCTCGCGGAGAAGATGGTCGGGCCGCTGGGCCGCTCGCGAATTTTCCTGTGGGTCGTGCCGGCCGACGCGCGCGGCCGCTGGGTCGCTGACCTGCCCGAGCTGGGCGGGCGCTGGCAGTTCGACGTCGCGCAGAAGTTCCAGGTCATCGACGTCGACGCGCGCGCGGGCGGCACCGCGATGGTGGTGCGCGGCGCGCGCATGCGCGGCGAGGAGATCCGCCTGGCGGTCACCGGCATGGTGGGCGGCAAGGGCTACAACGTGCTGTTTCGAGGCAAAATCGCGGAGGGCCGCATCGAGGGCGATGCGCGAGTATCGGACGGCGATCAGATGAGGACGTTACCCTGGCGGGCGAGCAGGCCATGAGCGCGGCGCCGCGAACGCTGCTGTCGGTGCCCGACGGGGTGTTCCTCACCGTGGGCATGGTCATCGGCGTGGGCATCTTCAAGGCGCCCTCGATCGTCGCGGGCAATACCGCGGGCAGCGCCGAGTTCCTCGGCGCCTGGCTGCTGGGCGGCCTGATTTCGCTGTGCGGCGCGCTGGTCTACGCCGAGCTCTCGGCGCGCCACCCCGAGACGGGCGGCGAATATGCGTTCCTGCATCACGCCTTCGGGCGCGGCGCGGCGTTCCTCTTCGCCTGGTCGCGCATGACCGTGATCCAGACCGGCGCCATCGCCGCGGTCGCGTTCGTGTTCGGCGAGTACGCGAGCGAGATCTACCGGCTGGGCGCGCACAGCACGGCGCTCTACGCGGGCGCCTCGGTGGCGGCCCTGACCTTGCTCAACTATGCCGGCACGATCGAGTCGAAGACGCTGCAGAAGGTGATGGAGACGGGGCTGATCGCCGGGCTGCTCGGCCTGGCGGCGGCGGGCCTCGCGGCGGGCGGCGCGCCGCGGACCGCCGCGCAGGGTGCCGGCGGCGGCGATTTCCTGTTCGCGATGATGTTCGTGCTCTTCACTTTCGGCGGCTGGAACGAGGCCGCCTACCTCGCCGGCGAAGTGCGCGAGCCGCGGCGCAACATGCTGCGGATCCTGGTGGCCGGCATCGTCGCGGTGACGCTGCTCTACCTGCTGGTCAACATCGGCTACCTTGCCGCGCTCGGGCAGGGCGGTATCGCCGCCTCCAAAGCGGTGGGCGCCGACGTGATGCGCCTCGCGGCGGGAGAGACGGGCGCCGTCGCGCTCTCGCTGATCGTCTGCGTGTCGGCCCTCACCACCATCAACGCGGCGGTGTTCACCGGCGCGCGCACCAATTTCGCGATGGGGCGCGATTATCCGATGTTCGCCGGGCTGGGCCGCTGGCGCGAGCGCGGCAGCACGCCGGCGAACGCGCTTCTCCTGCAGGGGGCGGTCACGCTGGTTCTCATCTTCGCCGCGGCGGCGACGACGCGGGACGGATTCGATGCGATGGTCGCGTACACCGCGCCGGTCTTCTGGACGTTTTTCCTGCTGACCGGCATCGCGCTGTTCGTGTTCCGGGCGAAGGCGCGGGGCCAGCCCGTGTTCCGCGTCCCGCTCTATCCGTTCGTGCCGCTCGTGTTCTGCGCGATGTGCTGCTTCATGCTGTGGAAGGCGGTCGACTACGTGTTCAACCCGCAGTACGGGCCGAAGTTCGGCAACCTCGTGCTCGCGGGCCTGGTGGTGATGGTGGTCGGGATCCCGCTGTACTGGCTCGCGCGGCGCAGGTGACGCCCTGATCCCGCCGCGCACCCTCACGCGCTACAGGGCCTGGGCCAACCGGCTGGTGTTCGAGGCCGTCGCGGCGCTGCCCGAGGAGGAGATTCTCAGGCCCCGGCCGGGCGCGTTTCGCAACATGGTCCACACGTTGAATCACATCTACGTCATCGACCGGATTTTCCAGGCGCACCTGGAGGGCAGGGAGCACGGGTACAGCGCGCGCAACACGACGGAGCATCCGCCGCTGGCCGAGCTTGGGCGGGCGCAGCAGGCAATCGACGCCTGGTACATCGAGCGCTACGACGCCATGCCGCCGGCCGAGTTGAACGCGACGCTGGAGTTCACCTTCGTGGGCGGCGGACGGGATCTGCCGGTGTACCTGCGCGACCAGCCGCGGTCGTGAGCGCGCATGGCGTCCTGGCGCCTTCGGCCTGGGTGGCGCGCTGGGCGCCGCTCATTGCACGGGGCAGGGTCCTCGATCTGGCGTGCGGGTCCGGCCGGCATGCGAGTCTGTTCGTGGCGAGGAAGCTGGAGGTCACCGCGGTCGATCGCGAGCGACGGGAGATTCCGGGGGCGCGCTTCGTCCAGGCTGATCTGGAGGAGGGCGACACCTGGCCGCTCGCCGGCGAGCGCTTCGAGGGCATCGTGGTGACGAACTACCTGCACCGGCCGCTGTTTCCGCTGATCGAGGCGGCGCTCGCGCAAGGCGGCGTCCTCATCTACGAAACCTTCATGGCGGGGAACGAACGCTTCGGCAAGCCGTCCAATCCCGCGTTCCTGCTTCGCCCGGGCGAATTGCTCGAGGCATTTCCGAATCTTGCCGTGCGCGGCTTCGCGGAGGGCTTGGTGGCAGAGCCAAAACCAGCGATGATTCAAGGACTTTGTGCGATCCGGGGCGGGGAGCGGTAAAATGGCGAGCTAACGTAGAGACCGATGGAGCAACTTCGATGATTACCGGCAGCCTGGTCGCGATCGTCACCCCCATGCTGGAGGATGGGCGGATCGATCTCCCGCGCTTCAAGAGCCTGATCGACTGGCATATCGCCCAGGGCACCTCGGCGATCGTCGTGGTGGGCACCACGGGCGAGTCGCCGACGGTGAGCTTCGACGAGCACAAGGACCTGATCCGCGTCGCGGTCGAGCATTCGGCGGGGCGCCTGCCGATCATCGCGGGCACGGGCGGCAACTCGACCGCGGAGGCGATCGAGCTCTCCGAGTCTGCGAAGAAAGCGGGCGCGACGGCGAGCCTCTCGGTGGTGCCGTATTACAACAAGCCCACCCAGGAAGGCATGTACCAGCACTTTCGCAGGATCGCGGAAACGGTCGAACTGCCGATGATCCTCTACAACGTGCCGGTGCGCACGGTCGCCGACCTGCAGAACGACACGGTGCTGCGCCTGGCGCAGGTGCCGGGCATCATCGGCATCAAGGACGCGACCGCCAGCATGGAGCGCTGCACCGACCTGATCCGGCGCGCGCCGCGCAATTTCGCGATCTACTCGGGCGAGGACTCGAGCGCGCTCGCGCTGATCCTGCTCGGCGGCCATGGCGTGATCTCGGTCACCGCCAACGTCGCGCCGCGCGCGATGGCGGAGATGTGCTCGGCGGCGCTGGTCGGCGACGTCAAGAAGGCGCGCGAGATCAACCTGCGCCTGATCGGCCTGCACCAGAAGCTGTTCATCGAGACCAGCCCCGCCCCGGTGAAGTGGGCGATGGCGCAGATGGGGCTGATCGAGCCCGGCCTGCGGCTGCCGCTGGTGCCGCTGTCGGAGCGCGGCTACGAGGCGGTGCGCGAAGCGCTGGCCGAGGCGGGCATCGCGCTGCCGCTGCGCATGGTGGAGAAGCGGGCTTGAGACTGGCCCGGACCGCCTTGTTGGCGGCGCTCGCCGGGACGCTGGGCGGCTGCCAGACCGCCAACGAGATGCTCGAGGGCAAGAAGGTCGACTACCGGTCGGCCGGTCAGGTGCCGACGCTCGAGATCCCGCCGGACCTCACCGCGCCGACGCGCGACAACCGCTACGCGGTGCCAGGCGGCACGGGCTCGGCGACCCTCTCCAGCTACGAGGCGAACCGCGCGCAGCAGGCGAAGACGGGGAACGTCGCCTCGGGCGTGCTGCCCTCGGTCGAAAAGATGCAGATCGAGCGGGCCGGCACGCAGCGCTGGCTGGTGGTGCCGATGCCGCCGGAGAAGCTCTGGCCGCTGGTGCGCGAGTTCTGGCAGGAGAACGGATTCCTCATCGCGGTCGACGTGCCCGATTCCGGCGTGATGGAGACCGACTGGGCCGAGAACCGCGCCAACATCCCGCAGGACGGCATCCGCGCCCTCCTCGGCAAGCTGATCGACCAGGTCTATTCGACGGCCGAGCGCGACAAGTTCCGCACGCGCCTGGAGCGCGCGAACGACGGCGGCACCGAGGTCTACATCAGCCACCGCGGCATGATCGAGGTGGTGCGCGGCAGCGCCGGCGGGACCGTGTGGCAGCCGCGCCCGGCCGATCCGGAACTGGAAGCCGATTTCCTGCGCCGGCTGATGGTGCGCCTTGGCACGCAGGAGCAGAAGGCGAGGCAGATGATGGTCGCCTCGGCGGCGCCCAGCGCGGCGCCGGCGCGCGCCGCGATCGAAAAGGGCATCGGCGGCTTCGAGACGCTGGAGGTGTTCGAGCCGTTCGACCGCGCCTGGCGGCGCGTCGGTCTCGCGCTCGACCGCGTCGGCTTCACCGTCGAGGACCGCGACCGGCAGAAGGGCCAGTACTTCGTGCGCTATGCCGACACCGATGCGCTCGACATGCAGAAGAAGGACGAGAAGGAAGGCATCCTCTCCAAGCTCGCGTTCTGGAGGTCGAGCGCGCCCACCGGCAAGGCCGAGCAGTACCGGGTGCAGATCCGCCAGTTCGCCGGCAAGTGCGTGGTACAGGTCCTCAACAAGGAAGGCGCGCAGGCCAATACCGAGACGACGCGGCGCATCGTCGCGCTGCTTTACGAACAGTTGAAGTGAGTTTTCGTTTCGCTGCCCTCGGTAGCGGTTCCAAGGGAAATTGCCTGGTCGCGGAAGCGGGCGCGCATGGGACCATCACGCGCGTGCTGCTCGACTGCGGCCTCGCGCCGCGCGAGACCGAGCGCCGGCTCGCGCGCCTCGGGCTTGCGCCGGCCGACCTGCAGGGCATTCTGATCACCCACGAGCATGACGATCACGCCGGGCAGGCCTACCCGTTCGCGCAAAAGCACGGGCTGCCGGTGTGGCTGACCTACGGCACGCAGGCGGCGCTCGCCGCGGCCGGCAAGCCGCCGGGGGACGTGCGGACGCGCACCATCGACGGCCGCAACGCGTTCGCCATCGACGGGCTGCAGGTGCAGCCCTACACCGTGCCGCACGATGCGCGCGAGCCGGTGCAGTACGTCCTTTCCGACGGCGCGTTTCGCCTGGGCGTGCTCACCGACATCGGCGCCTCGACCGCGCACGTCGAAGCGACGCTGTCGGGCTGCGACGCGCTGGTGCTCGAGACCAACCACGACGCCGACCTGCTGTGGGGCGGTGATTACCCGAAGTGGCTCAAGGAGCGCATCGCGGGGCCGTTCGGCCACCTGTCCAACGGCCAGGCCGAGGCGCTGCTCGCGGCGCTCGACCGCTCGCGCCTCCAGCACGTGATCGCGGCCCACCTGTCGCAGCAGAACAACCAGTCGGCGCTCGCGCGCGCGGCGCTCGCGCGCGCCATGGGCTGCGCGGCGGACTGGATCGGCGTGTCGACCCAGGAAGACGGATTCGACTGGCGTGAATTGAAGCAAGGCCGCTGAAAACAAGAACGGCGGACCCCCTCCCGGAGTTCCGCCGTTCCGGTCCTGCCGAACAAAACTATTTCTTCATCGCGCCCTGGGCGCCTTTCACCGCGCCGGAAGCCGCGCCCGAGGCGCCGCCTTCCTTCGCGCCGGCGGCAGCGCCGGCCGCGGCGCCCTTGACGACGTCGGACATCTTGCCGGCATCGGCTTTCGGCTCTTCCTTCTTCGCCTCGTCCTTCTTCGGCTCGTCCTTCTTCTCCTCGGCTTTCGGGGCTTCGGGGGCTTTCGCTTCTTCCTTCTTCGCATCGGCCGCGGGAGCAGGGGCGGGCGCTGGTGTGGCCGCAGGCGCGGGTGCCGCCGGAGCCGGCTTGGGTTCTTCCTTCTTGCCGCAGGCGCCGAGCGCGAACGCGACGGCCACCGCGAGGAGCAGTTGCTTATGCATGATGTTTCCCTTTTGAAATCAATTGAGGTCGGACGTCCAGCCGCGATTTGCGGCTGCGCACAAATTATAGCAAAGACCGTGCTACAGGCCCGCGGTCGTGCTGCCGATGCCCGCGAACGAGGCCGCCCAGATCTCGAAAAACCGTGCGCGCATGGCGAGCGCTTCGGTCTCGTCGTGCAGTCCGATCGCGCCGCGCGCCCGGATGGCAAGCGGCCGGCGCAGGTAGTGGGCCGCATCCAGGACCATGAACGCATCCTGCAGCCCGCGGATCTCTTCGGAGGTACGGTGGATCTGCAGCGCGTGGCCGAAGCGCTTGAGGAATTCCATCATGCGCGGGCAGGCGCGCGTCAGGTGGTCGGTCTCGTGGACCACGAGCTGGATGCGGCGCGTGCGGCTGGCGCGCAGGAACGCCTCCAGCCGCGCGATGCGCGCGGGCGAATTGAGTCTCAGTGCGCTGCCGTCGGGTTCGAAGATGCGCAGCTCGCGGCCGGCTTGCGCCAGCAGGCGGTCCACCGCGGCCTGGAATTCCGCTTCGCCCTCAAAGCGCAGGTATTCGGGTTCGCGCGAGATTTCGCTCACGTTCGCGGCTCGAGCTCGAGAATGGCGGCGGCGGGCAGCGCGTGCTCGCGTCGGCCGCACCGCAAAAAAGCCTGCGCGGACAAGCCCCCTAGAGGCAGTTCTTCCATCGAAGGATTATAAATGTGGCAGCATTGCGACAACCCGGCGCGCGGGGCTTGTCAAACGCCGGTGCCCGCATAAAATTTCCGGCAGGCATTGCCGATGCTCGAGCCAGGCCAAAGCGCACCCAAATTCACGCTGCCCGACGCGGACATGCAAAGCGTGGCGCTGTCCTCGTTCCTCGGCCGCAAGAACATCGTGCTGTATTTCTACCCGCGCGACAACACGCCGGTCTGCACGCAGCAGGCGGCCGAGTTCTCCGACCATGAGGGCGAGTTCGGCCGCTGCAACTGCGTGATCCTCGGCGTGTCGCGCGACGACTGCCTCACCCATGCCGAGTTCCGCGACCGGCACGGCCTGTCGATCGGCCTGCTGTCGGATCCGGAGGGCGAGGTCTGCCGGCGCTACGGCGTGCTGCAGGAGAAGGAGACCGACGGCGTGCGCAAGGAGTGCCTGGTGCGCTCGACCTTCGTGATCGACAAGAAGGGCGTGATCCGCCACGCCGCCTACAACGTAAATCCCAGGCATCACGCCGCCGAGATCTTCGACGTCGTCCGCAAGCTGAAGTCCTAGCAGGCGATTTCGCCTATCATATCGGCAGGGGGCGGCCGATGGATGTGATGGGCATCCTGTCGTACGGAATCGGCACGCTGATCGGCTTGGCGGTGCTGATCGGCGTCGCGTTCCTGTTCATCTCCGACATCACGCAGAAGAAGCACGGGGTGCTGCGCAACTACCCCGTGGTCGGGCACCTGCGCTACTTCTTCGAGCAGCTGGGCGAGTACTTCCGCCAGTACTTCTTCGCCGGCGATCGCGACGAGATGCCGTTCAACCGCTCGACGCGCGCCTGGGTCTACCGCCTGGCGAAGAACGAGGGCGGCGTGATCGGCTTCGGCTCGACCTACGACCTGCACCAGTCCGGCGCGCTGATCTTCGTCAACCACCCGTTCCCGGTGCTGGAGGAGGAGCGCCTGCCCACGCCCTCGCTCACGCTCGGCGAGGGCTACGCGAAGCTCCCGTTCGAGGCGCGCTCGATCGTCAACGTGAGCGGCATGAGCTTCGGTGCGATCTCGGCGCCGGCGGTGCGCTCGCTCTCGCGCGGCGCGGCGGTGGCCGGCTGCTGGATGGACACCGGCGAGGGCGGCCTGTCGCCCTACCACCTGGAGGGCGGCTGCGACGTGATCATGCAGATCGGCACCGCCAAGTACGGCGTGCGCGACGCGCAGGGCAGCCTCAACCCCGAGCGGCTGGTCGAGCTGGCGAAGGTGGTCAAGGCCTTCGAGATCAAGCTCTCGCAGGGCGCGAAGCCGGGCAAGGGCGGCGTGCTGCCGGCGAGGAAAGTGACCGCCGAGATCGCGCGGATCCGCGGCATCCCGGAGGGGCGCGACTCGATCAGCCCGAACCGGCACCGCGACATCTCCAACATCAACGATCTGCTCGACAAGATCGCCTGGATCCGCGACCTCACGGGGCGCCCGGTGGGCGTGAAGACCGCGATTGGCGGCTGGCGCTTCCTCAACGAGCTGGGCGATGCCGTGCAGCGGCGGGGTCTCGAGTTCGCGCCCGACTTCCTCGCCATCGACGGCGGCGAGGGCGGCTCGGGCGCGGCGCCGCAGGCGCTCGCCGACCACATGAGCCTGTCGATCGACGAGGCACTGCCGCGCGTGGTGGATTCGCTGATCGAATCCGGCCTGCGCCAGCGCATCCGCGTCGTCGCCGCGGGCAAGATCGTGACTTCCGCGCGCGCCGCCTGGGCGCTGGCGGCCGGCGCCGACTTCGTCAACACCGCACGCGGCTTCATGTTCGCGCTGGGCTGCATCCAGGCGCTGCGCTGCCACCAGAACACCTGCCCGACCGGCGTGACCTCGCACAACAAGCGCCTGCAGCGCGCGCTGGTGGTGGAGGAGAAGTACCTGCGCGTCGCCAACTATTGCAACGGCATGAACCGCGAGATCGACATGATCGCCCACTCCTGCGGCGTGCGCCACGCGCGGGAGCTCAAGCGCGAGCACGTGCGCATCGTGCAGGCGAACCACCAGTCGATCGCGCTCAACATGCTCTACCCCTACCCGGACCCCAAGGCGAAGGTGCGCGCCGCGTAGGACGCGCGCGACCCCGCGGCCATGCTCGGAGCCATTGCTGGTGACGTGATCGGCTCGCGGTTCGAGAGCTTCCCGACCAAGTCGACGCAGTTCGAGCTGTTCGGCGAGCGCACGATCTTCACCGACGACACCGTGCTCACCGTGGCGGTCGCGGACGCGATCCTGAACGGCGAGGATTTCGCCGCCGCGCTGCGCCGCTTCGGCCAGCGGCACCCGAACCGCGGCTTCGGCAGCAGTTTCTACGTCTGGATGCACAACGCGGGCGCCGGTCCCTACCAGAGCTGGGGCAACGGCTCGGCGATGCGCGTCGCGCCCGTGGGCTTCGCCTACGACTCGGAAGAAGAGGTGCTGCGTGAGGCGGCACGCAGCGCCGCGGTCACCCACGATCACCCGGAGGGCATCAAGGGTGCGCAGGCGGTCGCGCTCGCCGTGCTGCTCGGGCGCCAGGGCGCGGGCAAGGACGCGATCCGCGAGCAGATCGGCGCGCGCTTCGGCTACGATCTCGGCCGCACGCTGGCGCAAATCCGGCCGCACTACGCCTTCGACGTCTCCTGCCAGGGATCGGTGCCGGAGGCGATCATCGCGTTCCTCGAGTCCGAGAGCGTCGAGGACGCGATCCGCAAGGCGATCTCGCTGGGTGGGGACAGCGACACCATGGGCTGCATCGCCGGCGGTATCGCCCAGGCGCACTATGGCGGCGTGCCGGCGGAGCTGGCGCACGCCGTGCGCGGATTCCTTACCGACGACCTGCTGGGGGTGGTGGACCGGTTCGCGCGGCGTTTTGGCTGCTGAGCTAAGACGCAGAGGCCGATTTCGCGAGAACGTGGTGCTCGACGGTGTGCATCACCACGTCGGCGACGACCTTCAGCGCGCCGAACAGCGCGAAGGCG
>JADLES010000038.1 GCA_020845995.1 Burkholderiales bacterium | reverse complement strand
TGCCGACGGTGGACCTGCGCGTCGACTACCACAAGGCGGCGATGCAGGGCGATCTCAGGATCCGCGCGAAAGTGCTGCGCCGCGGCGGCAGCTTCGCCTGCTGCGAGGCATGGATCGAGGACAAGGATGGCGCGCTGGTCGCGAGCGGGCGCGGCACCTACTTCATCCCGCCGCCGGCGCCGGCCCAGTGAGCGGATGCGCGGGCTGACCGCCATCCTCGCCGTTCTCGCCGCGCTCGCGCCGCCGGCCGCGCACGCGCAGCCCTGGCCCGCCCGGCCGCTGCGGCTGATCGTGCCGTTCGCGCCCGGCGGCCCGGCCGACATCGTGGCGCGCGCGCTCGCCGCCGGTCTCGCCGCGCCGCTCGGGCAGCCGCTGGTGGTGGAAAACCGCGCCGGCGGCAACGCCAACATCGGCGCCGAGGCCGCGCTGCAGGCCGCGGCCGACGGCTACACGCTGTTCCTCGCCACCTCGACGCACGCGAGCAACGTCAGCATGGAGGCGCGGCTGCGCTACGACCTCGTGCGCGATTTCGCGCCGGTGGCGCGCCTGGCCTGGTTCCCGCTGGTGCTCGCCGTGCACCCTTCGGTGCCGGCGCGCAGCGTCGCCGAGCTGATCGCCCTCGCGCGCGCGAAGCCGGGCGCGCTGAATTACGCGTCGGCCGGCAGCGGCGGCGGCGCCCACCTCGCGGCCGAGTCGTTTCGCGCGGCGACCGGCGCCGACCTCGTGCACGTGCCCTACAAGGGCACCGGGCCCGCGGTGGCGGACCTCGTGGCCGGCCACGTCGGCCTGATGTTCGCGAGCGTCGCCTCGGTGATCGGCCAGGTGAAGTCCGGGCAGCTGCGGCCGCTCGCCGCGACCGGCGCCCGGCGCATCGCCGCGCTGCCCGCGGTGCCCACGCTGGCCGAGGCGGGCCTGCCCGGACTGGTCATCGTTTCCTGGTTCGGGCTGCTCGCGCCGGCGGGCACGCCGGCGGCGGCGATCGCGCGCCTGAACGCCGAGACGGGCCGCGTGCTCGGCTCCGCGGATTTCCTGCGCCGCCTCGAGGCCGAGGGCGGCGAGGCCGCGCCGGCCACGCCGGCGGAGTTCGGGCGCTTCATCCGCGCCGAGATCGAGCGCTGGGCCGCCGTGGTCCGGCGTTCCGGCGCGCGCATCGAATGAGCCATGCATCGCAACCACCTTCGCAATCAGGGGAGCGCAACACGATGAGCGCCATGACCGAGAAGTTCCGCGGGTTCCTCGATCGGCTGCGCGCCGCGGGCGAGCTGATCGACCTGCGCCAGCCGGTGGACATCCGCCACATCGCGACGCTGGTCGACCAGAGCGACAAGGCGCTGGTTTTCCACAACGTCGTCGGCTACCAGATGCCGGTGGTCTCGGGCATCATCCGCTCGCGCGAGCGCGCGATCCTGTCGATGGGCTGCGCCGAGTACGGCGAGATCGAGCGCAAGCTGCAGCAGGGCATCTCGCAGCCGATCAACCCGGTGCGCGTGGCGAGCGCGCCCGCGCGGGAGGTGGTCGCCACGGGCGACGCCGTCGATCTCTTCCGGCTGCCGATCCCGATGTCCTCGATCTACGACGGCGGGCCGATGGTGACCGCGGGGGTGGTGATCGCCCGCGACCCCGAGTACGGCATGAACTGCGGCATCTACCGCTTCATGGTCAAGGAGCGCGATCTGACCGGCATCGACATCGTGACGCCGAACAACATGCGCCTGTTCGCGCAGCGCGCCCACGAGGTCGGGCGGCCGTGCCCGATCTCGATCTCGATCGGCACGCACCCGATCGAGATCATGGGCGCGGGCTACCGCGCGCCGATCGGCATGGACGAAATGGCCGTGGCCGGCGGCATCCGCGGCGCGCCGGTGGAACTCGCACCCTGCGAGACCATCGACCTGCCGTACATCGCCGACGCGGAGCTCGTGCTCGAAGCCGAGATCCTGCCCACCGGCTGGACGCAGCCCGAGGGCCGTTTCGGCGAGTTCACCGCGCTGATGGGCGGACTGCACTGGAACCCGAACGTGCGCGTCAAGGCGGTCCTGCACCGCAGGGACGCGATGTACTACGCGCTGCACATGCCCTGGGAGAACACCTGGCTCGCGGCGCCGACGCGCTACCAGGCGATCCGCCAGGCGCTGAAGACCGCCGGCGTGCAGGTCAAGGACATCAACGTGACCCTGGGCGGGCGCGCCTTCTGGCACGCGGTGATTTCGATCCGCAAGCAGGCGGGCGAGGGCAAGAACGCGCTGCTCGCGGCGCTCTCGGTGCTGGATCTCAAGCACGCCGTCGTCGTCGACGAGGACATCGACGTATGGAACCCGGTCGAGGTCGAGTGGGCGATCGCGACGCGCGTGCAGGGCGACCGCGACATCGTCGTGATCCCCGGGGCGCGCGCCAAGCCGCTCGATCCGAGCCTGCCGGTCACCCCGCCCGGCGTGGTGCCGACCGGCGCCAAGGTCGGCGTCGACGCGACCATCGGCGAGGGCATCCCGCGCGAGCGCTTCGAGCGCATCTCCTACGCCTATGCCGAGCGCGCGAAGATCGCCGACTACGTGGCCGGCAAGGCCGATCCGGTGCTGGTCGCGGGCGCCGGCCGCGTCCCGGCTCTCGCCGAAGAGATCTTCGCGGCGATCGGCCAGGCGCCGCTCTACTACCAGGACATCGCCGACCGCTTCTCGGGCGCCGATTTCCAGACCGTGGCGCGCGCGCTCGGTCTGCTGCACGAGCAGGGACGGCTGTGGCAGACGGCCGAGGGGCGCATGTGCGTGCGCGGCTCGGCGCAGGCCGCCAGGCCGCCGGCGCGCGCCTGAGGGGGCATCATGGACGAAATCGACAAGAAGCTGCTCGCGCTGCTGCAGGAGGACGCGACGCTGACCGTGAGCGAGCTCTCGCGGCGCGTCGGGCTGTCGCCGAACGGCTGCTGGCGCCGCATCCAGGCGCTGGAGGCCGACGGCACGATCCGCAAGCGCGTCACGCTGCTGGAAGCCAAGCGCATCAACGCCGGCGTCACGGTGTTCGTTTCGATCAAGACCAACCAGCACAACGCCGCGTGGTTCCGGCGCTTCGCAAGGTGCGTAGAGGCGATCCCCGAGGTGGTCGAGTTCTACCGCATGAGCGGCGACGTCGACTACCTGCTGCGCGTGGTCGTGCCCGACATCGCCGGCTACGACGCGGTGTACAAGCGCCTGATCCTCAACAACGGCCTCGCCGACGTGTCCTCGAGCTTCGCGATGGAGCAGCTCAAGTACACCACCCAGCTGCCGCTGCACTTCATCGGCTAGGCGGCGCCCGCATCCCGGGAGCCCGCCGGCGCCGCGCCGGCCTCGGCGCGCTCGACGTGGAACGTCCGGACCGGATCGGGCTTGCCCTTGACCTGCACGGGAGGCATCTCGCGCAGGCGGAAGCGCTCGTCCAGTCCCGCGCGCACGTCCGCCGTGACCAGCAGGTCGACGCCGTGATCGCGCGTGAGCCCCTCGACGCGCGAGGCCACGTTGACGGCGTCACCGGTCACGGTGAACTTGTTCAGCTCGCCCGCGCCCATCACGCCGACGATGACCTCGCCCGTGTGGATGCCGATGCCGAAGCGCAGCCGGGGCAAGCCCTGCGCGGCCAGCCGTTCGTTGTAGGCGGCGAGCGCCGCGCGCATGTCGAGCGCCGCCAGCACCGAGTCGCGGCGCTGCCAGGGGTTGGCCTCGGGCGCCCCGAAGAGCGCGAGCAGCCCGTCGCCGACCAGCTCGGTGATGTGGCCGTGGTGGCGCTGGATCGCCTCGCTCATGTGGCGGAAGTATTCGTTCAGCAGGGACACCGTCATCGCCGGGTCGAGCCGATCGCACAGCGCGGTGAAGCCGCGCAGGTCGGCGAACAGCATCGTCACCTGCCGGCGCTGCGGCGCCGCGTCGCCTTGCCCGTCGGTGAGCCGCTCGACGAGGTCCGGCGGCGCGAAGCGCTCGAACTCGCGCTGCAGCTGCTCCAGCTTGCGCCGGGTCTCGGCGTGCAGGCGCTCGAACAGCCGTGCGCGCCGGTGCATCGCCCAGGCGAGAGCGCACAACCCGGCCAGCGCGAGCGCCCAGGCGAGGGCGGCGAGGCTCATTCCACCAGCATCGCCAGGCGCACCGTGGCGTTGGCGAGCGCCGCGACGCCGACCGCCTCCAGCGCGGCCGGGGCGCCCAGCGCGCCGGCCAGGTCGCGGGTGCGGGCCTGGATCCGGGCAATCTGGACATGCACGGTCTCGCGCACCCAGGGCAGCAGCTGCGCTTCGTCCGCCGGCAGGCGCGCAAAGGAGAGGGTCGCGAGCGCCTGGTCGGCCTCGGCCTCCCCGATCCCCTCGGCGGCAAGCAGGCGCCGCGCCTCGGTTTCGCTCGCGCGGCAGCCGAGGCTGCGCGCCACGATGGCGAACATCAGCGCCTTGGTCGCGCGTGACAGCACGCGGGAGGCGAAAGCGCCGTCGAGCGCGTCTTTCATGATGCGCGCGCCCGGCAGCCGCGCCAGCGGCGCGAGCACGGTTCCGTAGGGTCCCGCGCCGAGCACATCGGCCGACAACGCCGGATCGGGCTTGCCGCGCCGGCGGCGCGCCGCCTGCCAGCGCGTGAGCGGCCCGATCAGCGCGAACCAGCGGGCCTTGGCTTCGACCCATTTCTCGTAGCCTTGCTCGGGCGGCGCCGCGAGCAGGATCGTGACCCGGTTGTAGAAGCAGCCGAGCGCGATCCACAGCGCGATCTCGCGCGCCGCCGCCGGCGCGTAACCCAGGCGCACGAGGCCGTCGAACTCGGCGCGCGCGGGGCGCGGCCGCGAGCGCGCGAGGTTGCGGCAGAACGCGACCAGCGCGCGCTCGCGGCCGTTCAGCTCGGCGAGGTGCGCCTCGGTCTCGATGCGCCGGATGTAGGCCTCCGAATAGCCGAGATTCTTCATGTAGGCGCGGTTGGCGCCGTAGCAGTAGCGGCAGGCGTTCTCCTGCGAGGTCACCAGCGCCGCGACGCTGAACAGGTGCGCCGGAATCTCGCTCGCGCGGCCGGTGTTGACGCCGAGGCAGGCCTCGCGGATCCAGGGGCTGGGCGCGACGCGCCGGTCCACTTCCGAGCCGTTGCCGCCGCGGCGCCTGAGTTCCGCCTCCCAGGCCGGATCGATGTCCGGCGCGAGCAGCGGCTCGCTCCAGGGGATTTCATCGAGCAGTCGCGTCATGGATCCTCCGCGTGCGCGCGGCGGCGCGGTCCGGCGCCGCGCTACGTGAAGAGCAGCGCGGCGGCGACGCGCCGCTCCTCGGCCATCAGGATATTGTAGGTGCGGCAGGCCGCCCGCAGGTCCATCGTCTCGAGGCCGACGCGGCGTTCGGCCAGCGCGCGCGTCAGCCGCGGATGCGGGAAGCGCTGGCGCGCGCCGGTGCCGAGCAGCAGCACTTCGAGGCCGAGCCCGAGGAAAACCTCGAAATCCGCCTCGGTGAGCGCGTCGAACGCGGCCGCGCTCCAGGGAAGGATGCGCTCGGGCATGACGATCAGCGCGTTCGCTTCGCTCGCCGCGTGGCGCCGGCCGTTGATCATGACGAAGTCCTCGCCGTAACCGGAAAACCTGTTGAGCGCGGAGGGCGCGGCGGCGTGGAGCTTCACGATCGGGCGATTCTACCGCCCGCTCCGCTCAGCGCACGAGGCCGCGCCGCGTCGCCTCGACGGCCGCCTCGGCGCGCGACGACACATTCAGCTTGCGGTAGAGCGACTTGACGTAGTCGACCACGGTATGGCTCGACAGATCGAGCTGCTCGGCGATTTCGCCGCGCGTGAAGCCCTTCGCCACCAGTCGCAGCACCTCGGTTTCGCGCGCGCTAAGGGCCACTTCCGCGCTTTTCGCGGCGAGACCGCGGGAATTGAAGTGGGCGATCATCCGGCGCGCGATCGCGGGCGACAGGGGCGGCTCGCCGCGCAGGATCCCTTGCAGGCCGGTCACGAACTGCTCGCGAGGCTGCTCCTTCAGCAGGTAGCCTTGCGCGCCCGCGAGCATCGCGGGAAACACGTGCGCATCGTCGTCGAAGATCGTGGTGACGATGCTGACCGTGCGCGGCATGCGCTCGCGCAGCGCGGCGATGACGTCCAGCCCGGAACCGTCCGGCAGGTCGATGTCCACGAGGGCGACGTCGAAGGCGGGTTCCGCGAGCAGCGCCAGCGCCTCGGCGCGCGCTGCCGCCGCGCGCACCGCGATGCCCGGAAACGCCTCGGCCAGGGCCTCGCCGAGCCAGCGGCGCGTGGCCGCAAGGTCCTCGACAACGAGACCGAGCTTCACGCCGCCGAGCCCTCCTGCAGGGGCACTTCGGCTTCCAGCGACAGCTCGGCGCCCGTCACGCGCCAGGCGACCGTGCCGTCGAGTTCGCCGGCGCGCCGCCGCAGCGTCGACATCCCGGTGCCGGAGCGCCAGTCGGCCGGCGGCGCGAAGCTGCCGTCATGCTGCAGCCGGATGCGCAGGCGCCCGCCGGACACGCTCGCCTCGACCGAAAGGCGCGAGGGCCGCGCGTGGCGCAACGCGTTGCTCGCCGCCTCGCGCAGGATGCGCGTCAGGTTGACCTGCTGGCGCGGCGAAAGCAGCAGCCGCGGCGCGGGATCGGGCTGCCGCCAGTCGATCCGGCAGCCCGCGGCGAGCACGCGATGCGTGAGCTCGGCGCGCCAGTCCGCCAGCGCGTCGGCGAGCGCGAGCGGGCGCGCGCGCAGCCCGGCGACGATGTCGCGCATGTCGCCGAGCGCCGCGCGCGCAAGGCCGGCGGCGCGCTCCGATCCCGACTCGTGCACCAGCGTCAACAGGCGCGCGCCGATGTCGTCGTGCAGGTCGCGCGCGATGCGCGCGCGCTCGTGCTCGGCGCCGCGCTCGTACGCTTCCTGCATCGAGGCGCCCTGGCGCAGCAGCTCGAGCAGGCCTCTCGCCAGCAGCGCATCCTGCCGCGAGAACAGGCGCGCGCCGCCGTCGGCGTAATCGAGCGCGATCGCGCCGCCGAGGCCCATTTGCGGCACGACCAGGCGCAGGCCGTTGTTCTCGATGCGCACGTCCGCCGCCGGCTCTGCCAGGAGCGCGCGCGCGCGCGGCTCGAACACGCGCGTGAGCAGCGCGTCCCAGCGCTGTTCGGCGCCCGGTGCGCTGTCGCGCGGCGCCAGCAGGATTCGCACCAGGTCGGGAAACAGCTCGCGCAGGTCGCGCCGGCGGTGATACCCGAGCGCCGCGAGCAGCCGCTGGCGCAGCGGGAAATAGAGCCAGCCGCAAAGCGCCAGCGAAATCGCGAGCGCGGTGCCCGACTGCAGCGCGAGCGCGTGGATCAGCAGCAGGTCCACGCAGATCACCAGCACGCCGCTCAGGAACCAGACCCAGGCCTCGAACCACCAGCGCTCCAGGTCGAAGGCGCGGTGACGGAAGATCAGCGCCACCATGCCGAGGTACATCAGGAGCGCCGTGGACAGGCCCTGCGTGCCGCGCGGGATGCGCAGCTCGCCGCCCGCGGCGACGATTGCCATGCCGACCGCGACGCTGGCCGGCCCGGCGAGCAGCACGAGCACCAGCCAGCGCGCCATCACGCGCTGAACGGGATCGTGGCGCGCCGCGCGCCATTGCAGCGCCGCGCAGACAGCCAGCGGCGGGATCGCCAGGAGGATCGGGCCCCGATAGCCGAGGTTGGACGTCGGCACCCACTGCAGCGTGTCGACGATCCAGGCCGCGGCGCCGACTCCCAGCGCGATCGCCGGAACGGGCGCCCGCGAGATCCTGCGCGGAAAGTACCAGACGAAGCTGAGCAGCGCCGCGGTGGCGAACAGCGCGCCGGCATGCGCGGTGGCGAGGATCGCGCGGAACAGGGCGGCGTCCAGCGCGAGCTCGCGCGAGCCGTAGATCGCGCGCATCAGCGTGCCGAGGAAGAAGCCCAGGCTGGCGAGGGCGAACCAGCGCGCGGCCAGGTCCGCGGGCCGGAAGGCGAGCAGCGTGGCACCCACGGAGAACGCGACCAGCGCGTAGGCGACCTGCAGCCAGAACGCCGCCGGCAGGGCCGCGAGGGACCGCTGTCCGGCGGCGAGCCGGATCGAGGCGCCGTCGTCGCGCAGCAGCTCCAGCGACCCGCCGGCCAGCATCGCGTGCACGCTCGCCTGCGCGCGCAGGAACGCGTTGTAGTCGTCGTAGCGGATGAAGTAGCTCGGCGTCTCGACCATGAAATCGGGCGGCACGCGCAGCGACGTCGCGCCCGCGCGGATCTCGACGATCCGGTCACCGGGCCGCAGCCCGGCGGCGCGCGCCGCGGCATCGGCGTCCTGGACGATCAGGCCGGGCGCGCCGTCCGCGGCATCCGCGAATCCGGCGCCCAGCCAGGGCTCGCGCAAGGCGATCCAGAGCGAGAAAAGCAGCAGCAGCAGCGCGCCGCCCAGCGCGGCCGCGAGGATACGCCCGGGGGCCATGTCCGGCGCATTGTAGCGGCGCGCCGCCGCGCGTTCAGCGGGCCGCGGGCGCTGCCGGCAGGTGAGCGACGCTGGCATCCGCATCGTGACGCGCGCGGCGCAGCGCGCGCGTCACCGCGTCATCGACTTCCCGCAACTGGCGCCGCGCGAGCGGCGCGACCGGCAGATCCGCGGATTCGAACGCCGCAAGCGTGTCCGCGAGCATCTGGCGGCTGGTCGCGGTCTGCCCCTGGCTGCCCGCGATCAGCGCGAGGTAGTAGTCGGTCAGCACCGAGAGGGCGGGGTTCAGCGCGCGCGCGCGCAGCAGGCTCTTGCGCGCGGCGGCGGCATCGCCCGCGCCCGCTTGCGCGAGGCCGAGATAGAAGCGCGCGCGCGCATTCACCGGGAACGCCTTGACGAAATGCTGCAGGTCCTCGATGGCCGGCGCGTAGCGCCCGAGGCGGAAGGCGGCGATGCCGCGCTCGGCGTAGAAGTGCGGGTAATGCGGCGCCAGTGTGATCGCGATGTCCGCGGCATCGAATGCTTCGCGCGGCTCGTCGGCGCGGTTGTAGGCGGCCGCTGCCATCGCCCAGATCGAGGCATCGTTCGGCGTCGTCTTCATGAGCGCTTCGTACATCGGAATCGCCTCGCGGTATTGCCGCAGCGCGACGTTGAGGTGAGCCGCGAGCGCGAGCGCATCGGTCGCCGACAGGCTGCGCGTCGCGAGCAGGAAGTCCGGATCGGCGAGGATGTCATAGGGCTGCCTCGAGGGCTGCTGCGCGGCGGCGGCGCCCAGCGTCGCGGCGAGCGCCGCGGCTGCGATCGATCTGCGGATGCGGTTCATTGGTTTGCCTTTACCATGCGTGCTGCCGTGCCGAACATCTCCTTGCCGTACAGGCTTCCCGAGCTCAAGGTCGAGCTGCGGGTGGTCGGGCTCTTCGGGTCCGACAGCACGTCGATGCGGTCCTGAATGTTGCTGCGGAGCTGGGGCTGGCGCTGCAGCTCGGCCTCCATGGAATCGCCCAGCTTCTTGATCGCCTTGAGCTGGTCGATGCCGTCGCCCAGCTTGCCCGCGGCCTTGTCGAGGCCCGCGTCGTCGAGAAAGTCGGTGATGCCCGCGCGCTCCAGCACCTTTTCCTTCACCTTGTCTTTCAGCGCGTCTTTCGCCTTGTCGGTCACCAGCTCGCCTTCGCTGCTGTCGAAGAACTCGACGACATAGTCGGCCCAGGTCTTTTCCTCCTCTTCCTCCTTCTTTTTCTTGCGGGCCGCGGCGGCGGCCAGGTCCGCGTCGCTCGAGCTGCCGCGCGCGCGCGCGTTGCGCAGCCTTTCCTGCTCCGCGAGCCATTCCCGGTGCGCGCGCTCCCGCGCGGCGCGCTCGCGCGCGGCCTCGGCCTCGCGGGCGCGCACGCGATCCTCGAGCTCCTGGATCCGCTTTTCGCGCTCGGCCCGTTCCTGGCGCATGCGCTCCTCGCGCTCGGCCTGCTTCTGGCGCGCGCGCTCTTCGGCCTCCTGGCGCACGCGCTCGGCGCGGTCGCGCTCGGCCTGGCGCGCGCGCTCGCGCTCGCGCTCGGCGGCTTCGCGCCGCTCGCGCGCCTGGTCGCGCGCCGCCTGCTCGCGCCGGCTCGCTTCTTCCGACCAGCCGTCCAGGCGCTGCGCTTCCCGGTCGCGGTCGCGCGCATGCTCTTCGTCGCGCTCGGCTTCCTTCTCCCAGTCGCTCGCGTCGCGCTCGCGGCCGTCGCGGCGCGCGTCGGTGGCGCGCTGGCGGTTGCGCTCGGCGTCGCGGCGCGCGTCGTCGGCGAGCTCGCGCCATGCGTCGGCCTGCTGACCGGTCTTTTCCGCGTCGCGCCGGTAGCCTTCGGCCGCGCGGTCGTCGTACGCCGCGAATTCCTCCAGCCAGGACATCGCCGCCGGGGCGCTCAGCACGCGCTGCGAAGGATCCCGGAGCGTCTCCTGCAGCACGTTCGCGCCAAGCACCGGCCCCGCGCCCGCGGCCGGGACATCGCCGCCGCTCGCTCCCGCCGGCGCCTGCCGCGGCAGGCCGACGCCGCCGTCCAGGCTGCTGACCAGCACCATCTGGCTGGCGCCGATCGAATCGGCGAGGCCGGGAGCGAAGGCAAGGGCGGCGGTCGGATCGCCGTAGAGACGTCCGGTCAGAGCCGGGAACGTGGCCGTGAGGGCGAGCTGGCCGGCGACGTTCGTGGGAAGCCCGCCGGGCAGGCCGCCGCCGCCCGACACCGGCGGCGGTGGAACAAAAAGCGCGATGATGCCGTGGCCGCAGCCGCTGGCGGCCGGATCGGCGAAGCCGTTGAACGTGCCGTGCACATGATTGCCCGAACAGAACGGCAGGTGCGGGCCGATGATCAGGCCGCCCAGGCTGGTGGTGGCGCTCGACACCGCGAACGGCGGCGTGCCCACGCCCGGCCCGGAAACGAACACGTAGGTGCCGGGAGGCACGGGCTGGCTCCATGCATGCAGGCCGGCCAGCAGGCCGAGTGCCGCGAGGAACAGTCGAAGCATGATCGTTCTCCTCAGAAATCCGCAGCCAGCCCCGCGCTGAACACGGTCTGGTCGTATTCGTAGAACGCGATATTGGACTTGTTGCGCAGGTGCTGCGCCTGCGCGAACCAGCGCAGGCTCGGCGCGAGCGGGCCCGAGACCTGCGTGCTCAGCGTGCGCTGCCGGTCCTTGCGCTCGTAGGCAAAGCCGGACCCCGCGAGGCTGTTCGGATTGTCGTAATTGTCGCGTAGCGCGGAGGCGCCGAAGGCAAGCACCACACGGTTCGCAAACGTGTAGCGCATCGTTCCCGAGGCGCCCCAGCTGTGGGACTGGAAGTCGCTGCCCTGGGTGTCGTTGCGGTTGCGGCTCAGGCCGACCGCGCCGCTCCAGTCCGTGCCCCCGAGGCGAAAGCTGTGGACGGCGGCCAGGTTGCGCGCCGGGCCGTCGCGGTCGTACACCGGCGCGGTCTGCACCTTGTAGTCGCTGCTGGCGTAGGTATACGAGAACTCCGTCACCGAGTTGCGCAGGAAGCGGTAGCTCAGCGCCGGACGCAGTCCCCAGAGGTTGCGGAACCTGTCGCCGCCGAGGCCGGTGTATTCGGCGTTGGCGCGCATCGAGAGCGCCATGCGCTCGGTCGCCTGATGGAACATGTCGGCATAAAGATAGTGATCGTTCAGGTTCGACGAGGAGAGATTCTCGTAGCGGTCGAGCAGCAGCGCGTACCCCGCGGTGACGCCCGTGCTCTGGGTCATCTGGCGCGAATAGGAGGCCCCGAAGGCCGTGCGCGCGAAGTACGCGCTCTTGTTCGAGATGTCGGTAGGCAGCGGGATGGTCTTGCCCAGCGCGATGACGTTGCTGTTGTGGCCGCCCGCGATCGACGCCGACAGGCGCAGCGGCTTGTCGGGCTGCTCCGGCGGCTCGGGAGGGCCGGCGAGATCGCGCAGCGCGCGCCCGGTTGGCGCATCCGCGCTCACCGCGACCTCCAGGTGCTCCTGCGCCGCCGCCGGCTTGCCGCGCTCCTGCTCGAGTGCGGCGAGCGACAGGTTGACAGTCGGCGCAAGGCGCGGATCGCGGCTGAGCGCCTGCCGGAACAGGGCCTCGGCCTTGTCGAGCTCGCGCCGCGCCAAATGGCAGCGGCCGCGGAACTCGCTCACCTGGCCGCGTCCCGGCGCCGCCGCTTCGAAGCGCTCCAGGCGGTCGAGGCATTCCTGCGCGCGCCCGCCGGCAAGCGCCGCCCAGCCAAGCTCGAAGTCGAGCTCCGGATCGCGGTAGCCGCCGGCCTCCGCGCGCCGCAGCGCGGGCTCGGCGGCGCTGAACTGTCCGAGCCGGTTGGCGGCGACGCCTTGCAGGTAGAGGGCTTGCAGATCGGCCGGATCCGACCGGGCGGCGGCGGCGAAACGTTCCATGGCCGCATCGAAGCGTCCCGCGGCGAGCGACTGCAGGCCCTCGCGCTTGAGCGCCTCCGATTCGGGCGAGGCCAGCGCCGCCATCGTCGAACACAGCAACCCGAGCGCAAGCCAAGCCCGCATCCGTTCCCCTTCGTGCGCATGCTAGAAGCCCGCTGCCGACGACGCCATCCCGCGAACGCGGGGTTGCTCCGGATTTCGGCTGGAAGTCGAACGATTCTTCGCGTAAAATCATGACGATGCGAGAGTTTTCGAGAATTCAGCGACTCCCTCCGTACGTCTTCAACATCACCAACGAGCTGAAGATGGCCGCGCGCCGGCGCGGCGAGGACATCGTCGACCTGTCGATGGGCAACCCCGACGGCTCCACGCCGCAGCACATCGTCGACAAGCTGGTGGAAGCCTCGCGCCGGCCGGACACGCATGGCTACTCCGTGTCCAAAGGAATTCCAAGATTAAGAAAGGCCATTTGCGATTGGTACCGGCGCCGCTATTCCGTCGAACTCGATCCGGAGCGCGAGGCGATCGTCACCATCGGCTCGAAAGAGGGCCTCGCGCACCTGATGCTGGCGACGCTGGAGCGCGGCGACACCGTGCTGGTGCCCAATCCCTCGTACCCGATCCACATCTACGGCGCGATCATTGCCGGCGCCGACATCCGCCCGGTGCGCATGACGCCGGGGGTGGATTTCATCGCCGAGCTGGAGCGCGCGATCGGCGAGCTGATGCCGAAGCCGAAGATGCTGATCGTCGGCTTCCCGTCGAACCCGACCGCGATGTGCGTCGAGTATGGCTTTTTTGAAAGGATCGTTTCCATCGCAAGACAGCACGACATCCTCGTCGTGCACGACCTCGCCTACGCCGACATCTGCTTCGACGGCTATCGCGCGCCCTCGATCATGCAGGTGCCGGGCGCGCGCGACATCGCGGTCGAGTTCTTCACCATGTCCAAGAGCTACAACATGGCGGGCTGGCGCATCGGCTTCATGGTGGGCAACGCGGAGCTGGTGAACGCGCTGGCGAGGATCAAGAGCTACCACGACTACGGCAGCTTCACGCCGGTGCAGGTGGCTTCGATCGTCGCGCTCGACGGCCCCCAGGACTGCGTCGAGGAGGTCAGAAAGACGTACGAAAAAAGAAGGGACGTCATGGTGCGGGGGCTGCACGACATCGGCTGGATGGTGGAGGTGCCGCGGGCTTCGATGTACATCTGGGCGAGGATCCCGGACTACTACGAGAAAATGGGCTCCATCGAGTTCACCAGGCGGCTGCTCGAGGAGGCGAAGATCGCGGTGTCGCCCGGCATCGGCTTCGGCGACTACGGCGACGGCCACGTGCGCATCGCGCTGATCGAGAACGAGCACCGCCTGCGCCAGGCGCTGCGCGGCATCCGCGAGATGTTCCGCAAGGACGGCCTGCTGAAAGGGGCGGCGTGATTTCGCCCAAGCCGGCGACCCTGGAAGCCAACGGCGTCCGACTCGAACCGCTCAGCAAGGAACATCGGGAAGGGCTCGACAAGGCCGCGGCCGACGGCAGGCTCTGGGAGCTGTTCTTCACCTCGGTGCCGGCGCCCGGCGAAACCGAGGCCTACATTCAGGCCGCGCTCGACGGCCAGAAGGCGGGGCAGATGCTGCCCTGGGCGGTGCGCGACCTGGGAAGCGGGGAGCTGGTCGGCAGCACGCGCTACCACGACATCATCGCCGCCGCCGATCGCGTCGAGATCGGCTATACCTGGTACGCGCAGCGCTGCCAGCGCACGCACGTCAACACCGCCTGCAAGCTGCTCCTGTTCTCCTTCGGTTTCGAGCAATTGCACTGCAAGGTCATCGGGCTGCGGACCGACAACTTCAACTTCCGCTCGCAGCGGGCGATCGAAGCGCTGGGCGCGAAGAAGGACGGCGTCGTCCGCCACCACTGGCCGCGCCGCGACGGCAGCATCCGCGACACGGTGATGTACAGCGTGCTGGCGCAGGAATGGCCGGACGTGAAGCGCCACCTGCAATTCCGCCTGAAGCGCAACGACAAATGAGGCAAGGCGGGATGAAGCCCATCCAGGTGGGCCTGCTCGGCATCGGCGTGGTCGGCGGCGGCGTCTGGGACGTGCTCAAGCGCAACGCCGGCGAAATCGAGCGCCGTGCAGGGCGGGCGATCCGGATTTCGCAGGTAGCGGACAAGGATAGGAGAAGAGCGTCTTCGATCGTCAAGAAGAACGCCCGCGTCCTGGATGACGCATTTGCTTTGGTAAAAGACGAGAAGATAGATATCGTCATCGAGCTCATCGGCGGCACCACCGTCGCCAAGGAGCTGGTGCTCGAGGCGATCCGGCGCGGCAAGCACGTGGTCACCGCCAACAAGGCGCTGCTGGCGACGCACGGCAACGAGATCTTCGCCGCCGCGCAGAAGAACGACGTGATGGTGGGGTTCGAAGCCTCGGTCGCGGGCGGCATTCCGATCATCAAGGCGCTGCGCGAGGGCCTGGCGGCGAACCGCGTCGAGTGGATCGCCGGCATCATCAACGGCACCTCGAATTTCATCCTCTCGGAGATGCGCGACAAGGGCTCCTCCTTTGGCGATGCGCTGCGCAACGCGCAGCGCCGCGGCTACGCCGAAGCCGATCCCACTTTCGACATCGAGGGCGTGGACGCGGCGCACAAGCTGACGATCCTGTCGGCGCTCGCCTTCGGCATCCCGATGCAGTTCCGCAAGGCGTATACCGAGGGCATCTCGACGCTCACGCAGCAGGACATCCGCTACGCGGAGGAACTGGGCTACCGGATCAAGCTGCTGGGGGTCACGAAAAGAACCGCCAAGGGGATCGAGCTGCGCGTGCACCCGACGCTGATCCCGGCAAAGCGCCTCATCGCCAACGTCGAGGGCGTGATGAACGCGATCCTCGTCAAGGGCGACGCGGTGGGCGCCACCATGTACTACGGCGCGGGCGCCGGCAGCCAGCCCACCGCCAGCGCGGTGGTCGCCGACCTCCTGGACATCACGCGCCTCATCACCGCCGACCCCGAGCACCGCGTGCCGCACCTCGCCTTCCAGCCCGACCGCCTCGCGAAGGACCCGATCCTGCCGATCGCCGCGGTCCAGACCTCGTACTACCTGCGCATGCGCGTGAAGGACCGGCCCGGCGTGCTCGCCGACATCACGCGCATCCTCGCCGATTTGGAGATCTCGATCGACGCCATGGTGCAGAAGGAGCCCGGCGAGGGCGAGAAGAGCGTCGACATCGTCATGCTCACCCACCGGGCGGTGGAGAAGAACGTCATCGTCGCGATGGCGCGCATCGAGAAGCTGCCGACCGTGCTCGGCAAGGTCACCCGCATCCGCCTCGAAGAGCTGCTGTAGCCATGCGGTACGTCTCCACGCGCGGCGAGGCGCCGGCGCAGCGCTTCTCGAAGATCCTGCTCGAAGGCCTCGCCCCGGACGGGGGCCTGTATGTGCCCGAAGAGTTTCCGCGG
>JADLES010000037.1 GCA_020845995.1 Burkholderiales bacterium | reverse complement strand
CTACGCGCGCGCGAGGCGCCGTTCCACCAGCCGCGCGAAGAAGCTGGCGCCATAGGGCAGGGCGGCGTCATTGAAGTCGTAGGCGGGGTTGTGCACCTCGCACGCTCCTTCGCCATCCCCGTTGCCGATGTTGATGTAGCAGCCGCGCACCTCGTTCAGCATGAACGAGAAGTCCTCCGAGGCCATGATCAGCGCCGGGTCGCGCTTGACGCTTTCGGCGCCGACGATTTCGGCGCAGATGCCGGCCGCGTAATCCGCCTCCCCGGCATCGTTGATCAGCGGCGCAAAGACCGGGCGAAAGTCGGACCTCGCCCGGGCGCCGAAACCCGCGGCAACGCCTTCGGCCACGCGCGCGATGCCGCGCCCGATCAGCTCCATCACTTCGTTCGAGAAGGCGCGCACGGTCCCCGACAGGCGCGCGGTCTGCGGAATCACGTTGTAGGCGTCACCCGAGTGGATCTGGGTCACGGACAGGACCGCGGTGTCCACCGGTCGCACGTTGCGCGCGACGATGCTCTGCAGCGCCGCGGTGACGTGGGAGGCGACCAGCACCGAATCCACGCCCGCCTCGGGGCGCGCGCCGTGCGCGCCGCGGCCCTCGATGTCGATGTCGAAAAAAGCGCCCCCGGCCATCATGGGCCCCGAGCGCACCGCGAACTTGCCGAGCGGCATGCCGGGCCGGTTGTGCATGCCGAAAATGGCGTCGCAGGGAAAGCGCTTGAACAGACCGTCCTCCACCATGGCCTTGGCGCCGCCGATGCCCTCTTCGGCCGGCTGGAAGATGAAATTCACCGTGCCGTCGAAGTTGCGCGTCTGCGCGAGGTATTTCGCCGCGCCGAGCAGCATGGTCGTGTGACCGTCGTGGCCGCAGGCATGCATGGTGCCCTTGTTCTTCGATCTGTGATCGAAGGAATTCTCTTCATGGATCGGGAGCGCATCCATGTCGGCGCGCAGGCCGACGGACATCTTCGACGACCCGCTCCTGAGCACGCCCACCACGCCGGTCTTGCCGATCCCGCGATGGACTTCGATGCCGAAGGAGGTCAGCCGCGACGCGACAAGATCGGAAGTCCGATGCTCCTGGAAGCCGAGCTCGGGGTGTGCGTGGATGTCGCGCCGCCAGGCGGTCATTTCCGCCTGCAGCGCGGCGATGCGCGCGTCGAGCGCCATCAGTTCGATATCTTGATGCCCGCGTTCCGGATGATGCTGCCGTAGCGCTCCTGCTCGGTGCGCATGTAGACCGCCAGTTCCTCCGGCGTGCTGCTCGCCCGGTCCAGGCCCAGGGCAATGTAGCGCTCGCGCATGTCCGGTGCGCTCATGGCCTTGAGGATCTCGTTGGCGAGCCGCAGGACAATGGTGCGCGGCGTGCCGGCCGGGGCGTGATAGCCGATCCAGGCGGCGACGTCGTACCCGGGAATGTCCGCGGCCTCGGCGAGCGACGGCACGTCGGGCATGCTCGCCGTGCGGCGGGCGGTGGAGACGCCGAGCACCTTGACCCGCCCGGACTTGTAGTGGCCGAGCACCGAGGCGACGGTCTCGATCGCGTACGTCACCTGGCCGCCCATCAGGTCGGTGAGCGCCGGGGCGCTGCCCTTGTAGGGGACGTGCGTCGCCTTCAGTCCGGCCATCGAGTTGAACAGTTCGCCAAAGAGGTGCGCGGTCGCGCCGGTGCCGGAGGAGGCGAAGGTGTACTTGCCGGGATTGGCGCGCACCAGGGCGACGAACTCGCGCGCGGTGGCCGCCGGGAATGAAGGGTTCACGATCAGCGCGAACGGCGCGCGCGCGGTCAGGCTGATCGGCGAGAGGTCCTTGAGCGGATCGTAGGGGATCTTCTGCAGGTTGGGCATGATCGACAGCGGTCCGCTCGAGGAGGCAAGCAGCGTGTAACCGTCCGGCGCCGCCTTCACGACCGCCTCGGTGCCGATCGCACCGCCGGCGCCGGGTCGATTGTCAAACACGAAGGGCTGGCCGAGTTGCTGCGAAAGCTTCTCGCCGACGATGCGCGCGGCAAGGTCGGTCGCCTGGCCGGGCGGCCAGGGGATGACGACCCGGACGGGACGGCTCGGATAGCCCTGCGCCAGCGCGTTGCCCGCGGCCATCGCGAGCAGGCCAAGAAAGACGATCGCTCTCATGCTCCCTCCTCCAGAGAATGACCAACGCATTCTATGCCTACAGGACCTCGAACAGTCCGGCCGCACCCATGCCGCCGCCGACGCACATCGTCACGACCACGCGCTTCGCGCCGCGGCGCTTGCCTTCGATGAGGGCGTGGCCGACGAGCCGCGAGCCGGTGACGCCGTAGGGGTGCCCGACCGCGATCGCGCCGCCGTTGACGTTCAGGCGCTCGTCCGGGATGCCGAGCTTGTCGCGGCAGTAGAGCACCTGCACCGCGAAGGCCTCGTTCAACTCCCACAGGTCGATGTCGCCGATCTTCAGGCCCGCGCGCTCGAGCAGCTTCGGGATCGCGAACACGGGGCCGATGCCCATCTCGTTCGGCTCGCAGCCGGCGACCGCGAAGCCGCGAAACAGGCCCATCGGCTGCAAGCCCCGCTTCGCCGCGACCTTGCCGCTCATGATCACCTGCGCCGAGGCGCCGTCGGAGAACTGGCTCGCGTTGCCGGCGGCGATCACGCCGCCCTCGATCGCCGGCTTGATCTGCGATACGCCCTCATAGGTGGTGTCCGGGCGGATGCCTTCGTCGTGCTCGGCGGTGACCTCTTTCATCGTCTCCGCGCCCGTGTTCTTGTCCACGACCTTCATCTTGGTCGTGATCGGCACGATCTCGTCCTTGAACTTGCCCTCGGCCCGGCCCTGGGCGGCGCGCAGCTGGCTCCGCACCCCGTAGCGGTCCTGCACGTCGCGCGGGATGTTGTACTTCTTCGCCACGTACTCGGCCGTCTGCAGCATCGGCCAGTAGATCTCGGGCTTGTGGCGGCTCAGCCATTCGTCCTTGCCGTGGTGCTTGTTGGCCTCGTTCTGCACCAGCGAGATCGACTCCACGCCGCCGGCGACGTAGATCTCGCCCTCGCCCGCCTGGATGCGCTGCGCGGCGAGCGCCACGGTCTGCAGGCCGGAGGAGCAGAAGCGGTTCACCGTCATGCCGGATACCGTGACCGGCAGCCCGGCGCGCAGCGCGATCTGCCGCGCGATGTTGCCGCCGGTCGCGCCCTCGGGCGTCGCGCAGCCCATGATCACGTCCTCCACCTCCTGCGGCTCGACCCTGGCGCGCTCGAGCGCCGCGTGCACCACGTGGCCGCCCATCTTCGCGCCGTGCGTCGTGTTGAGCGCGCCGCGCCAGCTCTTGCACAGCGGGGTTCTTGCGGTCGAAACGATGACGGCATCAGCCATTGAATTTCCTTCCTTCGTCGGCAAGTTTCACGAGCAGAGGCGCCGGCTTCCATACCGAACCCTGGTATCCCGCCTGAAACCGGAGAATCGAGTTCAAGACGTTCTTCAATCCGACCGTGTCCGCGTAGAACATCGGCCCGCCGCGGTAGTGCGGGAAGCCGTAGCCGGCCAGGTAGACCATGTCGATGTCGGAGGCGCGCAGCGCGATCCCCTCCTCGAGGATGTAGGCGGCCTCGTTGACGAGCGCGTAGATGAGGCGCTCCACGATCTCGTCGTCGGAGATCGAGCGGGTTGTTATCTTGTTTTCAGCCCTGTATTTCCCGATCAGGGCATCCACTTCGGGATCGGGGATGGGCTTGCGGTCGGGCAGGTTGTACTTGTACCAGCCCTTGCCGGTCTTCTGGCCGTAGCGGCCCTGCTCGCAGAGCCTGTCGGCGATCTTCGAGTAGACGAAATTGGGCCGCTCGACGTAGCGGCGCTTGCGGATCTCCCAGCTGATGTCGAGGCCGGCCATGTCGCCCATCGCGAGCGGCCCCATCGCCATGCCCCAGCGGTAGGCGGCGGCGTCCACCTGCGCGGGCGAGCAGCCTTCGTCGATCAGGAACAGCGACTGCTGGCCGTACTTCTCGACCATGCGGTTGCCGATGAAGCCGTCGCACACGCCCGAGACCACCGGCACCTTCTTCAGGGTCTTGCCGAGCTTCATGGTGGTGGCGAGCACGTCCTTGGCGGTCTTCGCGCCGCGCACCACCTCCAGCAGTCGCATCACGTTGGCGGGCGAGAAGAAATGCGTGCCGATCACGTCCTGCGGCCGCTTGGTGATCTCGGCGATGGCATTCACGTCCAGGGTGGAGGTGTTGGTGGCGAGGATCGCGCCCGGCTTCATGATCGCGTCGAGCTTGCGGAACATGTCCTGCTTCACATCCATGCGCTCGAATACCGCCTCGATCACGATATCGGCATCCTTCGCTTCTTCCAGCGTCGTCGTTGTTCTTATCAGGGAGATTCTCTTGTCCATCTCCTCCTGTTTCAGGCGGCCCTTGGAAACGGTCGAGGCGTAGTTGTCCTTGATCTTCTTGAATCCCCGGTCGACAGCTTCCTGCGTGACGTCCATCATCAACACCGGGATGCCGGCGTTGGCGAAGTTCATGGCGATGCCGCCGCCCATGGTGCCGGCGCCGATCACCGCGGCGCGCGTGATCTCGCGCGTGGGCGTGTCCTCGGGGACGTCGGGGATCTTGGCGACCTGGCGCTCGGCGAAGAACATGTGCCGCAGCGCCTTCGACTCTTTGCCCTCGACGAGGAAGGCAAAGCGCTCGCGCTCGAACTGGCGACCCTCGTCGAAAGGCCGGGTGGCGGCAGCCTCGACGCAGGCGACGATCTCCAGCGGCGCGGGAAAGCCGCGCGAGGCGCGGGCGACCTCGGCGCGCGCCTTCTCGAAAAACGCCTTGGGATCGCCTTCGACGTTCACGGTGAGGTCGCGAATGCGCCGGGGGTTGGCCTGTTTTTTCGCGAATGCAATGGCGCCCTCGAGCAGGTCTCCCTGAACGATTTCATCGACCAGGCCGAGCTGCAGCGCTTTTTCCGCCGCCACGGGATTGCCGGTGGTCATCATCTGGATACCCTGCGCCGCGCCGATCACGCGCGGCAGCCGCTGCGTGCCGCCCGAGCCCGGCAGCAGGCCCAGCTTGACCTCGGGCAGGCCGAGCTGCGATTTCGACAACGCGACGCGGTAGTGGCAGCCGAGCGCGAGCTCGAGGCCGCCGCCGAGCGCGAAGCCGCCGATCGCCGCGATCATCGGCTTCACGCACTGGTCCTGCGCCTCGTTGATCTCCGGCAGCGAGGGCGGCACGTTCATCTTCGGCGTGTTGAACTCGCGGATGTCGGCGCCCCCTGAGAATGCCTTGGCCGAGCCGATGATCACCAGCGCCTTCACCGCCGGGTCGGCGCCCGCCTTTCTGATGCCGTCCATGATGCCCGGCCGCAGCACGCTGCCAAGTCCATTGACGGGCGGGTTGTTCAGGGCGATGACGGCAATGCCGTCACGCACGGAATAGGAAACCGCGTCGCTCATTTCGGGGTCCTCGGGAAGAGAAAATCATTGTACACGCCGCCGCACTCAGGCCGCGGCGTTCGCGCCCCGCTCTTGCGCAATCCAGGCCTCGGGCGGCGGGCAGCCGCAGAAGAAATTGCGGTCGCCGAAGACCTGGTCGACGCGCTTCACCGGCGCCCAGTACTTGTGCGCGCGCAGCCCGGGCAGCGGGTAGGCGGCCTGCTCGCGCGTGTAGGGGTGGTGCCACTCGCCGGCCAGCTCTTCGGCCGTGTGCGGTGCGTTGCGCAGGGGGTTGTCCTCGCGCGGCCACTCTCCTGAAGCGATGCGCTCGAGCTCTGCGCGGATCGCAATCATCGCGTCGCAAAAGCGGTCGAGCTCGACCTTGGGCTCGCTTTCGGTCGGCTCGAACATCAGCGTCTCGTGCACCGGGAAGGACAGCGTCGGCGCGTGCAGGCCGTAGTCGATCAGGCGCTTGGCGACGTCCTCGGCGGTGACCCCGTAGCGCGCCTTCAGCGCGCGCAGGTCGAAGATACACTCGTGCGCGTTGCGGCCGCGCGCGCCGGTGTAGAGCACCGGCCAGTGGCCTTTCAGCCGCTCGGCGACGTAGTTGGCGCCGAGGATCGCCGCGCCGGTCGCGCGCCGCAGGCCCTCGGCGCCCATCATGCGCAGGTACATCCAGGAGATGGCGACGATCAGCGGGCTGCCCCAGGGCGCGGCGCTGACCGTGCCGTGCGCCGGATCGAGGCCCTCTTCTCGTACCACTGGGTGGCCCGGCAGGAAGGGCGCAAGGTGCGGCGCCACCACGATCGGTCCCATGCCGGGTCCGCCGCCGCCGTGCGGGATGCAGAAGGTCTTATGCAGGTTGATGTGGCAGACGTCGGCGCCGAAATCAGCGACGCGCGCGTAGCCGGCGAGCGCGTTCAGGTTCGCGCCGTCGAGGTAGACCTGGCCGCCCGCGGCGTGCACCAGGTCGCAGATCTCGCGCACCGCCTCCTCGTAGACGCCGTGCGTGGAGGGATAGGTCAGCATCAGCGCCGCGACGCGCCCGGCGTGAAGCGCGAGCTGCGTCTCGAGGTCCGCGACGTCGACGTTGCCGCGGGCGTCGCAGGCGACCACCGCGACCTTCAGCCCGGCCATGTGCGCGGAAGCCGGGTTGGTGCCGTGCGCCGAAAAGGGGATCAGGCAGACGTCGCGCCTGCCTTCGCCGCGCGCCGCCTGGTAGTTGCGGATGGTGACCAGGCCCGCGTACTCGCCGTTGGCGCCGGAATTGGGCTGCAGGCTCATGTGCGGCAGCCCGGTGATCGCTTCCAGCGCCGCGCCCACGCCGGCCAGCATCGCGTGCGTGCCGGCCGCCTGCTCGCGCGGCGCGAACGGGTGCAGGCCGGCGAACTCCGACCAGGAGATCGGCGCCATCTCCGCGGCGGCGTTCAGCTTCATGGTGCAGGAGCCGAGCGGGATCATGCCTTCGGCGAGCGAGTAGTCGCGGTTCTCCAGGCGCTTCAGGTACCGCATCATCGCCGTCTCGCTGCGCTGCTCGTGGAACACCGGATGCGCGAGGATCGCGCCGGTGCGCAGGAGCGCCGGCGGGATCGCTTCCGGCCCGGTGCCGAGCTGCGCGGCGCGCGTCTGCGCGTCGAACGCGCGGCCGGTCAGGATCCAGGCGAGATCGGCAACATCGGCGAGGGTCGTCGTCTCGTCCACCGTGACAGCGACGCGGTCGGGCGCGAGGTAGCGCAGGTTGACGCGCCTTGATTCGGCGCGAGTGCGCACCGGCGCGGCGTCAACGCGCCAGGTGAGCGTGTCGAAATAGCGCGGCGATTCCGGCGCCAGCGCCTGCGCGAGCAGCCGCGCCATCAGGTGCGTGCGCAGGGCGATGCGGCGCAGGCCCTCGGGCCCGTGCCAGACGGCGAAGAAAGCCGCCACGTTCGCGAGCAGGACCTGCGAAGTGCAGATGTTGCTGGTCGCCTTTTCGCGCCGGATGTGCTGCTCGCGCGTCTGCAGCGCCATGCGGTAGGCGGGGCGGCCCGCGGCGTCGCGCGTCAGGCCGACGATGCGCCCGGGCATCTGCCGCAGCAGCGCCTCGCGCACGGCGAGAAAACCCGGGTGCGGGCCGCCGTAGCCGAGCGGCACGCCGAAGCGCTGCGCCGAGCCGACCGCGATGTCGGCGCCGAGCTCCCCCGGGGATTTCAGCAGCACCAGCGCGAGCGGGTCGACGCCGAGCGAAACGAGGCCGTCCGCCGCGTGCACGCGCGCAATCAGCGCGGACCAGTCCTCGATGCGTCCCCAGGTGTCCGGATACTGAAAGTGCGCGCCGAACACCCGCGCCGGATCGAGCGCGCGCGCCGCCTCGCCGACCACCAGCGGGATGTCCAGCCAGCGCGCGCGCGTCTGCATCACCGCGATGACCTGCGGGTGGCAGCCGGCGTCGATGAAGAACGACCGGCCCGCGCTCTTCGTGGCGCGCCGCATGAGCCCCATCGCCTCGGCGGCCGCGGTGGCCTCGTCCAGCAGCGAGGCATTCGCCACCGGCAGGCCGGTGAGGTCGATGAGCATCTGCTGGAAGGTGATGAGCGCCTCCAGCCGCCCCTGCGAGATCTCCGCCTGGTAGGGGGTGTAGGGCGTGTACCAGCCGGGGTTCTCCAGCACGTTGCGCTGGATCACCGGCGGCGTGTGCGTGGCGCAGTAACCCATGCCGAGGTAGCTGCGCCAGAGCTGGTTGCGCGAGGCGAGGGCGCGCAGTTCGGCGAGCGCCCGCGCCTCGCCGGCCGGCGGCGGCAGATCGAGCGGCGCCGTCTGGCGTATCGACGATGGCAGCGCCTCGCCGATCAGCGTCTCCACTGTGGGCAGGCCCAGGACGTTGAGCATCGCGCGCTCCTCCTGCGGGCCGCAGCCTACATGGCGCTGCGCAAATGATCGCGCGTCGAGCAGATCGTCGAGCGTCATGGCCGCCGCCTCAGGCTTCGCTGAACTGCTTGCGGTAGGCCGCGGCATCCATGAAGCCGGCGAGATCGGCGCCGGGCGCGGGTTTCAGGCGAAACAGCCACGCCGCGTAGGGATCCTTGTTCAGCTCGCTGGGCGCATCCGCGAGCGCGTCGTTGCGCGCGACCACCTCTCCGTCCACGGGCGCATACACGTCGGAGGCGGCCTTCACCGATTCCACCACCGCGCAGGATTCGCCGGCGGCGAGCCGGCGGCCCACTTCCGGCATTTCCACGAACACCAGTTCGCCGAGCGCCTCCTGCGCGTGGTCGGTGATGCCGATCGCGACCGTGCCGTCGGCGTCGCGCCGCAACCATTCGTGCGTCGCCGTGTAGCGCAGGGATTCGGGGGTATTCATGGCAGGTCTCCGTTCAAACCAGGATCTTTCCGTGCCGCACGAAGGGCGGCCGGACCGTGCGCGCGGCGAGGCGCTTGTCGCGCACCGCGACCTGCACCCGCTCGCCGGGCGCGCAGGACGCCGGCAGGCGCGCGAGCGCGATCGAGACGTTCATGGTGGGCGAGAAGCTGCCGCTGGTGATCGTGCCTTCGCCGCCGGGCGCCTGCACCGGCTGGTGCGCGCGCAACACCCCGCCGCGCTCTTCCAGCACCAGGCCCAGCATCTTGCACCGCGGAGAGCGGGCTTCGAGCGCCCGCCTGCCGACGAAATCGCGCGCCCCGTTCAGCGCCACCGTCCAGCCCAGGCCGCATTCGTACGGCGTGACCGCCGCATCCATGTCCTGTCCGCTCAGGTTCATGCCCGCCTCCAGCCGCAGGGTGTCGCGCGCGCCCAGCCCGCAGGGCCGCGCGCCCGCGGCGAGCAGGCGTTGCCACGCGTCGGCCGCGCGTCCGGCCGGCAACAGCAGCTCGAAGCCGTCCTCGCCGGTATAGCCGGTGCGCGCGACGAAACAGTCATTGCTCTCGATGGAGCCAAAATTCGCGAGTTCCTCGCTGGCCACCCGCAGCTCGGGCAGCGCGGCCCAGAACTTTTCGCGCGCGCGCGGGCCCTGCACCGCGAGCATCGCCAGCTCGCGGCGCGGGCGCAGCCCGGCGCCCGCCGGCCGCAGCTTTTCCAGCCAGGCGATGTCCGCCTCGGCCGTGGCGGCGTTGAGCACGACGCGGTAGCGGTGAGGGGCGGTGAAGTAGACGATCAGGTCGTCGAGCACGCCGCCGCTTTCGTCGAGCAGGCAGGAGTAGAGCGCCTTGCCGGGCGAGCGCAGGCGCTCGACGTCGTTGGCAAGCGCGCCGCGCAGGAATGCGGTCGCCTGCGCGCCTTCCACATCCACCGCCAGCATGTGCGAGGTGTCGAACACGCCCGCGTCGCGCCGCACCGCGTGGTGCTCCTCGACCTGCGAGCCGTAGTGCAGCGGCATGTCCCAGCCGGCAAACTCCACCAGCTTCGCTCCGGCGGCCCGATGCGCGTCGTGAAGCGGCGTGCGGAGCATGCGGCGATAATAGCGCCAAACCCCGGCCGCGAAGCGAAACGACTTGGAGCTCACCTTCGGCGTCACTTTTGCCGTGCTGGGCGCGGCGCTGCTGCACGCGGCATGGAACGCGCTCATCAAGTCGGGCCGCGACCCACTGCTCGACACCGCTCTGGTTGCGCTTTCGGGCACGCTCGTGGCGTTGCCGCTCACGCTGTTCGTGGAGGCGCCGGCGCGCGAGTCCTGGCCCTACATTCTCGCCACGGTGGTGGTGCACGTCGGCTACTACGCCGCGCTCGCCGCGGCCTATCGCGCCGGCGACCTGTCGCACGGCTACCCCATCATGCGCGGCGTAGCGCCGCTCATGGTCGCGCTGGTGAGCGGCCTCTGGATCGGCGAGCAACTCGCGGCCGGCGCCTGGACGGGCGTCGTGCTGATATCCGGCGGCGTCCTGTCGCTCGCCTTCGCGGGCGGCAGGCGCGGCGAAGCTGCGGGCCGGAACGCTGCCGCGGCCACGCGCTGGGCGCTGGCCTGCGCCGCCATCATCGCGGTTTACACGCTCATCGATGGCGCGGGCGTGCGCGTATCCGGCGGCGCGGAGCGGTACGCCGTCTGGCTGTTCGTGTTTCTCGGTCTGCCGTTCGGCCTCGCCGTCCTGGCGATGAAGCGCGGGGTTTTGCTGCGGCATGCGGCGCAGTACTGGCGGCGGGGTGTCGCCGGCAGCATGATGTCGGGCCTCGCCTACGGCATCGCGCTCTGGGCGATGACGCGCGCGCCGGTGGCGATCGTCGCCGCGCTGCGCGAGACTTCGGTGATCTTCGGCGCATTGATCGGCGCCTGGCTGCTGAAGGAAGGGCACCTCAAGGCGCGCCTCGCCGGCGCGGCGGCGGTGCTCGCCGGGCTCATCGCGCTTAAACTCTGAGGATGAGCTGGGAAAAGGAAATCGAGGAGCTGCGCCGGCGCGAGGCGCTCGCGCGGCGCATGGGCGGGCCGGAGAAGGTCAAGCGCCAGCACGACGGCGGCAAGCTGACGGTGCGCGAGCGTGTCGACCGGCTGCTGGATGCGGGCTCGTTCCACGAAGTCGGCGGGCTCGCCGGCTGGGGAAGCTACGGCGCCGAGGGCGAACTGGTGGACTTCACGCCTGCCAATCTGGTGATGGGGCGAGGACGCATCGGCGGCCGGCCTGTGGCGGTCACCGGCGATGATTTCACGGTGCGCGGCGGCGCCAACGACGGCGGCATCAAACACAAGCTCCTCGCCGTGGAGCGCATGGCCTGCGACCTGCGCCTGCCGCTGGTGCGCCTGGTGGACGGCACGGGCGGCGGCGGCTCGGTGAAGAACCTCGAGCTGCAGGGCCATTCGCCGATGCCGAAGGCCTTCCTGTGGGACTGGTGGACCGACAACCTCGCCGAGGTGCCCGTGGTGTCGCTCGCGCTGGGTTCGGTGGCGGGCCTGGGCGCGGCGCGCGTGGCCGCCAGTCACTACTCGGTGATGGTGAAGGGCAGCTCGCAGATGTTCGTCGCCGGGCCGCCGGTGGTCGAGTGGACGCACGGCAGGTTCGAGAAGAACGAGCTGGGCGGCAGCCACATCCACACGCGCAACGGCGCCGTGGACGACGAGGCGGCGAGCGAGGACGAGGCCTTCGAGCGCGCGCGCAGGTTCCTGTCCTATCTGCCCTCGTCCGTGCATGAACTGGCCGCGCGGACGGCAAGCGAAGACGATCCGGAGAGAAAGGATCCCTGGCTGATCGAGGCGGTGCCGCGCGACCCGCGCAAGGTCTACGACATGCGCAAGATCATCGCCTCGGTCGTCGACCGCGACTCGTTCTTTGAAATCGGCCGGCTCTGGGGCCGCTCCATCATCACCGGCTTCGCGCGCCTCGCCGGCTGGCCGGTGGCCGTGATGGCGGGCAACTCGATGTACTATGGCGGCGCCTGGACCGCGAGAGCCTCCGAGAAGATCACGCGCTTCGTGGACCTGGCGCAGGTCTTTCACCTGCCGGTGGTACACCTGGTCGACTGCCCGGGCTTCTTCATCGGGCCAGAAGCGGAGAAGGAAGGCACCATCCGCTACGGTATGCGCGCCGCCAGCGCGATCCTGCAGTCGAAGAACCCGTGGTGCTCGGTGATCGTGCGCAAGGTGTTCGGGGTTGCCGGCGCGCTGCACCAGAATTCCTCGCGCTACGGCATGCGCGTGGCCTGGCCCTCGGCCGAGTGGGGCTCGCTGCCGATCGCTGGGGGCCTCGAGGCCGCCTACCGCGCCGAGATCGAGGCCGCCGCCGATCCGGCCGCCAGGCGCGCGCAAATCGAGGCGCGGATCCGCAAGTTCGCCTCGCCGATGCGCGGCGCCGAGCGCTTCGACATCGAGGAGATCATCGACCCGCGCGACACGCGCCGGATCCTCTGCGAATTCGCCGAGCTGGCCGCGCCGCTGCGTACGCCTGGGCGCAGCCACTTTGGCGTCCGTCCGTGAATTCGCGCCGCCCGTCGGCACGCGCGTCAGATTCGGTAAAGCGGGGGTCTCGATCGGTTTCCTGAATGGCCTTTTTTCGCGTAGCGTTCACCCGCAGGCACCGGAAGAGCGCGAATGAACGAGGAAAACGAGACCCTCCGCTGGCCGACCAACCTCGATCACGCGGCGATCGTCCAGCGGCTGCTCCAGGTGCGGGCCATGGCCCGGACGGCCGGCCTGGACGAGCTGGCCGCGCGCATCGGGGGTGTCGAATCGATGCCCGCCGCGGAGCTCGGCGCCAAGGTGATCGGCGCGCTTACCTGGATCCAGGAGAAACCGGAGCATGGCGCCATCGCCTCGCAACTGGCGATGGTGGCCATGAATCTGAAGAACTTGAAATAGAATACGAGCATGGCGACCCGACCCGAAGAACGCATGGCCGAACCGGAGATGAACCCGCAGGACCTCTGGCTCGAGGAGACTTTCACCGACCGGCGCGTGGGCACCATCCGCCGCATGACCCCGGTCGACGGCAAGGGCGCGCGCGACCCCGGCCGCGAGATCCAGTACGTCGGCGAGACCCAGGTGATGAGCCAGCTGGGCGCGCTGCCGATCAATTTCGTGCTGGAAGCGAAGTCGCTGGAGGAGGCGGCGAAGCTGTTCGGCGCCGCCGCCAAGGCGGCGATCAAGCGCATGGAAAAGGAGCTGCAGGAACTGCGCCGCCAGCAGGCCTCCTCCATCGTCGTACCGCAGGGCGGGTTGCCGCCCATTGGTCCGGGCGGCATGGGCGGCGGCAAGATCCAGATGCCCTAGAAAAAGGGGTCGGAGTAAGATTCCCGGAGACAGTTCGCGCAACGACAATCGTCCCGGAAATCTTACTCCGACCCCTTTTTTTCCGGACTATTTCGGCGCTTCCCGAGGGGGGCAGACATGCTTGGCCTGATGATGGACCAACCGCTGCTGATCAGCGATCTGATCCGGCACGCGGACCGGCACCACGGCGACACCGAAATCGTCTCGAAGACCGTCGAGGACGGATCGGTGCACCGCTACACCTACCGCGAGGCGCATGGGCGGGCGCGGCGCCTGGCGAAGGCGCTCGGCGGGCTCGGAGTGCAAACCGGCGACCGCGTCGCCACGCTCGCCTGGAACGGCTACCGGCATTTCGAGATTTACTACGCCGTCGCCGGCTCTGGCGGGGTGATCCATACGATCAATCCGCGCCTGTTTCCGGAGCAGATCGCCTACATCGCCAATCATGCCGAGGACAGGGTTCTATGCTTCGACATCAACCTCGCGCCGCTCGTGGAGAAGCTTGCGCCGATGCTGAAGACGGTGAAAGCCTACGTGGCGATGTGCGCCCGCGCGGCGATGCCGAAGGCGAGCATCCCGGGACTGCATTGCTACGAGGAGCTGCTCGAGGCGCAGGACGGACGCTACGACTGGCCCTCGTTCGACGAGCGCACGGCCGCGTGCCTGTGCTACACCTCGGGCACCACCGGCAATCCCAAGGGCGCGCTCTACAGCCACCGCTCGACCATGCTGCACGCCTATGCGGCTGCGCTCCCCGATGCGCTCAACCTGTCGGCGCGCGACGTGATCCTGCCCGTGGTGCCGATGTTCCACGTCAACGCCTGGGGGTTGCCGTATTCCTGCGCGGCGATGGGCGCCAAGGTGGTGTTCCCGGGCCAGCATCTGGACGGCAAGAGCCTGCACACGCTGTTCGAGCAGGAAGGCGTCACCATGTCGGCCGGCGTGCCGACGGTCTGGCTGGGACTGCTCGCCACCATGAAGGAGCAAAAACTCAAGTTTTCAACCCTCAGGGCCGTTGTCATCGGCGGCTCGGCGGCGCCGCCGGCGATGATCCGCACGTTCCAGGAGGAATACGGCGTGCAGGTGCTGCACGCCTGGGGCATGACCGAGATGAGCCCGCTCGGCACCGTGTGCACCTTCAAGGCGAAGCACGCGAAATGGGGGAAGGAAGATCGCTACGCGCTGCAGAACAAGATCGGCCGCGTGCTATTCGGCGTCGACACGCGCATCGTCGACGAGAACGGCAAGGAGCTGCCGCGCGACGGCAAGGCCTTCGGCGACCTGCAGGTGCGCGGCCCCTGGATCGTCAGCGGCTACTTCAAGGGCGAGGGGGGCGACCCGCTGAAGAAGGACGCGGCCGGCGAGGCCTGGTTCCCGACCGGCGACGTGGTGACCATCGACCCGGACGGCTACATCCAGATCACCGACCGCTCGAAGGACGTCATCAAGTCCGGCGGCGAGTGGATCAGCTCGATCGATCTGGAGAACATCGCGGTCGCGCACCCGGCGGTGCAGGAGGCCGCGGTGATCGGCGTGCGGCACCCGAAGTGGGACGAACGGCCGATCGTCGTGGTCGTCAGGAAGGCGGGACAGGAGCTGAGCCGCGAAGACCTGCTCAAGTTCTACGAGGGCAAGATCGCCAAGTGGTGGATGCCCGAGGACGTCGTCTTCGTCAACGAGCTGCCGCACACCGCCACCGGCAAGCTCTCCAAGCTCACCCTGCGCCAGCAGATGAAAGACTACCAGCTGCCGGGCTGACATGAGCGACAACATCCGAATCGAGACCCGGGACCGCATCACGCGAATCGAGATCGCGCGCACGGACAAGAAGAACGCGCTCACGCAGGACATGTACCGCGCGATGCGCGAGGCGCTGGCCGCGGCCGATGCCGACGCGCAGGTGCGCGCGATCCTGCTCCACGGCGCGCGCGACTGCTTCACCGCCGGCAACGATCTGAAGGACTTCCTCGAGCGCAGGCCGGGCGGAGGTCCCACAGAATCCTTCCAGTTCATCAGCGCGTTGCCGAGAGTCGCCAAGCCGCTCGTCGCGGCGGTCGGCGGGCCGGCGGTGGGCGTCGGCACGACGATGCTGCTGCACTGCGACCTCGTCTACGCGAGCCCGGGCGCGGGCTTCCAGATGCCGTTCGTGCCGCTCGGCCTGGTGCCGGAGGCGGCGTCCAGCCTGCTATT
>JADLES010000036.1 GCA_020845995.1 Burkholderiales bacterium | reverse complement strand
GAAAAAGAAGCCGAATTTCCTGGTGATCCTGGTCGACGACCTGCGCTACGACGAATTCGGCGCGGGCGGGCACCCGTACATGAAGACGCCGCACATCGACCGCCTGGCGCACGAGGGGGCGCTGTTCGAGCGCGCGTTCCACACCACCTCGATCTGCTCGCCCAACCGCGCCTCGATCATGACCGGGCAGTACGCGAGCCGCCACGGCATCATCGACAACGTGGCGCGCGGGGCGATGAGCCACCGGCTGCCGAACTACCACCTCGAGCTGCAGAAGCTGGGCTACCGCACCGCGCACATCGGCAAGTGGCACATGGGCAACGACGGCATGCCGCGGCCCGGCTACGATTACTGGGTGAGCTACGACGGCCATGGCCGCATCGTGGATCCGCGCCTGTGCCACGACGGCAGGTACGTCGAGCACCAGGGCTACATCACCGACATCATGAACGGCCTCGCCCTCGAGTTCCTCGAGAAGCAGGCGGGCGACAAGCCCTGGTCGCTCTTTTTCGCGCACAAGGCGGTGCACCCGGACGCCGAGCAGGCGGCCGACGGCACGGTGGTGTTCGGCAAGCTCGGCGGCTACATCGTCGCCGACCGGCACAAGGACCTGTACAAGGACGCGATCTTCCCGAAGAAGCCGAACATGCTTTCCTACGACGAGGTGGTCGCGCAGAAGCCGGCCTGGAAGGAGACGTTCTTCCTGCGCCAGAAGCCCGAATCGCGCGCGCTGCTGGACGCGATCCACGCCGGCACGCAGGAGGAGATCCGCCTGCGCGCGCGCATGATGGCCGCGGTGGACGAGGGGGTGGGGCAGATCCTCGCGCTGCTGGAGAGAAAGGGCGAGCTCGACGACACCTTGATCCTGTTCCTGGGCGACAACGGCTATTTCTTCGGCGAGCATGGCCTCGGGCCCGAGCGCCGCTTCGCCTACGAGGAGGGCATTCGGTCGCCGTTTGTCGCGCGTTTCCCGAAATTGATCGCGGCGGGAACCCGCAAGAAGGAACTGCTGATCTGCCAGGACATCGCGCCCACGCTGATCGAGCTCGCGGGCGGCAAGCCGGGGCCGCAGATCCAGGGCCGTTCGCTCCTGCCCTTGTTCTCGAAGAAGCCGTCGAAATGGCGAAAGGCGGTCCTCGCGGAGTACTGGGCCGAGCAGGCCTACCCGTGGCTGATCGGCATGACCTACAAGGCGATCCGCACCGAGCGCTATAAGCTGATCCACTGGGTGAACCGCGGCCGCGCGGGCGAGCTGGACGAGCTGTATGACCTCGCGAAGGACCCGTTCGAGCTGAAGAACCTGATCCGCAGCCGCGCGCATGCGGCGGTGCGAGACAGGCTGAGAAGGGATCTGAAGCGCCTGGTCGCGGAGGCGGTCGCGATCTAGCGGACGCGGTCCTTAAGGTCTAGTATGTAGCCGGCGCCCGATCGAACGGAGGCGGGACATGCAAGTCAAGGAAATCCTGCGCGTCAAGGGGAACCGCCTGCTCAGCATCGAGCCCGGCGGCAGGGCGGTCGATGCGGTGAAGACGATGTCCGATCAGAACCTCGGCTCGCTGGTGGTGCTCGAGCAGGGGCGCATGACCGGAATGCTCACCTTTCACGAGCTGCTCGGCGCGCTCGCCGCGCGCGGCGGCGCGCTCGGCGACCTGAAGGTGAGCGAGGTCATGGTGCGCGACCCGGTGACGACCTCGCCCGAGATGGAAGTGAACGAGCTGCGCCGCACCATGCTCGAATCGGGCGCGCGCTACCTGCCGGTGCTGCAGGAGGGCAAGCTGCTCGGCGTGATCTCGTTCCGCGACGTGGCCAAGGCGGTGCTCGAAGAGCAGGACTTCGAGAACAAGATGCTCAAGGGCTATATCAAAAACTGGCCCGCCTGAAGCGCTGCTGAAGAGAAGAAACTTCCTCATCGGCGGCGCCGTGGCGGGCGCCGCGGGCCTCGCCGCGTGGCGCTACTGGCCCGAGCAGGGCCTGTGGAATCCCTGCCTGGGCGGCGCCACGCTGCCGTTTCACCGCACCGAGTTCGTGCGTAGCGCCTTCGAGGGCCTCGACATGGCCAGGGTCTGGGACGCGCACGTGCACGTGGCCGGCACCGGCGACTCGCCCAGCGGCATCTACCTGAACCCGCGCATGAAAAGCCTGTGGAGCCCCATGCAGTACGCGCAGCGGGCGTTTTTCCTGAACGCGGGCTGCGCCTACGCGCCCGAGGGGCAGAGCGTCGATGCCGCGTATGTGCGCCGGCTGCTCGACCTGCTGGACGGCATGCGCCGCGGCTGCAAGGCGGTCCTCTTCGCCTTCGAGCGCACCTACGGCGAGGACGGCAAGGTCGATCTCGAGCGCACCGCGTTCCACGTGCCCGACGGCTACGCGCGCGCGCTCGCGCGCGAGCACCCGCGCTACTTCGAATGGGCCTGCTCGATCCACCCCTACCGGCGCGACTGCGTCGAGGCGCTCGAGCAGGCGGTGCGCGACGGCGCGCGCGCGGTGAAGTGGCTGCCCCCGGCGATGGGCATCGACCCGGCCTCGCCGCTCTGCGACCGCTTCTACGAGGCCGCCGCGCGCCTGCGCATCCCGGTCATCTCCCACGCCGGCGAGGAGCGCGCGGTGCACGGCGCCGGCCGCCAGGAGCTCGGCAACCCGCTGCGGCTGCGCCGGGCGCTGGAGGCGGGCGTGCGCGTGGTGATCGCGCACTGCGCCTCGATGGGGCAGGACCGCGATATCGACAAGGGGCCAAACGGCCCCTACGTGGACTGCTTCGAGCTTTTCTCCCGCCTGTTCGAGACCGAAAAATACCGCCGGCACCTGTTCGGCGACATCTCGGCGATGCCGCAGACCAACCGCGCCGCGCCGGCGCTCGCGCGCGTGCTCGAGCGCGAGCACTGGCACCCGCGCCTCCTGAACGGCTCGGACTATCCGCTGCCCGGGGTGATGCCGCTGTTCTCGGTCGACTACCTGGTCTCGCTCGGCCTGCTCGAGGCGTCGGCCGCGCCGCTGCTCACGGAAATCCGCCGGCGCAACGCGCTGCTGTTCGACTTCGTGCTCAAGCGCCACCTGCGCTCGAACGGCAAGGCGTTCGGCAAGGAGGTTTTCGAAACGCGGGCGTTCTTCGAGCGCGGCGCCGCGCCCGCCTAGCGCTTGCCCCGGACGCGGCGCGGGCCGGTATAGGTCCAGCCGCCGAAGGCGCCGCCGCCGTACCCGTACCACCAGCGCGAGCGCTCCTGCCAGAGGAGCGCGTCGATCTGCACGGTCTGCAGGTAGTCGAGGACCTCCTCGGGCACGCCGGCTTCGTGCAGGGCGACGATGTCGGATGCGCCCAGCGCGAGCACGGTTCCCGTGCGTTGCAGCTCGGCGATGATCTCGGGCGCGGTCCTGCCCGCGCGCGCGAGCTCGACGATCTCGGCGCCGCTCAGCGGCGGCGGCGCATCCAGCGCGGCGCACCCGGAAAGCAGCAGGCAAAGCGCCAGAAAAGCCAGTGTTCTCATATGCCCATGCTAAGCTTTTCCCATGTCCGGGAACAGCTTCGGCACGCTCTTTTGCCTCACCTCGTTCGGCGAATCGCACGGGCCGGCGTACGGCGGCGTCGTTGACGGCTGTCCGCCCGGTCTGGAATTGAAGAATGAAGACCTGCAAAAGGAGCTGGATCGCCGCAAGCCCGGCAGCTCGCGCCACGTCACGCAGCGGCGCGAGACCGACGCGGTGGAGATTCTCTCCGGCGTCTACGAAGGCAAGACCACCGGCACCGCGATCGGCTTCCTGATCCGCAACGAGGACCAGCGCTCGAAGGATTACGCCGGGATCGCCGGGAAATTCCGGCCCGGCCACGCCGACTACACCTACCTGCAGAAGTACGGCGTGCGCGATGCGCGCGGCGGCGGCCGCGCCTCGGCGCGCGAGACCGTGATCCGCGTCGCCGCCGGCGCCATCGCGAAGAAATGGCTGCGCGAACGGTACGGGGTCGGGGTCAGGGGGTACCTGGCGCAGCTGGGGCCGATTGCGATTCCGTTCAGGAGCTGGGATTCCGTCGATCAGAACGCTTTTTTCAGTCCCGACCCCGAAAGGATCCAAGAGCTTGAGACCTTCATGGACCAGCTGCGCGAAAGCGGGGACTCGGTCGGCGCGCGCGTGAACGTGGTCGCGCAGAAGGTGCCGGTGGGCTGGGGCGAGCCCGTCTACGGGCGCCTCGATGCCGACATCGCCGCGGCGATGATGTCGATCAACGCCGTGAAGGGCGTCGAGATCGGCGCCGGCTTCGCCTCGGTGGCGCAAAAGGGCAGTGAGCATGGCGACGAGATGGCGCCGCGGGGTTTTCTCGGCAACAACAATGGCGGCGTGCTGGGCGGCATCTCCACCGGCCAGGACGTGACCGTTTCGATCGCGCTCAAGCCCACCTCCAGCATCCGGCTGCCCAGGCGCACGATCGACATCCACGGGCAGGCGACCACGGTGCAGACCGCCGGCCGCCATGATCCCTGCGTGGGCATCCGCGCCACCCCCATCGCCGAGGCGATGCTCGCCTGCGTGCTGATGGACCACGCGCTTCGCCACCGGGCCCAGTGCGGCGATGTGACCCCGCCGGTCGCGCTGCGCTGAGCGCGCGGCTAGGAAAACCCTTGGAAATCAATTAGAGTAGGGTTTCAAGCCTCCCCGCGAGAGGTCGACCATGAGTAGCAAAGGGCAGCTCCTACAAGACCCGTTCCTGAACACTCTCCGCAAGGAGCATGTCCCGGTCTCGATTTACCTGGTGAACGGCATCAAGCTGCAGGGCCAGATCGAGTCCTTCGACCAGTACGTGGTCCTGCTGAAGAACTCGGTCACGCAGATGGTCTACAAGCACGCGATCTCCACCGTGGTGCCCTCGCGCGCGATCAGCCTCGAGACCGCCGGCGACTAGCGCCGGGCGCGCTCGCAGGCTTTCCCGCCGGCTTGTCCGACACATCCGCCGAGACCGCGCGCCGGGCGGCCGACCCGGCCTCCGCGGTCCTCGTGTGCCTGGACTTCGGCGATCCGGACTATGACGAAAGCGCGGCCGAAGCCGCGCGCCTCGCGGCGAGCGCGGGCGTGCGCCGCACGAAGCTCGTCGGCGGCAGGCGCTCGCGGCCCGACCCGCGCCTGTTCGCGGGCAGCGGCAAGGTCGAGCAGATCGGCCGCGAGGCCGACGCGATCGACGCCGCGACGGTGATCTTCAACCACAGCCTCGCGCCGGGCCAGCAGCGCAACCTCGAAAAGGCGCTCGGGCGCACGGTGCTCGACCGCACCGAGCTGATCCTGCATATCTTCGCGCAGCGCGCGCGGACGAACGAAGGCAAGCTGCAGGTGGAGCTCGCGCAGTTGCAGCACCTCGCCACGCGCCTGGTGCGCGGCTGGACGCACCTGGAGCGCCAGCGCGGCGGCCTCGGCAAGACCGGCGGCCCGGGCGAGAAGCAGATCGAGCTCGACCGGCGCATGATCGCCGCGAGAATCGGCCTGTTGAAGAAGAAGCTGGTTGAACTGAAAAAGCAAAGGATCGTCCAGCGGCGCGCGCGCGCGCGGCGCGACGTTTTCTCGATCTCGCTGGTGGGCTATACCAACGCGGGCAAGAGCACGCTGTTCAACGCGCTCGCGCACGCCGGCGCCTACGAGGCCGACCGCCTGTTCGCGACGCTGGATACCACCACGCGCAGGCTGTGGATCGACGGCGCGGGGCGGGTGGCGCTCTCGGACACCGTCGGCTTCATCCGCGACCTGCCGCACGGGCTGGTCGCGGCGTTTCGCGCCACGCTCGAGGAGACGGTGCGCGCCGACCTCCTGCTGCACGTGGTCGACAGCTCTTCGCCGGGGCGCGCGCGCGAGGCGGGCGACGTCGACAAGGTGCTCGAGGAGATCGGCGCTGGCGGCATCGCGCAGCTCGCGGTCTGGAACAAGGTGGACGTTTCCGCACTGCGGCCGGGGGCGGAACGCGATGAATATGGTAGGATTTCACGCGTTTTCGTGAGCGCGCGGACGGGCCAGGGGATCGCCGATCTGCGCGCCGCGATCGCCGAAGCGGCGCGGGCGCGAAGGCCCGCCTGCCAACCTGAACACACCACTCCGGAGCTGAGCCTTTAGTCCATGTCGCTGAACGACCCGAACTGGGGGCGCGGGGGCGGAAACCGCCCGGGTGGCGGCAACCAGGGCCCGCCCGACCTGGACGAGCTCTGGCGCAACTTCAACCGCAAGCTGAACGAGCTGTTCGGCCGGCGCCGGGCGCCGGGAGCCGAGCCGCCCTCGCTGCCGCCCTCCAGCGCGCGCATCGGCGGTGGCGCGGGCGTCGCCGCGGCGCTCGTGTTCGCGATCTGGCTGGCGAGCGGCTTCTACATTGTCGTCGAGGGCCAGCGCGGCGTCGTGCTCAGCTTCGGCAAGTTCTCCGAGGAGACCAACGCGGGCCTGCGCTGGCGCATGCCCTGGCCGATCCAGACCGTCGAGCTGGTGAATCTCGCGCAGGTGAGGACGCTGGAGATCGGCTACCGCAACAACGTCAAGACGCGCGTGCTCAAGGAATCGCTGATGCTGACCGACGACGAGAACATCGTCGACCTGCAATTCGCGGTGCAGTACCTGGTGCGCGACGCGAAGGACTACCTGTTCCAGAACCGCAAGCCCGACGACACCGCCGCGCAGGCGGCCGAGACGGCGATGCGCGAGGTCATCGGCAAGAGCCGCATGGACCAGATCCTGTACGAGTCGCGCGAGGCGATCCAGATCAACGTGCAGCAGCTGATGCAGCAGATCCTCGATCGCTACAAGACCGGCATCCAGGTGAGCCGGGTGACGATCCAGAGCGCGCAGCCGCCCGAGCAGGTGCAGGCGGCCTTCGACGACGCGGTCAAGGCCGGCCAGGACCGCGAGCGGCAGAAGAACGAGGGCCAGGCCTACGCCAACGACGTGATCCCGAAAGCGCGCGGCACCGCCTCGCGCCTGAAGGAGGAGTCCGAGGGCTACAAGCAGCGGGTGATCGACACCGCGGAGGGCGACGCCACGCGCTTCAAGCTGGTGCTTGCCGAGTACGCCAAGGCGCCGGCGGTGACGCGCGAGCGCATCTACCTGGAAACCATGCAGCAGATCTACAGCTCCACCTCGAAAGTGATGCTCGACTACAAGGGCGGCGGCAACCTGCTGTATCTGCCGCTCGACCGGCTGCTGCAGCAGGCCGGGGCCGTCGCCGGCGACGCGGCGGCGGGCCGGGCGCCGGCGGCGCCCGAGGCCGCCCCCGCCGCCGAGGCGCCGCCGCGCTCGCGCGAGGCGTTTCGCGACCGCGCGCGGGGGGAACGCTGATGAAGGCAGGCAAGGAGCGCTCATGAGAGCGCTGGGACCGGTCCTCGCGGTGATCGCCGCGCTGGTGGTGCTCGGCGCCTCGACCGCGTTCACGGTCGACCAGCGGCAGAACGCCATCGTCTTCCAGCTGGGCGAGGTGAAGGAAGTGATCGCGAAGCCCGGGCTGCACTTCAAGTGGCCGCTGGTGCAGAACGTGCGCCACTTCGACATGCGCATCCAGACCTTCGACGACGCCGAGCCGCTGCGCTTCATCACCTCGGAGAAGAAGCCGGTGCTGGTCGACTCCTTCGTCAAGTGGCGCATTTTCGACGTCAAGCAGTACTACGTCTCGGTGCAGGGCGACGAGCTGCGCGCCGCCACGCGCCTGAAGCAGACCATCTCGGGCGGCCTGCAGGCCGAGTTCGGCAGCCGCACCGTGCACGACGTGGTATCGGGGGAGCGCGACAAGATCATGGCCGAAGTGCGCGAGAAGGCCGACCAGGACCTGCGCCGCATCGGCGTGGAGATCGTCGACGTGCGCCTGAAGCGCGTCGACCTGCCCCCGGAGGTGAGCGAGTCGGTCTACCGGCGCATGGAGGCCGAGCGCAAGCGCGTCGCCAACGAGCTGCGCTCCACCGGCGCGGCCGAGGCCGAGCGCATCCGCGCCGACGCCGACCGGCAGCGCGAGGTGATCCTCGCCGAGGCCTACCGCGACGCGCAGAAGATCAAGGGCGAGGGGGACGCCAAAGGCGCCGCCATCTACGCGCAGGCCTTCTCGCAGAACCCGGAGTTCTACTCGTTCTACCGCTCCATGGAAGCCTACAAGACCAGCTTCCGCAGCAAGAGCGACCTGCTGCTGCTCGAGCCGAACTCGGATTTCTTCCGCTATCTGCGGGAATCGACCGGAAAATCCATCGGCAAGAAATGACGGGCGATGGGCACCACCCTGCTGATGGCCTTTGCCCTGATGCTGGTGATCGAGGGCCTGTTCCCGTTCCTCGCGCCTGGCGCCTGGCGCGAGACGTTCCGCCGCCTGATGCAGCTCACTGACGGGCAGATCCGCTTCTTCGGTCTGACCTCGATGCTGGCGGGCCTGATCCTGCTGTTCATTTCCAGGATCTAGGTTCCCGCCGTGCGCTGGCTGCTTCCCGAGCACATCGACGACATCCTGCCGGCGGAGGCGATGCGGATCGAACGGTTGCGTCGTTCGATTCTGGATTTGTTCATTGCAAAGCGATACCAGCTGGTGATCCCGCCGCTGATCGAGTTCACCGACTCGCTGCTCACCGGCACCGGGCGCGACCTGGACCTGCGCACCTTCAAGCTGGTCGACCAGCTCTCGGGACGGATGATGGGCGTGCGCGCCGACATCACGCCGCAGGTGGCGCGCATCGACGCGCACCTGCTCAACCGCAGAGGTGTGACGCGGCTTTGCTATTGCGGCAGCGTGCTGCACGCGCGCCCGGCCGGGCCGAGCGCCTCGCGCGAGCCGATCCAGATCGGCGCCGAGATCTTCGGGCAAGCCGGCATCGCGGGCGACCTGGAGATCCAGGGCCTGCTGTGCCGCGCGCTCGCCGTGGCCGGCGCGAGGGGCGCGCGCATGGACATCGGCCATGTCGCCGTGTTCCGGTCGCTGGTGCGCGCGGCCGGGATCGGCCGCGAGCTGGAGGCGGAGCTGTTCGAGGCCCTGCAGAAGAAGGACGCCGCCGGCCTCGCATCCCTGACGCGCAAGCTGGGCGCTGCGACCCGCAAGGCGCTCCTGCTCCTGCCCGAGCTCTACGGGGGAAGCGAGGTGCTCCTGCTGGCGGCGAGAAAGCTGCCCGCGAACCAGGCCATCCGGTCGTCGCTTGCGACCTTGAACGCGCTCGCGAGGGCCTGCCCGATCCCGCTCAGCTTCGACCTGGCGGAGCTGCGCGGCTACCACTACCACTCGGGCGTGGTTTTCGACGCCTATTGCAACGGGGTCGCCGGCGCCGTGGCGCGCGGCGGGCGCTACGACGAGGTCGGCAGGGCCTTCGGCCGGCCACGCGCGGCCACGGGTTTTTCGATTGATTTGCGAAGTCTTTCCAGTTTGAAAGGCAATTCCGGAAAGAAGAAGCGCGAATGAGCAGTCGCGCGCGCAACGTCGTCGTCGTCGGCACCCAGTGGGGCGATGAGGGCAAGGGCAAGATCGTCGACTGGCTCACGACCCGGGCGCAGGGCGTGGTGCGCTTCCAGGGCGGCCACAACGCCGGCCATACGCTGGTGATTGGCGGCCGCAAGACGGTGCTGCACCTGATTCCCTCCGGCATCCTGCGCAGCGACGTCGACTGCTTCATCGGCAACGGCGTGGTGCTCTCCCCGGAGGCGCTGCTGGCGGAGATCGACGAGCTGGAGGCGGGCGGCGTGCGCAACGTGGTCGCGCGCCTGATCATCTCGGAGGCCTGCCCGCTGATCCTGCCGTACCACGTGGCGCTCGACCGCGCGCGCGAGGCGGCGAAGAAGATCGGCACCACCGGCCGCGGCATCGGCCCGGCCTACGAGGACAAGGTCGCGCGCCGCGCGCTGCGCCTGCAGGACCTGATGTATCCCGAGCGCTTCGCGAAGAAGCTCGAGGAGCTGCTGGAATTTCACAATTTCGTCCTCGAGAAGTTCTATCGATCCGAGAAAGTGGATTTCAGGAAGACCCTGGACGAGACCCTGGCCCTGGCGCCGCGCCTCGCGCCGCTGGTGGCGGATGTGCCGCGCGCGCTGTACCACGCCAACAAGGCAGGCAAGAACCTGCTGTTCGAGGGCGCGCAGGGCGCGCTGCTCGACATCGACCACGGCACCTATCCCTACGTCACCTCGTCGAACTGCGTGGCGGGGGCGGCCGCGGCCGGCGCCGGCATCGGGCCGATGCACCTGCACTACGTGCTCGGCATCACCAAGGCCTACAGCACGCGCGTGGGCGAGGGGCCGTTTCCGACCGAGCTCTCCGACGACGTCGGCGAGCGGCTGCGCCAGCGCGGCCGGGAGTTCGGCGCCACCACCGGGCGGCCGCGCCGCACCGGCTGGTTCGACGCCGCGGCGCTGAAGCGCTCGGTGCAGCTGAACGGCGTCTCCGGCCTGTGCATCACCAAGCTCGACGTGCTCGACGGCGCCGAGACGCTGAAGATCTGCGTCGGCTACCGCATCGACGGCCAGGTATCGGAGATCCTGCCGGTGGGCGCGGAGGAACTGGAGCGCTGCGCGCCGGTGTACGAGGAAATGCCCGGCTGGCGGGAAAGCACCGTGGGCGTGCGCCGCCACGAGCAGCTGCCCGGGGCGGCGCGCGACTACCTCGCGCGCGTGGAAAAGCTGAGCGGGGTGCCGATCGCGCTTATCTCCACCGGCGCGGATCGCGACGAAACCATCATCCTGCGCCACCCCTTCGACGCCTGAGGCGCCGGGCGAGCGCCGCTCAGGGAGCGTCGGCCACGACCACGCGGTCGCGCCCCTGGCGCTTGGCCGCGTACAGCGCCGCGTCCGCGGCGCGCAGCAGCTCCGGCAGGCCTCGGCCGTGCTCCGGAAATGCCGCCACGCCGACCGAGGTGGTGAGCGGCCGCAGCAGCTCGCCGCGCACGTTGACCGTGAGCGCCTGGATGCCCTTCCAGAGCTGCTCGGCGCGCGTGCGCGTCATGGCAAGCGTCGCCTCCGGCAGCATTACCACGAACTCCTCGCCGCCGTAGCGGCAGGCGATATCCTCGGCGCGGACGTTGGCCTGGAGGAATTCGCCCACCGAGCGCAGCAGCAGGTCGCCGACCTCGTGCCCGTAGGAGTCGTTGACATTCTTGAAATGATCGAGATCCAGCATGATGAGTCCCACCGTGCGGCGGTTGCGCGCCGCGCGCAGCACCTCGCGCTCCAGCGCGTGCTCCATGTGGCGGCGGTTGTACAGGCCGGTGAGGGAATCGCGCACCGCCTGCATGCGCAGCGTTTCGCGCAGCTTCAGGTTGGCGAGCGCGAGCGACAGGTGCTCGGACACGGCCTGCACCCAGAGCCTGCGCGTTTCCGGCCGGCTCTCCTTCAGGGCCGGCGGCTGCCCCTCGGCCGCGCGGTAGCGCACGTGCAGCATGCCGAGCACTTCACCCTGCGCCGCGATCGGCGCGCAGAAGGTAGGTCCGGACGGCGCCCGCGCGAGGTGCTGGCACGTGAGGCCCGCGCCGGGGCTCTCCACGGCGTGCAACTGCCCGCGCCGCAGCGCCCAGCAGTCCTCCTTGCCGATGACCGGGTCGTCCGCGGCCGCCGGCTCGCCCCAGGTCACCACCGCCTCGAGCAGGTTGTTGAGCGGATTGACGTGGTAGAAGCTGCCGCTCGCGCCGGGAAAGAGCCTGCCGACGTAGTGCGCGAGCACGCCGTTGGATTCCGCCACCGTCTTGCACATCTGCAGCATATCGCCGACGTTGCCGAGCAACGCGTTCTCGTGGTTGCGCTGCTCGAGCTCCCGCACCGTGCCGCGCAGCTGGCGGTTGGCCTCCTGCAGCGCCTGCTCCGATTCGATGTGCTCGGTGATGTCGCGCGCGATGACCACCACCTGCGCGACCCGCCCCTCGCCGTCGCGCACCACGTTGCCCTGCGACTCGATGTGCCGCACGCTGCCGTCGTCGAGCACGAAGCGGTAGCGTGTCCGCTGGCCGATGCCGGTGGCGACCGTGGCACGGAACAGCCCGCGCACGCGCTCGCGGTCCTCGGGGTGGATCTCGCGGAACGAATCGGTGCCGATGAGATCGCGCTCGCCGAACAGCGCGCGGTAGGAAGGATTGTTGTACAGGCGCACGCCCGCGGTATCGAGCAGCGCCACCAGGTCCGAGGTGGTCTCGAGGATCAGGCCGACGGCGCGCTCGGTCGCGAGCAGCGCGCGGCCGCGCTTGCCGGCGGCTGCCTTGTCGGACTTCGGCGGCGTTTCCGATGCCATGGGTGCGGGGCGCGGCTCCGCAGGTCAGGGAAGCCTAGCTTACGCCGGTTTGCCCCTGGCGGGCTGTCCCGGATGTCCTATTCCTCGAGCTGGATCGGCTCCAGCGCCCCGTGCAGCGTCGCCTCGCCAATGCTCAGGTAGAGCTGGCGCTCGGAGACCGACAGCTCGAGTGTCATCCTGCGTTGCAGGCGAGCGACCAGCCCCTCGATCAGCTCGCGATCGATCGCATACAGCTCGAGCGCCTCGGCGCGATGGATCCTTTCCCCGGCCAGCAGGCTGCGGATCTGCCCGGGCGCCCGGTGCGTATAGAGGACCACGCGCGGCGACGCTTTGCTCGCGCGGTGCAGCCGGGCGGCGTCCGGCGCGCCGATCTCGACCCAGGCGCGCAGCGCGCCCGTGAGGTCGCGCACCGAGAGCGCCGGCTCGTCGGGAGCGGACAGGCCGCGCGAGTAGGCGACGCCCGGGCGGTACTCGAGGCAGTACGCGAGCACGCGCGTGGCGAAATACTCCGCGGACTCCGACGGATGTCTCGCCGCCTTGAACTCGATCCGCTCGTACACGCCGCGATCGACGTCCGAGAGAGCGACCGCAAAATGATGGACCGTCGCGTTGAGCGCCAACTGGAATCCGGGG
>JADLES010000035.1 GCA_020845995.1 Burkholderiales bacterium | reverse complement strand
ACGATCGTTTTCGCGAGCATCGCGCCCTGTTCGAGCTGACCGGCCGCACGGCGCCGCTGGCCGGCGGCATCGAATGGGTCGGCCGCTTTCGCTGGGACGCGCGCGATGTCAACGACCAGGACTCTGATCGCTACCGCTTGCGCATCCAGGGGGAGAAATCCTTTACCTGGGAGGGCCGCGCGGTCGTGCCGTTCCTGAACGCCGAGGCGTTCTACGATACGCGCTTCGATCGATGGAACCGCTGGCGCTACCAGGCCGGCGCGGAATTCGAGATCGACAAGGACTGGCGGGTCGAAGCGGCCTTCAACTACCAGACCGACAGCCGCTCGCAACCCGCCCGGGTCAAGGCGATCGGCATCACGCTCAAGTATTTTCATTAGAATCGCGGGAGAGGGACCGGATGCCGCCGGCGCGAGCGCAATTCTCCGCCTCCGATCGGGACGGCACGCCGGACGGAGCGCTTTTGGGAAACCGGAACTCGCCATGAATCTGTTTTCCAGATTGAAGGAAAGGGAAGAACAAAACCGGCCCTTGCGCATCGGCCTGATTGGCGCGGGAAAGTTCGCGGCGATGTACCTCGCGCAGGTGCCCAGAACCCCGGGCATCCGGCTGGTCGCCATCGCCGACCTCGCGCCGGCGAATGCGAGAACCAATCTGGAAAGAGTTGGGTGGGATGCCGCTGCAATCGCGCAGACGCCGATCCTGGAGGATTGGCGGAAGCTGGTTTCGCACCCGGAGATCGACATCGTCATCGAAGCGACCGGCAACCCGATCGCCGCGGTCGAGCACATCCTCGGCGCCTTCGCGCACGGCAAGCATGTCGTCAACGTGACCGTGGAGGCGGATGCCTTCTGCGGGCCGATCCTCGCGCAGCGCGCGAAGACGGCTGGCGTCGTCTACAGCCTCGCGTACGGCGACCAGCCGGCGATCATCTGCGACCTGGTCGACTGGGCGCGCGCGGCCGGCTTCCCGGTGGTCGCGGCCGGCCGCGGCCACAAGTGGCTGCCGCATTTCGCGCGGTCGACGCCGGAGACCGTCTGGGGCTACTACGGCCTCACGCCCGAGCAGGCGAAGATCGGCGGCCTCAATCCGAAGATGTTCAATTCCTTCCTCGACGGTTCCAAACCGGCGATCGAGACTAGCGCGGTCTGCAACGCCACCGGCCTCACGGCCGCCCCCAATGGCCTGGAATTCCCCGCATGTTCCATTGAAGACCTTCCAAGTCTGATGAAGCCGAGGGACGAGGGCGGGGTATTGCATCACAAGGGACAGGTGGAAGTGGTTTCCTCGCTGACCAGGGAAGGCGAAACGATCCCCTACGACATCCGCTTCGGCGTGTGGGTCGTGTTCGAGGGCGAGACCGACTATATCCACCGCTGCTTCTCCGAGTACGGCGTGAAGACCGATTCCACCGGGCGCTACGCCTGCATGTACAAGCGCTGGCACCTGATCGGCCTGGAGGTGGGCATTTCGGTGGCTTCGGTGGGCCTGCGCGGCGAGCCGACCGGCTGCGCCACCGGTTGGCGGGCCGATGCCGTGGCGGTTGCCAAGAAGGATCTCGAGGAAAAGGAAGTGCTCGACGGGGAGGGCGGCTACACCGTGGTCGGACGCCTGATGCCGGCGGAAGCCTCACTGGCGCAAGGCTGCCTGCCGCTCGGCCTCGCGCACGGCTGGACGCTGCTGCGGCCGGTCGCCGCGGGGCAGCCGCTCACCTGGAGCGATGTCCGCATCGATGCGAATGTGCCCGCCGTGCGCTTGCGGCGGGAAATGGAGCAGCAGCCCGGGCGGCTCCTGCGTCCAGCGGCCTGAGGCGATGCTCCACGTGCGGGGAGGCACGTGATCCATTTCTGGTTCATCAACCGGCGCCGCTTCCGCCCGATCATCGAGAGACCGTCGATCGGCCGCGCGCTCGCGCGCGCCACGGCGCTGATCGTCGCCCTCGGCGGCCTGCACGTGCTGGCGATGATGGCCTACGAGGGCATGACGGCGTTCGAGGGCCTGTGGCTGACGCTCACGACGCTGATGACCGTGGGCTACGGCGATCTGGCGGCGAAGACCTTCGTCGGCCGCTGGGCGACGATCCTGCTCCTGTATGCCGGCGGGATCTTCACCCTCGCCAACCTCGCCAGCCGGTGGTTCGAGTGGCGCGCCGACGCGAAGGATCGCAAGTGGCGCGGACTGTGGAGGTGGAAAATGAAAGATCACCTGCTGCTCCTGAATTCGCCGTCGGACCATCCGGAGGAGTTCTTCGAGCGCCTGGTCGGGCAGCTGCGGCAGACGCCGCGCTTCGCCGAGTGCCCGGTGCTCATCGTCACGCGCGCCTTCGCGGGCGGGCTGCCCGATTCGCTGGCGCGCCTCGGCGTCGCGCACGTCGCCGCCTGGGGACTGGATTTCCACGCGCTGCGCGACGCCAATCCGGCGCAGGCGCGGGCGATCGCCGTGCTCGCAAAATCGGAGGTCGATCCCATGTCGGACTCGATCGCGCTGGATGCCGTGACCCGGGTGCGCGCGCAGGGCGGCGGCGCGCACCTGGTCGCCGAATGCATCGATGACCGCAACCGCGCGCGGCTCTACCAGGCGGGCGCGAACGCGGTGGTCCGGCCGACTCGCGTGTACGCCGAAATCCTCGCGCGCGCGCTGGCCCATCCGGGCTCGGAGAAGGTGCTGGAGGAGATCCTCGACGCCGGCGGCGCCGAGTGCATGCGCCTCGACGTTGCGTGGGAGGGCGATTGGCGGGAGCTGGTCCGGCGCCTGGTCGAGTCCGAGGTCGGCACCCCGGTCGGCTACGAGTCGGCCGATGGCAAGATCCTGGTCAACCCCCGCGCGACAGAGCGTGTGCGCGCGCGGGCGATCTTCGCGCTCGTCACCGGCGAGACCGGCGCCGCCCACGCGCGCGCCCTCTCGCTGCTGCGCGCTGTGTGAGCCGGCCCAGGCTCGGAAATGCGACTGCTTTCACACGGCCACGGTACGTGAGACCGCGGCCATGTTGCGCTGCGGTTGATCTGCGTCAAACGGTGGAAATGACGCACGATCAATATGTTGCACATGACGACCCCCGTTGCGGCGCCATTTCCAGCCGGGCGGCTGGAAAATCGTCCCTTTGATGACATCCGCGTGGGCGACACGGCTCGCTTGAGCCGGACGCTGACCCGCACCGACGTCAAGACCTTCGCCGTCCTGTCTGGGGACCTGAACCCCACGCACGTCGACGACGCCTACGTGCGCCAGCACGCGGGCAACCGCCTGGTCGCGCACAGCATGTGGGGCGGGGCGCTGATCTCGAGCGTGCTCGGCAACGAGCTGCCGGGGCCCGGGACACAGTACGTCAGCCAGGACCTGCGGTTCGTCAAGCCGCTGCAGGCCGACGATACGGTGACGGCGACGGTGACGGTGCGCGAGAAGCGGCCGGCGGCGGGCACGGTCGTGTTCGACTGCAAATGCGAGAACCAGGCGGGGGAGCTGGTGGCGGAGGGCACCGCCGTCGTGCTGGCGCCGCGCGAGAAGGTGGTGCTCGCGCGCCCGGACGTGGCCACCATCTCGGTGCAGACGCACGACAAGTTCGCGGCGTTCGTGGAGCGCGTGAAGCCGCTGCGGCCGGTGCCGACCGCGGTGGCCTT
>JADLES010000034.1 GCA_020845995.1 Burkholderiales bacterium | reverse complement strand
TTGCCGAAGTTCTCGAAGTAGGGAGGCACGACGAGGATCTGGCCGGTGGTCTCCAGGACGCTGATCCACTCGGACACCGTCGGCACCGAAACTCCGAGCGGCGCGGCGATCTCCGACCGGTTGAGCAGGGTGCCCGCGCGGCTCGCCAGGAGCGAGAGAAAGCGGCGAAACGTCGCCAGGTCCCGGACCCGGGTAACCTGGCGGACGTCCCGCTCCAGGTACGTCTGCACGTAGGAGGAGAACCACAGGCCGGCCTCCCCTGGTCGGGACAGGGCCTCCGGAAAGCCCCCGGCGAAAGGGGTTACGCGGTCGGACTCGGCGGTGCCGAGCGGGAGCAGCTGCAGGACCGCGGCGCGGCCCGCCATGGACTCCGTGACGCCGTGCATGAGCGAGAAATCCTGCGACCCGGTGAGCAGCCACTGGCCACGGCGCCGTGGCGCCGCGTCGATTCGCGTGCGCACGTAGTTGATCAGCTCCGGCACCTGCTGGATTTCGTCGAGGATCACCGGCGGGCGCAGGTCGTCGAGGAAACCCCGCGGATCCTCGCGCGCCGCCGCGACGAGCGCGGGATCCTCCAGCAGGCGGTAGGTCGCCGCTGGAAAGAGGCGCCGGAGCAGGGTCGTCTTCCCGCCGCGGCGCGGGCCGGTCAGAACCACGGCCGGAAAGGCCTTCGCCGCGCGCAGGAGGACGCTCGCCAGTTTCCGGGGAACGAGGCGCATTGGTGAATTATAATATTAAACTTTAAAATTAACCAAGATCGAGACTTCGCTTCCTGGTTCGCGCCGGTGTGCCGGTCTGGAGGTCTAGAAATCCGCGTCGGCTTCCGCGACCCGCGCGCGGTGGCGGTAGTGCTGCCAGATCGAGAATGCGAGCGAGGCGACTGAAGCGGCGATCAGCCCGCCCGAGATCGGCCGCGTGAGGAACAGCCAGGGGTTGGGGTCGGTCATGATCGCGCGGATCAGGTTGATCTCGATCTGGTCGCCGAGGATCACGCCGAGGATGAAGGGCGCGAGCGGGAAGCGGAACTTGACCATGGCGTAGCCGAATACCCCGAAGACGAGCAGCACGTAGACGTTGTCCATCGTGTTGTTGAGCGCGTAGGCGCCGATCGTGCACAGCACCAGGACCACCGGGAAGAGCATCGACTTGGGGATGGTGACGATGCGCAGCATCCAGCGCACGCCGGGCAGCAGCAGCAGCAGCACCAGGCCGTGCGCGACGATGTAGGCGGCGAACATGCCATAGGCGAGCGTCGCGTGCTGCGAGATGAAGAGAGGCCCCGACTGGATGCCGTGCACGGTGAGCGCACCCAGCATCACCGCGGTGACCGCGTCGCCCGGGATGCCGAAGGCCATGATGGTCACGAGCGAGCCGGCGACGTTGGCGTTGTTGGAGGACTCCGAGGCGATGATGCCCTCGGGGGTGCCGGTGCCGAAGCGCTCGGGGTGGCGGGAGAATTTCTTCGCCTGGTCGTAGGCGAGCATGTTGGCGGCGCTGCCGCCGATCGCCGGCAGCACACCGATCGCGAGGCCGATGAAGGTGGACCAGAGAAGGAGAAATGGTCTCGAAAGAATCTCGAGAATCACCTTCAGATGTGAAACGGCGAGGTTGACTCCGCGGTCGACCGCTTCGAGCGCCTTGGCGGCCCCGCCCATGCGCTCCACGTCCTGCATGATCTGCGCGAACGCGAACACGCCGATCAGCACCGGCAGGAACGGGATGCCGCCCGAGAGGAACGGGATGCCGAGCGTCAGGCGCTCCTGCCCGAGCACCGGGTCGTTGCCGAGAATGGTGACGACGCAGCCGAGCGCGCCGGAAACCAGGCCCTTGGCGAGCGAGGACTCGACCAGCCCGGCCACCATCGAGAGCGCGAGCAGGAACAGCGAGAAGTACTCCCATGGACCGAAGGCGAGCGCGATAGCCGCCAGCGGTCCGGTGGTGGCGACGAGGAATACGGCGCCCAGCAGTCCGCCGAAGATCGAAGCCCAGATACCCAGCCACAGCGCGCGGCCCGGCTCGCCCTTGCGCGCCATCGGAAAGCCGTCGAACGTGGTTGCCACCGCCGAGGGCTTGCCCGGGATGCCCAGGAGGCACGAGGTGATCAGCCCGCCCGTCTCGCCGCCGACGTAGACGCCGATCATGGTCGCGAGGCCTTGCAGCGGCTCCAGGCCGAACGTGAACGGCAGCACCACGATCACCGTCATGGTGATGGTGATTCCCGGCAGCGCGCCGCCAACCACGCCGATCAGGCAGCCGGTGAGGAGCGCCGTCAGGTACTTGAGCTGGACGATGTCGGCGAGTCCGGCGCCGAGGAGTTCGAACATCGCCTAGAACCCCGTCCAGCTGCCGCGCGGCAGCAGTACCTGCAAATAGCGCTCGAAGACGAGATGGGAAAGGAACGCGGTCAGTACCGCGAGCAGCAGCACGCGCCCCCAGCCCCTGGCGCCGCGCGGCGGGTCGAGCGTGGCGTTGGCCGCCGCCGTGTAGAGCGCGGTCGCCAGCCGGAAGCCGAGGAAAGGAAGCGCGCCGACATACAGCCCGAAGATCCCGAACTGCAGGGCGACCAGGGCGTAGTTGAGGCGTTCCTTCTTCGGTGCCTTGTCCTGTTTTGTCCACAGGCCGGAAATCACCAGCCACAGCGAAAGCGCGATCGTGACGCCGAGAACGATCCTGGGATAGAACCCCGGGCCGACCGGCACCAGGGCGCTTTTTTCCAGGCCGAGCGTCAGCCAGAAAAGAAAAAGGCTCGCCGCGGCGACGGCGAGCCCCGCGATCGCGTCGCGGCGCATGCCTAGCGCTTCAGCATGCCGAGTTCCTTGGCAAGGTCCTTGTTTTCCTTGTCGTTGCGTTGCAGAAATGCGGTGTAGGCGGCGGGGTCGAGGTAGCGCACCAGCGTGCCGTGCTTCTTCATCGCCTCGGGGAAACCCGCGTCCCTGGCGCCCGCTGCGCAGGCCGCGCGCAGCTTGTCCAGCGCCGCGCGGGGCGTGCCCTTTGGCGCGAGCAGGCCGCGGTTCACCGCGTACTCGACGTCGATGCCGAGCTCCTTCAGCGTCGGCACGTTGGGCACCTCGGGCAGGCGCTTGTCGCTCGCGATGGCGAGGAACTTGAGCTGCCCGGCGTCGGCCTTGCCCTTTTGCGTAAGGTTCGATTCGGCGAGGTCGATGTGCCCGCCCAGAAGCGCGTTCATGCGCGGCGCCGTGCCCTCGTAGGAGACGTACTTGAACTTGATCCCCGCCGCCTGCTCGACCATCGCCGGGAAGAAATGGCTGGTCGAGCCGAGCGTCGCGCCAACGGTGATCTGGCCGGGCCTGGCCTTGGCATCGGCGAGCAGGCTCTTCATGTCCGTCCACGGCGTCTTCGGGCTCGCGGTGACGATCGACGGGGTCGAGCTCACCAGGCAGATCGGCTCGAAGTCCGTGTAGTTCACGTCGGCCACGCCGGTGTAGTAGGTGGAGTGGATCGAATCGTGCACCGCGAAGATGGTGTAGCCGTCGGGCGGCGAGCTTTGCGCCTCCTTTGCGCCCTTGGTGCCCGAGGCGCCGCCGACGTTCGCCACCACGATCGTGCCGCCCAGCGCCTTTTGCATGAGTGGCGCGAACGTGCGGTAGATGACGTCGGTGTCGCCGCCGGCCGCCCAGGGCACGATGAGCTTGATGGGGCGGTCAGGGTATTGCGCCTGCGCGAGCGAGGCGGCGAGCGCGGCGAGGCCCGCGGCGATGATGGGCAGTGCTTTCATTGGGGTCTCCTCCAGGATTGTCCCGCGCCTACTATGTCAGAATCGAACCGGGGGCGAAAGCCCGACTGCGGGGGAGGGATGCGCATCGGCATCATCGGCGGAGGGGTGATCGCGCGGCTGGTCCTGGA
>JADLES010000033.1 GCA_020845995.1 Burkholderiales bacterium | reverse complement strand
GTGGCCCAGTATCTTTCCGGCGAATTGAACGACACGCCGGTGCTCGTCGAGAGCAAGCCGGGCGGCGCCAGCGTCCCCGCCGCGCTCGCCGTCGCCCGCGCGGCGCCAGACGGCCATACCTTGCTGCTGACCATCAACACCACGCACACGCAGGTGCCGCACATGTTCGGCAAGCGGCCCTACGAGCCGCTGGAGGAATTCACGCCGGTCACCCAGATGCACCATAGCAGTTCGGTGCTCGCCGCCCATCCGTCGCTGCCCGTGGGCGATCTGAAGGAGCTGGTGGCGTACAGCAAGGCGAACGGTCCCGTTCCGACCGGTTCGTCCAGCCCCGGCACGAACAGCCATCTCTACCTCGAGATGCTCAACGAGGCCGGCGCGAATCTCAACCACGTTCCCTACAAGGGATCGGCCCCCGCCGTGCAGGACCTGGTGGGCGGCTTCATCAAGGTGCTGTTCGACTCGCCCGCCACCACGTTGCCGCACGTGCGCGAAAAGCGCCTCAAGGCGCTCGCCGTTACCGGGACCACGCGCCTCGCGGCGCTGCCCGATGTCAAGACGGGACGCGAGCAGGGTTTTCCGGCGCTGGACATCACCGGGTGGATGGGTTTCTTCGCGCCGGCCGGCATGCCGCCGGCGGTGCTCGAGCGGCTGAACCGGGCGCTGGTGGCGGCAATCCGCAGGCCGGAGATCCGCGCGCGGTTCGAACCGCTGAGCATCAACCTGACCGGCACCACCGCCGCCGAGTTCGCGGCCATCGTCCGCGCCGACTACGAGACCTGGGGCCGCATCATTCGCCGGATCGGCTTGAAGCTGGATTGATCGTCGACGCGCAGACGTGACTGAGAACGAGATCAAGGCGCTGCTCGCCCGGTTGGCCGCCCTCGAGAAGCGGGTGCAGGCCGCCGACGACATCGAGGCGATCAACCGCCTGACGCGCATCTACGGCTATTACCTGGACAAGGCACTGTGGGCGGAAGTCCTCCCGCTGTTCACCGACGACTGCGAGATCGAGATTTCCGCGCTGGGGGTCTACGTGGGGCAGAAGCAGGCCGCGGTGCTGTTCCGCGACCTGATCGGCAAGGGCCCGGCCCTCAGCGACGACAATGGCCTCGCATGGGGCCGCCTGTACAACCACCTCATCCTGCAGGGCGTCGTGCACCTGGATGACGATGGCCGCGGGGCGAGCGGCCGCTGGCGCTGCTTCATGCAGATCGCCGAGTTCGGCAAGAAGGCCGTGTGGGGGGAAGGGCCCTATGAAATCCGCTACCGCAAGGGCGACGACGGCCGCTGGCGCATGAGCCGCCTGCATTTCTACCGCACCTACCATACGCCATTCGACGAAGGCTGGGCGAAGGCGAAATCGCCCGCGGGCGAGGTGCGCGAGCATCTTCCACCCGACCGGCCGCCGAGCGTGCGCTACGAGCCCTATCCGGGCAGATTCGTCCCGCCGTTTCACTACGCCAATCCCGTTTCGGGCAGTCGGCAATACACGCGAAAGGATCCGGAGGCGGTCTAGACCGCCGCGAGCAAACATGACCGAACGCATCTCCTACTGGCGCACGCTGGTCCTTGGCCGGCCGGTGCCGATCAACCTGCTCAAGTCGCCGGACCAGTTGCCGGCGATCCGCGAACGCAACGCGCGCGCTTACGATTTCCTGAACGAGACCTTGCCCGAGATCGGCGCGTTCCACGAGACGGTCGCGATGCGACCGCCGGGCGCCGCGCGCGCCACCCCGACGGCGGAAATCTACGTGCCGAAGGGCGACGGTCCGTTTCCGGTGGTCATCCACCTGCATGGCGGCGCCTGGTTTTCGGGCAGCGCGCGCAGCGATCGCAAGTTCGGCATGCGCCTGGCCGCGGCCGGGCTCCTGGTGGTGAACGTCGATTACGCGCTCGCGCCCGAACAGCCGTTTCCGTGCGCGCTGGAAGATACCGTCTACGCCGCGCGCTGGGTCGCGCGCAACATCGCGCGCTTCCGGGGCGATCCGCGGCGCATCGCGATCGGCGGCGCCTCGGCGGGCGGCAACCTCGCGGCGGCGGCCGCGCTCGTCCTGCACGCGGCGCCGGCCGCGGTCGACGGCGCGGATCTCGCCGGCACCGAAGTGCGATTCGCCGCCCTCCTGCCCGAATTCGCGGTGCTCGACGTCGCGCGCTGGCTCTACGAGCCGGTCTACTCGGCTGGCGCGGTCGAGACCCCGGTCATGGGATATCTCGGGCCGAACTTCACGCTGCACCTCAACAATCCGCTCGTCAGCCCGCTCTTCAGCCCGGACCTGGCGAAGCTGCCGCCGACCTATCTCACCTGCGGCGCGCTCGATGCGCTGCTCAGTCACACGCTGCTCATGGGGGGCGCGCTCGCGCGCGCGGGCGTGCCCGTCGTCGTGTCGGTGCTCGAGGGCACCGACCATGAATTCCTGAAGATCCCGGAGAAAGTGCCCGGCGGCATGGCCGAAGTGCAGCGGATGATCGACTGGCTGCACCGGCACCTCGCCCAGCCGGAATTGACCGAATCGGCCCAGTCCGGCTAGACCGGCTCGGCGACGAGGGCTGCGACGGCGGCGCCCACCGCCATGTCGTCCTCCGCGCCGAAGCTGTGGCGGCGCAGCCGCCCGGCGCGATCGATGAGAAGGAGGCTTGGCGTGCCGCGCAGCCCGTAGGCGCGCATCGTCTGCGGCACCGGCTCGCCGGGCGCGTGCGCGTCGATGCCGATCGGGAAGGCGAGCCGGTACTCGTACGCGAATGCGCGCAGCGCCGTCGCGGTCATCGCCTCATGGTGCTCGAATACCGTGTGCAGCCCCACCACCGCGACCCCCTCGGCCCCGAACAGCGCATGGATGCGGCTCGCCTGCGGCAGCGCGTGCTGCACGCATCCCGGGCAGAGCATCTGGAACGCGTGCAGCACAACGACGCGCCCGCGCAGGTCCGCGAGCGCGAGCGGGCCGTCGTGGTTCAGCCACTCGGTGACCGACCAATCCGTGGCGCGCGGCGCGCGCGCTGCTTCCGATAGCCCGAAAATGCGAAACCCCGACCTTGTGCCGCGAATGGCAAGCGTAGCAGGCCGCGCCTCCGTTGCGGGGGCCGGTCGCCTTCGCGGTTAGAATCGGCGCGAGAAAGGACACCGCATGCAACGCTTCAAAGCCTACAAGCTCACTGCGGTCGAGAAGGGCATTCGCGCCGAGTTCGTGGATTGCGGCCTCGAGGACCTGGACCCTGGCGAGCTCGTCGTTCGGGTGGCGTATTCGGACGTGAACTACAAGGACGCGCTCGCCGCCACCGGCAAGGGCCGGATCCTGCTGCGGCCGTCGTGCATCGGCGGCATCGATCTTGCCGGCACGGTCACGGCCTCGGCCGATCCCGGATTCGCCAAGGGCGACGCGGTGCTCGCCGTGGGGCACGATCTTGGCGTCAAGCACCATGGCGGCTACGCCGAGTACGCGCGCATCCCGGCGAATTGGGCGGTCAAGCTGCCCAAGGGTCTGACCCTGTGGGAGGCGATGGCCTTCGGCACCGCCGGCTACACGGCCGGCCTCGCCGTCGTGAAGATGGAGCACAACGGCCTGCATCCGGCCGGCGGCCCGGTGATCGTGGACGGGGCCACCGGCGGCGTGGGCTCGATCGCCATCGCGGCGCTGTCCAGGCTCGGTTATCACGTGGTCGCCCTGACCGGGAAGGCGGACAGCGCCGCCTACCTCAAGGAGCTCGGCGCCGCCGAGGTGAGGCTGCGCGGCGAGCTCGACTTGAGCAAGATCAAGCCGCTCGACAAGGCGACGTGGCAGGGTGCGGTGGATAATCTTGGCGGGGAGGTCCTGGCCTGGATGGCGAGCACCATGAGAATCAACGGCGTGATCGCCTCGATCGGACTGGCGGCTGGCTTCGGGTTGAACACGACCGTCATGCCTTTCATCCTGCGAGGCGTCAGCCTGCTCGGCATCAATTCGACGGACGCGCCCAGCCGCGAGCTCGAGCATGCGGTCTGGGGCCGGCTCGCCACGGATCTCAAGCCGGCGGGTCTCAAGGAGATGGCGAGGACCATCGCTTTCGCCGATCTGCCGAAGGCATTCGATGACTTCATCAGCGCCAGGGTGACCGGCCGGATCGTCGTCGACCTGAACGCATGAAGCCGCAGGAAAAATACAGCGACTTCCACCGCCGTTCGATCGCCGACCGCGAGGGTTTCTGGCGCGAGGAGGCGAAGCTCGTCCACTGGCAGAAGCCCTTTGCGAAGGTGCTCGACTATTCGCGCCCGCCGTTCGCCAAGTGGTTTGTCGGCGGCGAGACGAATCTCTGCCACAACTCCGTGGACCGGCATCTCGCGACGCGCGGCGACCAAAATGCATTGATTTGGATTTCTACAGAAGTAGAAAAAACAGAAACCTATACATACAAGCAACTGCATGCAGAAGTAAACCGGGTCGCCGCGATGATGCAGTCCCTCGGCGTCAAGCGCGGCGACCGGGTGATCATCTACATGCCGATGGTCCCCGAGGCGGCCTTCGCCATTCTCGCCTGCGCGCGCATCGGCGCGATCCACTCGGTCGTGTTCGGCGGCTTCGCGGCGGCGAGCCTCGCGGCGCGCATCGACGACGCGCGCCCGTCGCTGATGATCACCGC
>JADLES010000032.1 GCA_020845995.1 Burkholderiales bacterium | reverse complement strand
TCCACCGCGGCGTCGAGTTGCTCGGGCGGCACGACCTCGTTCACCAGGCCGACGCGCAGCGCGGTTTCCGCGCTCTGCATCGCGCCGGTCAGCAGGAAGCCGAGCGCGTGCTTGCGCGCGACGGCGCGCGACAGCGCCACCATCGGCGTCGCGCACCAGTTGCCGACGTTGACGCCGGGCGTGGCGAATTTCGCCGCGCTCGAGGCCACCGCCAGGTCCGCCGCGGCGACCAGCTGGATGCCCGCCGCGGTCGCCACGCCCTGGACCTTGGCGATGACCGGCTGCGGCAGCGCGTTCATCGCCAGCATCATGCGGTTGCAGGTGGTGATCAGCTCGCGCGTGAACGCCGGGTCGCGCGGATGCGCCGCCAGCTCCGCCAGGTCGTGCCCGGCGCAGAACACGCGGCCCGCGCCGGCAAGCACGACCACGCGCACCGAGCGGTCGGCCGCGGCGCGCTCCCAGGCGAGCTGCAGCGCCTGGATCAGCTCCAGCGACAGCGCGTTGCCCGCGCGCGGGCGGTTGAGCGTGACGGTGCGCACGCCCGCGCGGTCGGCCGTGAGCAGCAGCGATTCGGGTTGCGGGTGTGGCGGCATGGCGCTCTCCTGCGTCCGCCTTGACGGCGCGCGCGGACCACGAATACACTAACTTTACCAACCAGTCAAGTATGAGCGCGACCCACTGGCACGTAATCCGCGCAGGGAAGAGATCCTCGAGGCCGCCGCGCGGCTGTTCGCCGCGCGCGGCTTCGGCGCGACCAGCGTGCGCGCGCTGGCCGAGGCGTCGGGCTTCACCAAGCCCGGCATCTACTATCACTTCCGCGGCAAGGAGGAGCTGCTGCGCGCCGTCTGCGCCGGGTCGATCGCCGGCATCCTGCGGGAAGTGGAGCGCTCCGCGGCCGAGCGCGATCCGGCGCGGCGGATCCGCACCGTGATTCGCGCCCACGTCGGCTTTTTCATGCGCCACCCGCACCGCCTCACCGTGCTCAACCGCGAGATGGAACGCCTGGGCGCGCGCAGCCGCCGCGCCATCGAGCGCCTGGAGCGACGGTACCTGGACACGCTGCGCCGCCTGCTCGAGCGCGGCACGCGGCGCGGCGCGTTCCGGCGCCTCGATCCCTCGGTGGCCGCGTTCCTGCTGCTGACGATGCTGAACGGGCTCGACGCCTGGTACGACCCGCGCGGCGCGGTCGGCGAGGAGGGCCTCGTCCGCCACATCGAGACGGTCTTTCTCACCGGGGTGCTGCGGCGCCCCGCCGCGGCGGCGCCGCGCGCGCCCGCACGGCCGAGTCCCGGATGATGCCGCATCCGGAAGCGGAATCGCTCGACCGCGAGGGCATGAAAGCCCTCCAGGCGCGCAAGCTCGCCGCGCTCGGCGAGCGCCTGGCCGCCTCCGCCGAATGGCGCGAGCACTTCGCCCGGGCCGGCATGCACCCGCGGGACCTCGCCGCCGCGGACGGGCTCGCCCGCGCCCCGACCATGGAGAAAACCGACCTGCGGGCGCGCTACCCGTTTCCCTTTCTGACCGTCGGCGTCTCCGAGGTGAGCCGGTTCTTCGCGACCTCGGGCACCACCGGCCTGCCGGTCCTGTTCGGTTTCACCCGCGGGGACCTGCGGCGGCTCACCGCGCAGGTGGCGCGGGCGCTGCGCTGCGGCGGCGTGCGGCCCGGGGATCGCGTCTACCAGGGCTTCGGCTACGGGCTCTGGATGGGCGGGCCCGCGCACGAGATGGCGCTGGAGGAAATCGGCGCGACCTGCGTCCCGGTCGGACCGGGGCGCGCCGAGCTCGTCATCGAGTGGCTGCGCGACCTCGCCTGCGAGGTCGCCACCGTTTCCCCGCTCTTTCTCTCGCACCTCGTGCGCGTGGCGCGTGAACGCGGCATCGAACCGAAGACGCATTGGGGCAAGCTGCGCCTGGCGATCATCGGCGGACAGCCCATCTCGCGCGCCTTTCGCGAGCAGCTCGAGGCGGCGATGCCGCCGGGCTTCACCGCCCGCAACAGCTACGGCACGACCGAGGCGGGCGGACCGAACCTCGGCGCGGCCTGCCTGCACGCGCACCATCGCGACGAGATGCACCTCATCAACGAGGACTCTGTGATCACCGAGCTGCTCGACCCGGCGACGCTGCGGCCGGCCGGACCCGGCGAAGTCGGCGAGGTGGTGGTGACGACGCTCGACAAGGAGGCATCGCCGGTGGTGCGCTGGCGCACGCGGGACCTGGTGCGCATGTCCGAGCGGCCCTACGACTGCGAATGCGGCCGCCGCGGCATGCCGCTCATCGGCCGCATCATCGGGCGCTCGGACGACATGCTCAAGGTGCGCGGCGTGATCGTGTTTCCCTCGCAGATCGAGGACGTCGTCGCCGGCACGCCCGGCACGGTCAAGGATGCGTGGCAGATCTACGTCGATGCGATCGACGGCTCGCCCAAGTCGATCACGGTCGCCGTCGAGTGCGAGGCCGGCTACGCGGGCGAGCGCCCGGCCCTCGCCGCCGCGGTGGCGCGCGCGCTGTCGAGCCGGCTCGGCCTCACCATCCCGGTCGAGTGCCATCCGCACGGCGCGCTGCCGCGCTACGAGGCGAAGGCGCGCCGGGTTCTTCTCAAGGAGCAGACATGAATTGCGTCACTGACTACGGCTACCCCATCCGGCCGGTGTACGGGCCGCGCGACATCGAGGGGATCGATTACGGGCGCGACCTGGGCGATCCCGGCAGCTTCCCCTACACCCGCGGCTATCACCCCGAGGGTTACCGCAGCCGCATGTGGACGCGCCGGATGACCGCGGGGCTGGGCTCGTCCAGGGACGCGAACCGGGTGCTGAAGAAATATCGCGAGATGGGCCAGACCGGCGGCCTGTGCGTCATTCACGACCGGGTGTCGTCCTCGTGCATCGACGCCGACCATCCCATGGCGCGGCACGAGAACGGGGTGCTCGGCTGGCCCGGCAGCTCGCTGCTCGAGTTCGAGGAGCTGATGGAGGACATTCCGCTCACCGGGCAGTCGATCACGCTGCTCGGCTGCTGCGCGCCGGCGGCGCTGCGCCTCGCCTATGTCGTGGCGCTGGCGGAAAAGCGCGGCGATGCGCTGCGCGAGATCCACGGCAGCGTCACCGAGTCGCCCTTCAGCAACGTCTTCGGGCAGACCGACGTGCAGCCGTTCGACCTCAACATGAAGCTGTTTCTCGATTCGTCCGAGTACATCGTGCGCAACCGCATTCGCATGCGCGCCGGCCTGGTCGGCCAGCACTTCCAGGAGTCCGGCGGCAACAACGCGCAGCTGCTCGCGATCGAGCTGTCGATGCTCAAGGAAATCTGCGGACGCCTGGTCGAGGAGCGCGGCCTGGACTTCGACGAGGTGATGCGCGTTCCCTACCAGCTGGCGAGCATCGGCACGCGCTTTTTCGAGGAAATCGCCAAGGTGCGGGCGCTGCGCCGCATGTGGGCCCGCATGGCGAAGGAGCGCTTCGGCGCGAAAAGCGAGAAATCCTGCCAGCTGCTGATCGCGGTGCACACCTCGGGCCGGACCATGACCTACCAGCAGCCGCTCAACAACCTCGTGCGCTGCGCGATCCAGACGCTGGCGGGCGCCATCGCCGGCTGCACCGCGATCGACAACGCCACCCTGGACAACGCCTACGCCGAGCCCTCGCCGCTGGCGGCGCGGATGTCGCTGAACACGCAGCACATCGTGGCCGTCGAGACCGGGGCGGCGGAGGTCGTCGACCCGCTCGCCGGCTCCTATTTCGTGGAGAGCCTCACCAACGAGGTCGAGGCGGCCGCCTACCGCATCCTCGGGGAGATCGACGCGCGCGGCGGCCTCGTCGCCGCGATCGAGCAGGGCTACATCGAGTCGATGCTGAAGAACGAGGCCAGCCGCAAGTTCCGCGAGCTGGAAAACAGGGAAAGGCTGGTGGTGGGCGTCAACCATCTCGCCATCCCCCCCGAAGAAGAGCTGTTCCGGATTCCGATCCAGGAGGTCGAGGCAAGCGACTCGGCGGCGATCGCGAGACGCATGGCCGACTGGAAGGCGGCGCGCGCCATGGCGCCGATCGAAGCCTGCGCGAGGCGGCTGCACGAGGACGCGGGCAAGGGCGAGCGCTTCAACCTGATGCCCGCGATCATCGAGGCGGTGAAGGCGTACGCCACCGCGGGCGAAATCATGGGCGTCATCCGCCAGGCGCGCGGCCTGAAATACGATCCGTTCGGCATGATCGAATGCCCGTTCCGCCTGCATTGATGCGGCGCGCCCGGGTCCGCGGGAGGACCGCGCCATGCTAGGCCGCGGCATCAAGCTGATCGTCTCGATGATCGGCCTCGATAGCCACACCACGGGCGCCCAGGTGATCGCCACGCTGCTTCGCGAAGCGGGCTTCGAGGTCGTCTACCTGGGCACCAACCAGACCCCGGCCATGATCGTGAAGGCGGCCATCGAGGAGGACGTGGACGTGATCGGCATCAGCTCGCACGCCTCCAATTTCGTTCTGCTCGACGAGCTCCTGGACCTCGTCCGCGAGCACGGGCTGAGCGACGTTCCGGTGGTCTGCGGCGGCAACATCCCGCCGGCGCAGGCCGAGCGGCTGCTCGCGCGCGGCGTGGCCCGGGTCTTTCCGCCGGGAACCTCCGGCGAAACCATCGTCGAGTATCTCGCCGCGCAGGGGCGCGGGCGCGGCGCGAGCGCGCCGCGGCGACCCTGAGCGGTTGCCCCGCGCGGCGAACCCGCGCGCGCCCTACTCCACGTATTGCGGCGCCATCGGCATGCGCGCGCTCTGCGCCTTGTCGTGGTTGATCCAGAGCTGCGCGCCGTGCTGCTGCATCAGCGCGGCGACCCGCTCCATGCTCTTTCGCGACTCGGGGATGCTGAAATTCATGCCGGGCACGCGCCGGTTGGTCCAGTTCGACTCGAAGTGCACCATGTCTCCCGCCAGGATCACCGCGCCGGTCTTCGGCAGCCGCACCAGCAGCGACTGGTGGCCCGGGGTGTGCCCCGGCGTCGACAGGATCACCACCGAGCCGTCGCCGAAGACGTCGCGGTCGCCTTTCACCTTCACCGTGGAGCTGCCGCGCAGCTTCTCGTACGCCGCCGGCTGGAAGCCGAGCTTTTGCGGCGCCGCGCCGAACAGCGCCTCGTACTCCGCCTCCTGAACGTACAGCACTGCGCCCGCGAACAGGTTGGCGTTGCCGGCGTGGTCGGGATGGAAATGGGAGAACGAGATCACGTTCACGTCGGCGGGCTTGACGCCGATTTCGGCGAGCTGCGCGACGAGCGTCTTCTTCATGCGCGCGTGCAGCATGCCGCCGCCGATGACCAGCCCGTTCGGCATCGCCGCCACCGCGTCCGCGAAGCCGGTGTCCCAGAGCATCAGCCCCTGCGCGTGCCGGATCAGGTAGCAGTTGTTGCTGAAATCCCAGGGCTGGCCAACGTTGACCCCGGGCGACCAGCGCGACACGTCGTTGGTGCGCGATTCGCCGCAGTTGAGGACGTACATCCGCTGCACGCCGCTGGAGGGCTTCTCCGCCTGCTGCGCGCAGCCGGCGGCGAGCGCGGCCAGCAGGGGAACGAAGAGATGACGCAAGGCGGAATGGCGCATGATGAACTCCCCGGGGCTGTGGAACGAAACGGCGCTCAGTGTGGCAGACCGGCGCGGTCCGCGGCAAGCTCAGGCGCCCTGTTCTTCGCCGGGGCGCGGGCCTGGAATCCCTCCGCCCCTCCCTCGGCTCGCTAGCCGCGCGCGCTTTCCGGCTGGAAAGGGACGCCGATGACGCGAAAGCGCTGCTTCTGCCCGCTCGGCAGTTCCCAGTCGATCGACTGGCCGACGCGCAAGCCGAGCAGCGCCGTCCCCACCGGCACGAGGATCGAGATCTTGCCGGCGTTGATGTCGGCATCGCCCGGATAGACGAGGGTCACTTCGCGCCGCTCGCCGGTGGTTTCGTTCTCGAAGACCACGCGCGAATTCATCGTCACCACGTCGCGCGGAATCTCCTCGCGCGGCACGACGACCGCGCGCGCGAGTTCGTCCTCGAGTCTCGCGAATCGCCCGCCCTGCTCCTGCAGCAGGTCCGAGAGGCGATCGAGATCATTTTCGGTCAGATAGAGGGAAGGTCGGTCGGTCATCATTTGGTGCTAACGATAACACTCAAGAGGTAGAAAGAAAACCGCGGCAGGCAGCGCGCGCCAGGCGACTCAGGCGCTTGCGTTTCGGCGCGCGGCGATCATCGCGGCGAGCGTCACCATGACAATCAGCGCCGCCGGAAACACCAGGGCGGCGAGCCGCTCCCGCGGCGAGGCCGCGGCGATGGCCGCGCCGCCGGCGTAGACCAGCCACACGGCGAGCAGGCCCATGTCTCGCCACGGCGCCGAGGCTGCCAGACCGCGGCGCGCCATCGCGACGAGGTCCGCCGTCAATCCCGTGAGGGTGCCCGTCACCGCCACGGTCGATACCCCGGCCACGCCGAGCCGCTGCGCCGCGGCGCTCTGCGTGCCCATCGCCGATGCCGCGGCGATCACCAGCGCGGCCCGCACCAGCGGATCGCCGATCGCGTGCTCGCCCGTCCACCACCACGCGATCGCAAACCCGATCAGCAACGCCGCTTCCAGCGCCAGCGCGACGCTGACGCGGCGCGGCCAGATCGTGGCGCTCTCGTCCGGCTCGACGATCCAGGCGCCGAGAGCGGCTCCGGCGACGAATCCGAGAAGCGCGGAACCCGAATAGAGGATCGCTTCACGATCCGCATGAACAAGAGCGACGCTGAGAACGACGGTATTGCCGGTCATATTGGCCGGGAAGACCTTGAGCGCCAGAAAGCACACCGCGTCGAAGTAGCCGGCGGTGCCCGAGAGAACGAGCAGCAGCGTATTCCTGATCGCGATCGGCATGATTGCTCCTTTTCCTGTCGAGTCAGACGGGTGTCGCGAGCTTCAGTCCGGCGATGCCGGCGACGATCAGCGCGATGCTGAGCAGACGGGCCGCGCTCGCCGGCTCGCCAAGCAGCACGATGCCGAACGCGACGGTGCCAACCGCGCCGACGCCCACCCAGACGCTGTACGCCGTGCCGACCGGGAGCGTCTTCATGGCGATTCCCAGCAACCCCAGGCTGGCGGCCATCGCCAGGACGGTCCAGACCGAGGGCCACAATCGCGTGAACCCTTCGGTGTATTTCAAGCCGATGGCCCAGCCGACTTCGAACAATCCTGCGATGAAGAGAATGGTCCAGGCCATGCGCGGTTCCTCATGGTTGCGGGGTGGATTCCGATGCGTTCTCCGCAGGCGCGTCGCGCCTCGTGGCCCGCGGCCGGCAGCCGGGCGGCGCCATCGGTCATGGCCTGCGCGGCATCACGAAAAGGACGGCGAGCGCCGCGACCGCGACCGCCGCCATTCCGGCGAACACGGTGCGCGTGGCCGCGGCGATGGTGTCCTGCAGGTAGAGGTGCGCCGCGCCGCCGGGCGGGCTGGCGTGCAGGGCGCCGAGCACCGCGTCGACCTGCAGCGGCAGGCGCTCGGCGAGCGCCGCGGGCCGGTGCTCCAGGCGCGCGGCCGCGGCCGCGTTGAAAACGGCGCCGAACAGGGCCGCGCCGAGGCTCTGCCCGAGGTAGCGCGAGAACATGCTCGCGCCGGTGACGACGCCGCGCCGCTCCCAGGCGACGGCGGACTGCACGCCGATCAGCAGCGGCGTGAAAAGCAGGCCGAAGCCCGCGCCGAGCGCCACCTGGCCGACGATCACCGCCCACAAGCCGCTGCCCTCCAGCACCAGGGCGAGCAGCGTAGAGGCGAGGGTGACGAGCGCGGCGCCGGCGAGCGCGGTGTCGCGAAACCCGGCGCGCATGTACAGACGGCCCGAGAGCGCCGAGGCGCCCGACCAGCCGAAGCTCATGCAGGCGAGAACGAGCCCCGCGGCGGTGGCCCCCAGGCCATGCACCGACTGCAGGAACGTCGGCAGGTAAGCGCTCGGCGCCATCATCACCATGCCCATCGCGAGGGTGCCGAGGTTCGCGCCCGCCAGCGCGCGCTCGCGCCACAGCCAGCCCGGCATCACCGGTTCGGCGGCGCGCCGTTCCACCCAGGCGGTGGCGGCGATCAGCGCCGCGGCAAGCGAGAACACGGCGAGGCTCTGCCAGGATCGCCACGGCCACGCCTGCCCGCCCTGCAGCAGGCCGAAGATCAGGCTGCCGACCGAGGCCAGCACCAGCGCCGCGCCGGCGTAGTCGACGCGCGGGCGCCGCCGCTCGAACGATTCGTGCAGGAACGCGCCGATGAGCGCGAGCGCGAGCGCGCCGATCGGCAGGTTGACGAGAAAGATCCAGTGCCAGGACAGGTACTCGGCGAAGGCGCCGCCGGCGAGCGGCCCGGCGATCGCGGCGATACCCCAGACGGCGGAGAGCCACCCCTGGATCGCGGCGCGCTCGCGCACCGAGTACAGGTCGCCCGCCAGCGTGGCGACCGTCGCGATGATCGAGCCCGCGCCGAGGCCCTGCACGCCCCGAAACGCGATGAGGGAGTGCATGCTCCAGGCCATCGACGAGGCCGCGGAGCCGGCCAGGAACACCAGCAGGCCGCCGATCAGCACCGGCTTGCGGCCGACCAGATCGGCGAGCTTGCCGTAGACCGGGATCGTCACCGTCTGCGCGAGCAGGTAGATCGAGAACACCCAGCTGAACAGGCGAAAGCCGCCGAGATCGCCCACGATCTGCGGCATGGCGGTGGCGACGATCGTGATGTCCATCGCCGCGAGCATCATCGTGCACATCAGCGCCGCGAGGATCCAGCGGCGGGGATCGCGGGCTGCCGCCTTCACGCGGATACGCGGGCGTCGGTCACGCGCCGATCATCGCATCCGGCGGCGCCGGCGTCATGACGGGGCGTCGAAACGGCGTCGCATCGGCATACCCGCGCCCCGCCTTCCCGGCCCCCGGTTGCGCGCGCCGGGGTCCGGGCGCCGCCCGGGATCCATCCATTGTGAAACCCCCCGGGCCAACGTACACTTCCGGGCGCAAGACATCCACCATCAGAATGAGGAGAGGACGAACATGAGGGTCCGAAGCGGAGTTCTCGCGGCTGCCGCGCTGTTTGCGCTCGCGGCGCCCGCAGTTGCGCAGAAGGTGCCGGGTGTCACCGATACCGAAATCGTCATCGGCATCACCACGCCGCTTTCCGGGCCGGCGGCGGCCTGGGGCACGACCGGGCAGGGCGCGGAAACATGGGCCAAGTACGTCAACTCGCAAGGCGGAGTCAACGGCCGCCAGATCAGGGTCGTGATGCGCGACGACGGCTACAACCCGGGCCGGGCGGTCGCCAACGTCAACGAGCTCAAGGATCAGGTCTTCGCCATCGTCGGACTGCTGGGTACGGCGGTGCTCAATGCCAACAAGGACATCGTCGCGGAGGCGAAGATCCCGGTGGTGTGGCCCTTCGGCAACCCGGAGGTCTTCGCCAAGCAGCCGCGCGACAAGGTCGCGGGCGTCTTCATGGTGTACCCCGACTATACCGACGAGGGCGAGTTCCTCGCGCGTCAGGCGGCGGCGCTGGAGAAGGCGAAAAAGGTGGCGATGTTCTACCAGAACGACGACTACGGCAAGGGCGGCCTGGAGGGCGTGAAGCGCGGCGCCGGCAAGGCGGGCGTGTCGGTCGCCGCGGAGGTCTCCTACGAGGTGACGGATCGCGAACTGGGCACGCACGCGCTGAAGCTGAAGGAATCCGGCGCCGATGCGGTGATCCTGTATTCGACGGTCACCCATGCGGCGGGCGTGATCCGCGAAATGGCGAAGGTCGGCTACCGGCCGAAGATCTTCGCCTCCTTTCCATTGGGCGACCGGCACCTGATGTTCAAGCTGCTGGGCGAACTCTGGGAGGGCGCCTACTACGACGTCCAGGGATCGGTTCCCGGCGAGCCGGCGGCGGACCGGGTGGTCGAGATCCTTCTGAAGCAGGACCCGAAGCTGAAGGGCCGCGAGAGTCTGGCCCTGGCGGGGGCGACCGCCATGATTGCCATGGTCGAGGGTCTGAAGCGCGCCGGCAAGAACCCGACCCGCGAGAATTTCATCGCCGCCATGAACACGATCAAGGACTGGTCGCCCGAGGGGCTGACCGGCAAGATCACGTGGAACAAGGACCGCCATCACGGCCTCAACCCGATCCGCATGCAGCGCGCGGGCAAGGCGGCGGACGCCTCATTCACGACGATCACCGATTACCAGCCGTTCCCCGCGCACTTCTAGGCAAAGCGCGCGGCGCATGGCGGGCCTGCTGGAGGTCGGCGACCTCTCGCTCGCGTTCGGCGGCATCAAGGCCATAGAAGGCGTCTCGCTCTCCGTGCTGGAGAGCGAGACGCTCGCCGTGATCGGCCCGAACGGCTCGGGCAAGACCTCGCTTTTCAATTGCATCACCGGGATCTACCGGCCGACCTCGGGCGCGATCGCCTTCCATGGCGCCTCCCTGCTCGGGCACACGCCCGACGAGATCGCGCGCGCCGGGGTCGCGCGCACCTTCCAGAACCTGCGCCTGTTCCACAACATGACGGTGCTCGACAACCTGATGGTCGGACGGCACCTGCATTTCGCCAAGAACCTCGCCGCGGCGGCGCTGCGGCTGCGCGCCGAGGAGATCCGGCACCGCAGCCGCTGCGAGGAGATCATCGAGTTCCTCAACCTGGAGCCGGTGCGCAAGAGCCGCGCGGGGGACTGCCCCTACGGCGTGCAGAAGCGCGTGGAGCTCGGGCGCGCGCTCGCCACCGAACCGCGGCTGCTCCTGCTGGACGAACCGGTGTCGGGCCTGACGCAGGAGGAGAAGGAGGAATTCGGCTACTGGGTGCACGAGATCCGCGGCCGCTTCCGGATCACGGTGCTGTTCGTCGAGCACGACCTGCGCTTCGCCTCGCGGCTCGCCGACCGCATGGTGGCGCTCGATCACGGCGTGAAAATCGCCGAGGGCACGCCGGCGGAAGTGCAGCGGCACCCCGAAGTCGTCAAGGCTTACGTGGGAAACTGATGGCGGCGCTGCTCAAGGTCAGCTCGGTCGAGACGCTCTACTTCGACCGCATCTACGCCCTCTTCGGGGTTTCGCTCGAGATCGAGGAGGGCGAGATCTTCGCCGTGCTCGGCCCGAACGGCGCGGGCAAGACGACGCTGCTGCGCACCATCGCCGGGCTGCTGAAGGATCAGCCCAAGAAAGGCGAGATCGTCTTCGACGGCCGGCGCGTGCACGGCTGGCAGCCGGAATCGATCGCCCGGCTCGGCATCGTCTACGTTCCCGAGGACCGGGGGCTGTTCCGGGAGCTCACCGTGGCGGAGAACCTCGAACTGGGGCTCTGGGGCAGGCGCGATGCGCGCGCGGCCGACGACCTCGCGGCGGTGCACCGCATGTTTCCGATCCTGCGCGAGCGCGCCGGCCAGGAAGCCGAGACGCTCTCGGGCGGCGAGCAGCAGATGCTCGCGATCGGCCGCGCCATGCTGCGCCGGCCGCGGCTGCTCATGCTCGACGAGCCTTCGCTCGGGCTCGCGCCGCGCATCGCGAGCCTCGTGTACGAGGCGCTCACCGAGATCAGCCGCGGCGGCACCACGATCCTGCTGGTGGAACAGAACGCCCGGCTTGCGCTCGGCGTGGCGCGCCGGGGCGCGTTCCTCGAGACCGGGCGCGTCGTCCTCGAAGGCACGTCGCAGGAACTGATGGCGGATGAGAACGTGCGCGAGGTCTACCTGGGCGTGGCCGCGACGGACGAGGCGGCGAAGGGCTGGCGCCAGTACCGCAAGCGGAGGCGCTGGTGAGCGCGGCGGCGGCACGCAGCGTGCCCGAGCTGTTCCTGCAGCAGGTCGAGCGGCAGGGCGAGCGGCTCGCCATCCGCTACAAGGAGCACGGCATCTGGCGCCGCGTGAGCTGGCGGCAGTACGGCGCGCAGGCCCGCCGCGTCGCCGCGGCGCTGCTCGCCTTCGGGCTGCGCCCGCAGGAGAACGTCGCCATTCTCGGGGAGAACCGTCCCGAGTGGCTCTACTGCCACATCGGCGTGCAGATGGCGGGCGGCGTCACGGTCGGCGTCTATCCCACCTCGGCGCCCGAGCAGATCACCTACCTGCTGCAGCACTCCGAGGCGCGGCTGGCGTTCGCGGAGAACGCCGAGCAGCTCGACAAGCTCCTCGCCATCATCGGCGAGACGAAGCTCGAGCGCATCGTGGTCTGGGACGCGAAGGGCCTGTGGGGATTCGCCAGCGAGCGCGTCGGCTTCTTCGAGACGTTCCTGGAAGAGGGCGACGCGCTCGCCGCGTCGCGGCCGCAGGCGGTGGACGAGCGCTTGAGCGCGATCGCGCCCGGGGATACGGCGATGATCATCTACACCTCGGGCACCACCGGCCCGCCCAAGGGAGCGATGCTCGCGCACCGCTCGATCCTGTGGGTGACCGAGGCCTTCCTGTCGGTCAACAGCGTGCGTGCCGACGACGAGGTCGTGTCCTACCTGCCCTTCGCGCACATCTACGAGAACCTGATCTCGGTGTTCGGCGCGCAGCGCACGGGGTACATCGTCAACTTCGTCGAGAGCCTGGACACGCTGTTCGAGAACCTGCGCGAGGTCTCGCCGACCTACTTCGCGAGCGTCCCGCGCATCTGGGAGAAGCTCGCCTCGGCGGTCGAGCTGCGCATGGCGGACTCGACCTGGCTGAAGCGCCGCCTTTACCGCCTCGCCGTGGCGATCGGCCGGCGGCACGCGCGCGCGCGCCTGTCGGGCGGCGCGCCCGGCGCCGGCCTCTCGCTCGCCTACTGGTGCGCGCGCTGGACGGTGCTCGAGCCGCTCAAGCGGCGCCTGGGTTTCGAGCGCACGCGCATCGCGGTGTGCGGCGCGGCGCCCGCCTCGCCGGAGCTTTTCGAGTACTACCATGCGCTCGGCATTCCGCTCGTGGAAGGCTACGGCCAGACTGAATCCACCGGGGTGATCAGCGTCAACCGCGTCGAGCGCCCCCGCGTCGGCACCGTGGGCGAGATGATTCCGGGCATCGAGGTGAAGCTGGGCGAGGACGGCGAGATCCTGACCCGGGGACCGCACGTCTTCAAGGGCTACTTCAAGGACCCCGAGCTGACCGCGCAGACGGTGGATGGCGAGGGCTGGCTGCACACCGGCGACGTCGGCGCCTGGGACGAGGGCTACCTGCGCATCCTCGACCGCAAGAAGGACATCATCATCACCGCCGGCGGCAAGAACATCACGCCCGCCTACATCGAGAACAAGCTCAAGTTCAGCCCCTACATCCAGGACGCGGTGGTGATCGGCGAGCGGCGCAAGTACCTGGTCGCGCTCGTGCTCATCGACGAGGACAACGTCATCAAGTTCGCCCAGGACCACCGCATCCCCTTCACCACCTACGAGGACCTGACGCGCAACCCGGACATCGTCCGGCTGATCGAGAGCGAGGTGGACCGGGTGAACAAGACGCTGTCGCAGGTGGAGAGCGTGAAGAAGGTCGCCCTGCTGCCGCGTCGCTTCTACGCCGAGGAGGGCGACGTGACCCCGACCATGAAGGTGAAGCGCCGCGCGCTGGAATCGCGCTACGCCGAGCAGATCCAGGCGCTGTATGCGAGCTGAGGCGGCACGGTGGACCTGATCGAGTCCTACCGCGAGGACCTGCGCTTCGCGCGCAGGCCGATCGCGCGGGTGCTGCTCGCCCTGCTCGTCGCCGGGCTCGTCGCCCTGCCCTGGTTTGCGCCCGACCACCTCGTTTTCCTCGCCACCCTGGTCGCGCTCTACTCGATCGGCGTGATGGGGCAGAACCTGCTCATCGGCTACACCGGGCAGATCTCGTTCGCGCAGGCCGCGTTTCTCGCCATCGGCGCGTTCACGTTCGGCCACCTGCGCATCTGGGGGCTGCCGTTTCCGCTGGCGCTCGCCGGCGCCGGCGCGCTCGCGGCGCTGGTGGGGGTGCTGGTGGGCTTCCCGTCGCTGCGGCTGAAGGGGCCGTACCTCGCCATCGCCACGCTCGGCTTCGGAGTGGCGGTCTACCAGGTGTTCGTCAATTTCGAGGCGCTCTCGGGCGGGCGCACCGGGCTGGCGATCGCCAAGCTGAAGCCGATGTTCGGCCTCTCGGCGGCGCACACGCAGTACTACGTCTACCTGCTGCTCGTGACGGCGTTCACCCTGGTCACCTACAACCTGGTTTCCTCCTACGTCGGGCGCGCTTTCGTGGCGATCCGGGACGCCGATCTCGCCGCGGAGGTGAACGGCGTGAACCTGACGCGTTACAAGCTGCTCGCGTTCGCCGTCTCGTCCTTCTACACCGGCGTGCACGGCGCGCTCTACGCGCAGGTGCTCGGCCACATCGATCCGCAGATCTTCAACCTGCTGGAGTCGCTCACGCTGTTCGTCGCCGTGGTCGTCGGCGGCATCGCCTCGATCGAGGGCTCGATCCTCGGCGCGCTGTTCGTCATCGCGGTGCCGAAGCTGCTCGCGGACTACCGCGAACTGGTGCCGATCATCTACGGCCTGGGCATCCTGCTGGTGCTGATGTTCGAGCCGCTCGGACTGTACGGCGGCTGGCTCAAGACGCGCCTGTATTTCCGCAACTGGCCGTTCCGCTGATGACATCGTTCTTCCAGTACGTCTTCACGGGGCTCTCGGCCGGCAGCCTGTACATGCTGGTCGCGCTCGGCATCGTGCTCATCTACCGCTCGACGCGGGTGCTCAACTTCGCCCACGGCGACATCGCGACGGTGGCGACTTTCGTCGCCTTCTCCGCGCTCTCGCACAAGTACTCGTTCCTCGCCGCCTTCGGCGCGAGCCTCGCGGTCGGCGCGGCCGTCGGCGTCGCGTTCTACCTGAGCGTGCTCGCCAGGGCGCAGCGCGAGGGCGCGAACCTGCTCGGCATGGTGATCCTCACCCTCGGCCTCGCGCTCATCATCCAGGGGGTGGTGATCTGGTACTGGGGCGCCGACCCGGTGTCCCTGCCCTTCCCCATCTCCGACACCCGGACCTACACCGTGGGCGGCGTCGTCATCAGCCAGCTCTCGCTCGCGAGCCTCGGCGCGGGCATCCTCGGCAGCCTGCTCCTGTACCTGCTCGTGCAGAAGACGCGGCTCGGCCTGGCGATGCGCGCGACCTCCGAGAACCTCATGGCGGCGCAGACGCTCGGCATTCCGACGCGGCTGGTGCTGTCGGTGTCCTGGGGCGCGGCCTCGGCCCTGGGGGTGGTGGCCGGCATCTTCCTCGCCCCGGCGCTGCTGCTCGATCCCTTCTTCATGCTCGATCCCTTCCTCAAGGGTTTCGCGGCCGCGGTGCTCGGCGGGCTGAACAGCCTGCCCGGCGCGGTCGTCGGCGCGCTCGTCCTCGGCGTGGCCGAGAGCCTGACCGGCGGTTACCTCGCCATCCACTTCAAGAATACGCTCGCCTTCGGCATCATCATCGTCGTGCTCCTCGTGCGGCCCGAGGGGCTGCTCGGCAAGGAATTCAAGGAACGGGTCTGACACGGGGCCGCCGCCGGTCTCCCCCGCGCCCCAGCCGTCGCGCTCACTCTCCCGCAGCACCGGACAGGCATCGCCCTCGCCGCGCCTTAATCGGGCGCTAATAGAGGCGGTCCAACCTGTCGCCGTGTCCAATCCACGGAGAGATGCGATGAATATCTTTCTCTTGATCATGGCGGCGGCGCTTGCGTTGCCTGCGCTCGCCGCCGACCCGGCCAGCCTGCTCGCGGGCTACCAGGCCGAGGCGCGCAAGGCGGATGCCGCCTTCGCGGCCTCGGCCCGGCGCGGCGAACATTTCTTCACCGCGACGCACGGCGGCGAGTGGAGCTGCGCCAGCTGCCATGGCAATCCGCCGGATGGCGCCGGGCGCCACGCGAAGACCGGCAAGACGATCGCGCCGCTCGCGCCCGGCGCGGACCCGCAGCGCTTCACCGATGCCGCGCGCTCGGAGAAGTGGTTCGGGCGCAATTGCAAGGACGTCCTCGGCCGCGTCTGCACGAGCGCGGAGAAGGCCGACGTGCTCGCCTTTCTTCTCAAGAGGCGGTCATGAGACCTGTGCTCCTCGCCGCACTCCTCGCACTTGCAGCCTTGCCCGCCGCGGCCGACAAGCCGCGCCTGCCGCCCAACCCTGTCTACAAGGCCGAGTGCGGCAGCTGCCACGTCGCGTATCCGCCGCGGCTCCTGCCTGCAAGCTCATGGCAACTGCTCATGCAGCGCCTCGACCGGCATTTCGGCACCGATGCCTCGCTCGATGCCGGGGCGCGGGAGGAAATCGGCAGGTATCTCGCCGCCAACGCGGGCCGGCGCGAACCGCCGCCGGGCGTCGAGCCGCGCATCACCGAGACGCGCTGGTTCGCCAAGGAGCACCGCGAAGTGCCCGCCGCGCTCTGGAAGGGAACCGCGGTGAAAAGCGCCGCCAATTGCGGAGCGTGCCACAGGCGCGCAGACGACGGCGACTACTCGGAGCGCACGCTTCGCCTGCCGAAGTGACCCTGGGGACCGACATGAACAAGGAACGCATCCTCGTCTGGGACCTGCCCACGCGGCTCTTTCACTGGCTGCTCGCGGCGACCTTCGCCGGCGCCTGGCTCACCGCCGAGTCGGAGCGCTGGCGCGACGTGCACGTCGCGCTCGGCTATACGTTCGCCGGCCTCATCGCGTTTCGCCTCGCCTGGGGGTTCATCGGCAGCCGCCACGCGCGCTTCTCGTCCTTCGTGACGGGCCCCGGCCCGGTGAAGCGCTATCTCGCCTCGCTCCTCCTGTTTCGCCCCGAACATCATGTGGGGCACAACCCGGCGGGCGGGTGGGCGGTGCTCGCGCTGCTCGGGCTGGGTCTCGCCACCGCGGCCTCCGGGTACGCCGTGCACGCCGAATTCGCCGGCCACTGGCTGGAGGAGTTGCACGAAGGCGTGGCGGAAGCCATGCTCGCGCTCGTGTTCGTGCACATCGGCGCCGTCGTCGTCTCGAGTCTCATCCACCGGGAGAACCTCGCGCGCGCCATGTGGACGGGATTCAAGCGCGGCAGCAGCGCCGACGCCATCCGGCGCAAGCGCTGGGTGGCCGCGGGCGCCCTGCTCGCCCTGGTGGCGGGCATCTGGACCGCCGCCCTGCAGGGGGCGTTACGCTAGCGCAATGCGCATTCTCATCGTCGAGGACGACCCGTTGCTCGGGCGCGGCACGCAGGCCGGGCTCGAGCAGGGCGGCTTCGCCGCCGACTGGGTGCGCGACGGCGTGGCGGCCGACGCTTCGCTCTCCGCTACCTCGTATCAGGCCATCGTTCTCGATCTTGGCCTGCCGCGCCTGGGCGGCCTGGAACTGCTCGCGCGCCTGCGCGCAAGGGGCGACCGGACGCCGGTGCTCATTCTCACGGCGCGCGATGCGCTCGAAGACCGCGTCAAGGGGCTGGACGCGGGCGCGGACGACTACCTGGTGAAGCCGTTCCGGCTGGAAGAGCTGGCGGCGCGGTTGCGCGCGCTGGTTCGCCGCGCGCACGGCGCGGCGAGCGCGGTGCTGAGCGTGGGCGGCGTCGCCCTCGACTCCGGCGCGCACACGGTCACCTGGCGTGGCCGGGCGGTCGAGCTGCCGGCGCGCGAATTCGAGGTGTTGCGCGAGCTGATGCTGAACGCCGGGCGCGTGCTTTCGCGCGAGCACCTGCAGGAGCGCGTCTACCGCTGGGGCGAGGAAGTCGAGAGCAACGCGATCGATGTGCACATCCACCACCTGCGCAGGAAGCTCGCGCCGGAGCTGATCCGCACCATCCGCGGCGTCGGCTACCTGATGGCGCGCGACACGGGCTGAATGGCGCGCCCGTCCCTCAAGCGCCGGCTGCTCGCGATCATCCTCGCCCTGAGCGCGCTCGCCTGGCTCGGCATCGGCATTTCGGCCTTCGTGGAGATCCGCCACGAGGCACGCAAGCTCTTCGAGGAGCACCTGCCGCATCGCGAGGCGCGGCACGCGCGCGACGAGATCGTGGAGGCGCTCGGCGAGGCGCTCGTCTGGCCGCTCGCCGCCGCGCTGCCGGCGCTCGCACTCGCCATCTGGCTCGGCGTGGGCGGAGGCCTGCGGCCCTTGGGCGAGCTGCGCGCGCAACTCGCGCGCCGCGGCCCCGCCGACCTCGCGCCGCTGGAGGCCGCGCGCGCGCCTGTCGAAATCGAGCCGCTGGTCGCGGAGCTCAACCGCCTCTTCGGCCGCATCGGCGAGTCGCTGGAACGCGAGCGGCGCCTCACCGCCGACGCCGCGCACGAGCTGCGCACGCCGCTCGCCGTGCTGAGCACCCAGGCGCAGGTGGCGCGACGCGCCGAGGGCGACGCTGCGCGCAACGAGGCGCTCGACGCCATCGTCGCCGGCGCCGAGCGCGCGGCCCGGCTCGCCGAGCAGATGCTGACGCTCGCGCGCCTGGAAGCCGGGCAGGACGCGGGGGCGATGCGGCGCGCGGATCTGCGCGAGCTGGCGCGCGCCGCGCTGGCCGAGGCCGCGCCGCGCGCGCTCGCCCAGGCGCTGGAGGTCTCGCTCGAAGACGGCCCGGCCGTGGAGCTGGACTGCCACCCGGTGCTCATCGAAGTGCTGCTGCGCAACCTGCTCGACAATGCGCTGCGCTATACGCCGGCACGCGGCGCGGTGCGCGTCACGGTGCAAGGCAGTGAGCGCGGCGCGCGCCTCGAAGTCTGCGACACCGGCGTGGGCGTCCCGGCGGAGGAACTGCCGCGGCTCGGCGAGCGCTTCCACCGCCTCGAGTCCGCCGGCGGACCCGGCAGCGGCCTCGGCCTTTCGATCGTGCGGCGCGTCGCCGAACTGCATCGGGGCCGCGTGCGCTTCGCGTCCGGCCCCGGCGGCAAGGGCCTTGCGGCGGTCGTCGAGCTGCCGCGCCGCTAGGTCGCAGCCCGCACCGCCGGCTTCGCGCGACGCGGCTACTCCGCCTTCGGCATCACGACGCGCAGCGGACTCTCGAGCTGCTCCTCGACGATCCGCCAGCCCGCCGGGGTCAGGCGCGCCTGCACCTGCCAGGTGCCGAGCCCGACCACCGTCGCGCCGTCCTTGCGCACGTGCCACGCCTGCAGGTGGCCGCGTACCGTCGCCGTGTCGGGCGTGGGCTGCTCGATGCCCAGGCTGGTGATGTGGTGGCTGGTCGCCACGTAGCCGGAGCGCTCGAACGTGCCCTTGGCGAGCGCGACGCGGCGCGCGAACCCGTTCATCGTCGGCGGGAACGGGCACTTCTCGCCGGGGCAGGACATCGAGAACGTGCTGCCGAAGCGCATGCTGAATTTCAGATCTTCGCTGAAGCACTGGCGCCACCGCTCGGCGCCGGCGTCAACCTTGCCGGCGCCGATCGCGTCGATGCCATCGGCGTAGCACGTCGCGAGCGCGGCAAGACCGCGCAGGTCTTCCGCGCTGGTCGCGGACTGCAGGCTGGCGCAGGCGCCGAGCGCGGCGCAGGCGCCAAGCGCCGTCAGAACCCTCTTGTTGCGCATGTCCTCCCCCCTTTTGTGGATCGAGCGATCGTACCCGAAGAACTCTACTCCAGCCCGTCTTCTTGTGCCACGATAGCGCCACGCCGATTCCGGCGGGTATCGCTCGAAAGGCCAAGGCATGACCAAGCTGCGAATCCTGGATGAACGCCGCGCCCGGGGCGTCGAAGCGCTGTGCGAGGCCATCGTTCCCGGCTCGGCCCGCGTCGGCCCGGTGGTCTATGTCGACGCGGTGCTGGCGGCGATGCCGCCGGATGCGCGCGACGCGGCGCTGCGCGCGGTCGACGCGCTCCGCGAGCCGGCGGCCGCGGGCGCGCTCGCGCAGCACGAGCGCACGCCGGAGTTCGCTCTCATGCGCGCGCTCGCGATCGAGGCCTACTACAGCGACTTCGTCGCGCCGGGCCGCGCCGGGCCGGGCGCCTGGGCGGAGATCGATTTCCAGCCGCCGCGCGCCGTCGATCTCGAGCGCGACTGGTCGTACCTGGGCATCCGCTGATGGCGAAGACGCGGGAGGAATTCGACGTCATCGTGGTCGGCTCGGGCGCCGGCGGCGGCGTGGTCGCGGGCGAGCTGGCGCAGTGCGGCTGCCGCGTGCTCCTGCTCGAGGCCGGGCGCCACCTGAAATCCGCGGACTTCCGGCGCTGGGAGGCGAAAGCCAAGCACGACCTGTTCTGGCCGACCCGCTTCGCGCCGCTGCCGGGCGGCGACGCGGTGGCGTTCCTCGCGGGCCGCTGCGTCGGCGGCACGACGACGATCAACACCAAGGTCGCGCTGCGCGCGCACGCGCAGGACTTCGCCAAGTGGCGGGCCGCGACGGGCCTGACCAACGAGGCGGGGCAGGCGTTCTCGCGCGCCGATCTCGACTCCTACTACGGCCGCGTCGAGGACCTGCTCGGCGTGCGCGAGCGCAGCGACTGGGAGAAATGCATTTACACGGTGCAGGCCGGCTTTCGCGCGCTCGGCGCCGACCTGGAGCCCGTGCACTCCTACACCGACGCCAACTGCCAGCGCTACGGCTCCTGCCTGCAGGGCTGCCCGAACGACGCGGGCAAGTCGACGATGAACACCTACATCGCCTGGGCCCTCGAGCGCGGCGGACTCGACCTGCGCGCCGGCGCGCGGGTCGAGCGGGTGCTGATCGAGAACGCGCCCGGCGGCCCGCGGGCCGCGGGCGTCGAATACGTCGACGCCGCCGGCGAGCGGCGCGTCGCGCGCGCGCACTGCGTCGTCGCCGCCGCCGGCGCGCTCGCCACGCCGCAGCTGCTCAGGCGCTCGGGCCTGCGCAACCCCGCGATCGGGCGCCACCTCGGCCTGCACCCGGCGCGCCTCGTCTACGGGCTGTTCGACGAACCGCAGGATTCGCACCGCGTCTACCCGATCTCGGCGCACTGCCTGAAGTTCCAGCGCGACGAAGACGGCGGCTTCGTCATGGAAGCCTCGACCGTGATGGACCCGATCGCGTTCGCGACGACGCTTCGCGACGAGCGCGGCCCGTTGTGGGGGCCGCGGCTGGTCGAGGCGGTGCGCGCCTACCGGCGCTATTGCGGCGTGCTCGCCATGGTCACCGACGAAAACAACGCGTCGGTGATCGTCGAGGCGGACGGCAGCGAGCGCCTCGAGGTCGATCTGCAGCCGCGCGAGCTCGGCCGCATCGAGGCGTCGCTGCGCTTCAGCAGCGACGCGCTGCGGGCGGCGGGCGCGCGCACGGTCTACTGGACGGGCCTGCTCGCGACGCACCTCCAGGGCAGTTGCCGCATGGGCGACGACCCGGCGCGCTCCGCCGTCGACCGCAACGGCGAAACGCACGAGGTGAAGCGACTGTACGTCGCCGATGCTTCGCTCATTCCGTGCACGCTGTCGGTCAATCCGTCGCTCACCGTGATGGCGCTGGCGACCCGGCTCGCCGAGCGCCTGGCGGTGGCGCTGATGGAGGAGCCGCTGTCCGCTTGAGCGGGGCCGCGCGAACCGCCTATACTTGCGCGCGAAGCGCACCCTGAAAGGACGAAATGAGCTACTCGCTACCCGAATTCCTCGCCCACGCGGTCGCCCTCGAGCACGAAGCCGCGGAACGCTATCTCGAGCTTGCCGACATGATGGAAGCGCACCGCAACGACGCGGTCGCGGCGATCTTCCGCGACATGAACCGCTTCTCGAAAATGCATCACGACGAGGTCAAGGCGCGCGCCGGCGCGCTCGAGCTGCCCAGGCTCAAGTCGTGGGAGTACCGCTGGAGCGCGCCGCCGGAACAGGGCGGCGAGGAAGCGTTCGACTACATGCTGGAGCCCTACAACGCGCTGCGCTATGCGCGCGAGAACGAAATGCGCGCCAGGGAATATTACCGGTCCGTCGCCGCCGAAGCCTCGGACCCGGAGGTGAAGCGCCTGGCCGCCGAGTTCGCCGCCGAAGAGGCCGAGCACGTCGCCGCGCTCGAGCAGTGGATCGCGCAGACCCCGCGGCCGGCGATGGCGTGGGACGCCGACCCGGACCCGCTCCAGCCCGCCCCGTGAACCCCGGGCGCCCGGCGGCGCCCGGCTACTTCTCCTCCAGCCGCGCGTACGGCCCGGCCGCGTAGACGACGCGGCCGCCGACCATCGTCAGCAGCGACTCGATGCCGCCGATCTCGGACAGCGGCGCCGTGAGAATGTCCTTCGACAGCACCGCCAGGTCGGCGAGCTTGCCGGGCGCGAGCGTGCCGCGCCTGCCCTCGGACTTGTCGAACCAGGCGCTGCCCGCGGTGTACAGATGCAGCGCCTGCTCGCGCGTCGGCATCTGCTCCGGCCCACGCAGCGGCGTGCCGCTCACGTCCTTGCCGTCGAGAAACCACTGCAGCGCGACGAACGGGTTGTAGGACATCACGCGGTGCGCATCCGTCCCCGCGCCCGCCGGCAGGCCGATGCGGATCGCGCTCACCACCGGCGGCGCGCGCCGGATGACCGCCTCGCCGCGCGACCTGGCGAAGGCCTCGCCCTCGAAGTACATGGCATCCTGCACCGTCCAGCCGATGCCGAGCGCCTTCATGCGCGCGAGGTTCGCGTCCGAGGCGTCGTTCAGGTGCGCGATGCTCCAGCGCAGCGGCGCCACCGGGATCTCCCTGTTGACGCGCTCGACGACATCGAGGAAGGCGTCCACCACGCCGGCATTCTGCCAGTGCTGCGTGAGCGTCATGCCGCGTTCCGCGGCCCATCGGGCGATCGCGTAGAGCTGGTCCTTATCCTGCTCGGTGGGCGCGTTGTTGTTGTACATGCCGAAGGTGATGCGCTCGCCCAGGCCATTGAAGCGCAGCCATTCGTCGCCGAACCCCATCGGCGTCATCTGCACCAGTTCCTTGAATTCGTCGAACTCCTTGCCCGCCTTCTGCGCGAACAGGCTGTAGCTCACGCGCACGGTGAGCTGTCCGCCGCGCCAGACGCGAAACAGCGGCTGGTAGGCTTCCGGACTCATGTTGAAGCCGCCCGGATCGATCACGCCGGTAAGGCCGAGGCGGTTGAGCTCGCGGAAAAAGAGCCGGGTGCCCTCGACCTGCTCGGCGAAGCCGGGCGCCGGCAGGCGGTTGAACAGGCCGACGATCACCGGGCCGGTGATGGCGCCCGTGGGCTTGCCGTCGGGCCCCGCTTCCAGCTTGCCGCCCTTGGGCAGGTCGGCCTCGGAATGGATCTTGAGCGCGGCGAGCGCGGGCCGGGAGAGCATCGCCCAGCCGTAGAACCACTGCACATAGACCGGATGGCCGGGCGCGGCGGCTTCCAGTTCCGCCTGCGTCGGCCGGCGCTTCTCCCGGAACTGCCGCTCGGTCCAGCCGCCGGCGACGATCAGCCAGCCGCCCGGTTTGGCGCGCTTCGCGCCCTCGCGCAAGCGCCCGAGCGCCTCCTCGAGCGAGGCCGCGCCGATCCAGTTCACCTCCGTGGCGAAGCTGAGCGCGGCGCGGATGGCGTGCATGTGCGAGTCGATGAGGCCGGGGATCACCGTGCGCCCCTGCAGCTCGACGACGCGCGTCGCCTCCCCCTTCAGCCGCGCGATCTCCTCGTCCGCGCCGACGGCGAGCACGCGCCCGCCGCGCACCGCGAGCGCCGTGCGCACCGTGTAGGGCGCATCGCCGGCGAGCACCTTGCCGCCGAGCAGCACCACGTCGGCCGGCTGCGCGAGCGCGCCGCCGGCGAACAGGACGAACAGGATCGAAATGACCAGACGGAACATGCGAAACCCTCCCTGCCGTGATTATGCCCCGCTCTCAGGGTGTCCGGGAACATGGTAGGTTGCTCCATTCCCTCCGCGAATAGGACGATCAAACCCATGCAAGGCAAGGACATCCGCATCCGGGCCGCCGACGGCGCGCAGTTCGACTGCCATCTCATCGTGCCGGAGGGCGCGCAGAAGGCGCCGGCGATGGTGCTCGCCTCGGCGATTCACGGAGTGGACGCGGACCTGAAGGCGATCGCCGCGGAATTCGCCGCGAAAGGCTACCTCGCCGCCGCGCCAGACCTGTTTTCGCGCTCGGTGCCGGGGCCGCTGCCGCATGACGATCCGCGGGCCCGGCCGCGCGGCCAGCCGCGCCTGGAAAAAATCCGCGAAAGCGAGCAGGACTTCATCGCCGTGCGCGAAGCCCTGCGCGCCGAGCCGGCATGGAACGGCCGCGCCGCGCTGATCGGCTTCTGCTACGGCGGACCCTACGCGATCCTCGGCCCGAAGCGCCTGGGCTACGAAGCCGGAATTTCCTGCCACGGCACGCAGATGCTCGACTTCCTGCCGGAACTGGAAGGCATGGACAAGCCGCTCTGCCTGCTCTGGGGCGACGAGGACGTCATGGCGCCGCCGCCGGTGCTCGAAGCCTACCGCGCGGCGGCCGCGAGGATGAAGAATCTCGAGCTGCACGTATTTCCGGGCGCGAAGCACGGCTACACGATGCCCGGCAGCGTGAATGCCTACGACCCGAAGCTGCGGCAGTTCTCGCTGGAGCGCGCGCTCGCGCTGCTGGCGAAGCTGCGCTGAACGGAGCGCCGGTCAGCGGGGCGCGCAACACGAGGGGCAGGATCACGGTGAATGTTGCTTGCGGGCGGCGCCACCCGCGCGCACGGCCTCGAGAAGAATCACCAGCCGCTGGCACGCTTCCTTGACGCCCCGCGGCGCCGACACATCGAGCGGCCGGCCGTTCCATTGCTCCTCGTCGGCGGCCTCGGCGGTGACGTGCGCGAGCTGGTGCGTTTCGAATACCGGCGCCAGGTCGGCGAACATCCGCGCCGCTTCCCCGGAACCGCGGCTGCGATGAATGCCCACTGTTCCGGCCAGGGTCGCCGGGTCGACGACGATACCCACATGCGCATCCCAGAAGGAAACGCCACCGACTGGCAGGGCTACCCAGTAGAAGTGCGCGCCGCGGGCGCGCAGCCGGGCGACCTCGGGATCGGTCCGCTTCGCGAGGTCGGGACCGTAGAAGATCGCCGCGTCGCGCGGCAACCGCCGAATCAGCTCGTCGCGCAGCGCCCCGCAGCATTGATCGGCGGCGTGGTTCGGCCGGGAATGGATCATGGATCGATCGCCCGGTTGAAGCGCGGCTGTTCGAACCTGCGCATCGTTAAATCACGTAGCCGAGGCTGGCCATCTTGCGCCGGTAAGCCTCCGGATCCTTCGGCACCCAGGGCAGCGGCTCGAGCGGGTCGTGCGGCGCAAAGCGCGGGTGCAGGGGGCGCAGCGCGTCGAGTTCGGGAAGCGCGGATTCCGCGATCTCCAGCCGGCGACGAAATGCTTCGCCGACGGTATCGATCGTCCGCGTGAAAAACGCGTCGACCGCGGCGGTCGCCCGCCGTAGCGCCGGCAGCTCGCCGCGATGCCTCTCGATCGCCTGGCGTTCGGCCTGGAGCAGCGCGATCAGCTCGCTCGCGCCGCCGCGCAGGCGCCGGTAGAACTCCGCCTGGGCGAGACCGAATCGCACCGCGTAATCGGTCAGGTCGAACGCCGCCGCGAGCCTGCCTTCGCCGCGTGCGGCGCGGCCGCCGTCGGCGAAGCGCGCAAGCGATGGCACCGTGATCTCCAGCGCGGTCTCCCAGCCGTTGAAGCGCGTCGCGACCATCCGTTCCCCGAGACGGACGCGCAGCCAGCGGTCCGCGATGCCGGCGGCCTGCGCGCGCTCGAGCCAGGCCCGCGCCGCGAGCTCCAGGCCCGTCGCCGGGCCCGCGCCGTCCAGGCGCGGGAACGCGGGAATCTCCCTGCGGCCGCTTTCCCGGCCGGCCGGTCCCGCCCGCGGATCGAGCTCGAGCGCCAGCTCTTCGAACGGGATCACGGGCAGCGGCAGCACCACGCGGTACGTGTAGCCGTGATTCGCCGCACCCGCGGTCGGGTCGGGATGGCGGGCGAACCCGCGCCCGCGCTCGATGAATTCCCAGCGGTAGCACATCGCGATCTCGGCCTGATCGAAGAACTCGGTGACGAGCCGCTGCAGCGGCGGGCGTTCGTCGCCGGAGAAAAGTTCGGATTCGTCGATGGCGTCGCGATAGGCATCCCGCATGAACTTGAGGTACAGGATGTATTGCCAGAGCCGCGTGTCGATCTTCCAGTGGAAGTCGGTCTGCCACCGGCCGTAGCGGACCGCCATGTTGCCGCCCGCCGGGGCGGTGGCTTCGGCGAGGTCGAGCGGCGGCGGCGCATCCGCCCGGACGAACTTGGCCATGCTTTTCGTGGTCAGCGTCGCGGCATGGATCCAGCCGTCGATCTTGGTCGTGAAGCAGCCGTCGGCGATGACGACGTTGAGCAGATCGTCGGCGGCGCCGCAGGCGCGCGCGTGCTTGAACCAGTTGCGCCCGATCGGTTCGTCGAGCCTGGCGAGCTTCTCCAGCGAGGCTTCGAGGCTCATCGTGTTCGGTGTCCGATAATCGGATATGCTCTCCTGATAACGGATAGCGTAGGACAGGCGCCGGACGCCGGTCAACTCCCGGATCGCCGGGATGCCATCGCTGGCCGTCTCGAGAGCCCGGGGAGAAGGGATGCCGGAAACGTCGAAGACCGTCACCAACGCGCTGCGGCTTCTTGCCTGCTTCACGCGCGACCAGCCGGTTGTGGCGGTCGCGGCGCTCGCGCGCCGCCTGGGGATGGCGCGCACCAGCCTGCTTCGCCTGCTCGCGACGCTCGAGCAGTTCCGCTTCGTCGAGCGCGCGCCCGGCGGCGGATTTCGCCTCGGCCTGCGCGCGTTCGAGCTGGGGAGCGTCTACCTCGAGAGCAACCCCGCGCCCGCGCTTGCCGTGGCCGCGCTCGACGCGCTGGTCGCGGCCACCCAGTGCACCGCCTATTTCGGCGTCCTCGATGGCGATGAGGTGCTGATCCTGATGTGCCGGGAAGGCTCGCTGCCGATCCGCCTCATCTGGCCCGCCGGCAGCCGCTTGCCCTGCACGACGACGGCGCTCGGCAAGGCGATCCTCATGCGCATGCCGGCCGCCGCATTGGAGTCGCAGCTGGGCGGGCGCAAGGCATTGCGCACGCTCACGGCAGGCTCGCTGCGCAACCGCAAGGAGCTCGAGCGCGACCTCGCCGCGGCCCGCAGAGCCGGCTGGGCGGTGGCCCGCGAGGAGAGCCACGCAGGGCTGACCGCCGTCGGCGCCGCGGTTCTCGACGGGTCGGGAACCCCGGTCGCGGGGATCAGCTTGAGCTACTTCGACCATCCACCCGACCGTGAGCGCCTGCGGCGCCTCGCCACGCTCGTGCGCGAAGCCGCGGAGCGCCTCACCGCGCAACTGCGCGGCCACCGTGCCTACGGCGCGCGGCTCTTCCCGGAGCCCGCCGCCTCGCCGGGCCGCTGACGGGCCTCGCGAGCGACCCTCGCCCGCGCTTAGTCGGGCGGCTGGCCGGCGGCGCCGGCAGACGCCCGCTGCCGCGGCTCGAATTCGTGCACTTTTTCCGGGCGCAACGTCCGATATACCGGGGCGACGCTGCGGTCCTCATCAACCAGCGTGAGGCGATCGATCTCCCGCAGGTCTTCCTCGGTGAAACGGATCTCCAGCGCCTTCACGTTCTCGCGCAGGTGCTCGGGCTTGTCGGCCCCGGCGATGACGGTGAAGGTCGCCGGCCGCGTGAGCAGCCAGGCGAGCGACATCGGGCCGAGCGTCCAGCCGCGCTCGCGGGCGAAGGCGAGCAGCGCCTCCTGCACGTCCCAGTTGCGCGCGGACTGCCATGCCGGCGTGCTCGGACTGCCGGCCTGGCGCGACCCCGGCGCGATCCTGCCGCGCTGATGGGCGCCGCTCAGCATGCCGCCGGCCAGCGGAAAGTAATGCGTCATGCCGATCCCGTACTTGACGCAGAACGGCTCGAAGCGCTTCTCCACATCGCGGTACAGGAGGCTGTAGTGATCCTGCGCCGACACGAAGCGCGCCCAGCCGTGGCGCTCGGCGATGAAATGCGCTTCGCACAGCTCCCAGGCGAACAGGTTCGACGCGCCGATGTAGCGCACCTTGCCGGCGCGCACCAGGTCATCCAGCGCGCGCAGCGTTTCCTCGATCGGCGTGGCGCGGTCCGGCCAATGCAGCTGGTAGAGATCGATGTAGTCGGTGCCGAGGCGGCGCAGGCTCGCCTCGCAGGCGCGGAGGATCGCGATGCGCGACGCCCCGAGATCATTGGGCCCGTCGTCCATGCGGTTGCCGAACTTGGTCGCGATGAGCGCGCGCTCGCGCCGACCTTTCAGCGCCGCGCCGAGGGCCTCCTCGGACGCGCCGAGGCCGTAGCTGTTGGCCGTGTCGAAATAGTTGATGCCCAGCTCGAGCGCCTGGTCGACCACCGCGCGGCTCTGCGCGACGCTCACATAGCCGCCGAAGGCAAAGCAGCCCACGCCGATCGCCGAAGCGCGCAGGCCACAGCGACCGACATGGCGGTATTGCATGCCGCCGGGTGCCCTGGGCGTCAGGCCGATGGCGCTGACGCGCTGCAGCTGTTCGTTGCGATCCTCAGCCAAGAGCCCGGTCGCGCCGTGTCAGGAATCGAGGCTGATCCCGGAGGCCTTGATCACCGGCGCCCAGCGCTGGCGATCGTCGTGTACCTTGCGCAGGAACTGCTCCGGCGTTCCGCCCATGGGCACCAGTCCCATCTTGTGCATCGCCTCGACGATGGGCGCGCTGCCCAGCGCCTCGGTGACGATCGCAGCGTACTGTGCCGCGAGCGCTTTCGGCATCCCCGCCACGCCATACAATCCCCACGAGGTGGTCGCCACGTAACCCGGATAACCAGCCTCCGCGAAGGTGGGAATGTCGGGCGCGAGCACCGAGCGCTTGTCGTCCAGGAGCGCGAGGATCTTGAGCTTGCCGCTGCGGTGATTCTCCAGGTAGTCCGGGAGGACCGAGCCGCTCGCCGGAATCTGGTTGCCGAGCAGGTCGGCGAGCAGCGGCGTGCCGCCGCGGTAGCCGACCCGCTGCAGCGGCAGGTTGAGGTCCCTGGCGAGGCGGAAGATCACCAGCGCCATCGTGCTGGTGACGCTCGGCACGCCGATCGAGCCGCGTTTCGGATCCTTACGCACCGAGTCGAAGTAGTCGGACACGGTCTTCAGGCCGCTGGAGGCGTTCACGGTGAGCGCGAACGGCGCCGAGGCGCACTCGACCACCGGGTGGATGTCCTTGTCGAGATCGAACGTCGGCTTGGACGTGAACAGCGGCAGCAGCGAGATCGATGACATGGCGGTCATCAACAGGAAGGAGCCGTCGCCGCCGCGCTCCTTGAGGTACTGGATCGCCAGCAGGCCGCCGGCGCCGGGCTTCGCCTCGACGACCAGCGGGCGGTTCAGCCTGGCGCGCAGCCGCTCGCCCAGCATGCGCGCGAGGTTGTCCGAAGCGGTTCCCGGCGTCACGGTCAAGACGATGGTCAGCGGTTTTTCGCTCTGTGCGCGGACGATGGCGGGAGCGCCGGCCGCGATCGGGGCCAGCGCCATGCCGGCGACGACGCGGCGTCTGGTAGGGTTGAACGCCATGATTTCTCCTTTTGCCTGCGGCTAGTGTTGCACAGCCGGCGACCGCCCGGTGATCGTCGCCGGCGCGAGGCGCGCGAGCGCCTTGTCCACGAGCGAAGGCTGCCTGCCCTGGCGCTCGGCCATTTCCTTGCGCGCCACCGCCGCGCGCACCATGCGTCCGCCCAGGTAGCGCACCGGCTCGGGCGGATAGCCGCCGCGGCGGCACCGCTGAAAACATCGTGCGAGCGAAGTCCATTCATCGCTGCGGCCGAGCACCGACGAGGCGAGAATGCGCCCGCCGATCGCGCTCGCGGCAACCCCGTGCCCCGAATAGCCCATCGCGTAGTGCACGCGCTCGTCCTCCCGCAGCGTGCCGAACCAGGGCAGTCCGGCCGGCGCGCGGTCCACCGGGCCGGCCCAGCCTCGCTCGATCGGCACTTCGCGCAGCTCCGGATAAAGAAAGCGGAAATCCTCTTCCACCTCGGCCGCCTGCCGCGGCGACCAGTCGAAGGCCGGGCCGATTCGCGCGGCGAAAGCAAGCGTACCGCCGCCGCGCCCGAGATACACGCGGCCATCCGGCGTCAGCCCGCCGTAGTTGAGCATCTGGCGCGAATTGACGCCGCCCGGACGATCGCGCATGCCGAGGCGGTCGAGCAGCTCGGGGATCGGGGCGGTGACGACGATGTCGCTCGACACCACCACGATCGAGGAGCGGAACTCGGGCAGGTGCGCCATCCACGCGTTCGCGGCGAGCACCACCTTGTCCGCGTAGACGCGCCCCCTCCCGGCCTGAACGACCAGCCGGCCGGGCTCGCCGGCGACGCGCGATACCGGTGAGTCCTCGAAGATCTCCACGCCGCGCTCGAGCGCGGCGCGGCGCAGGCCGCGGGCGAGCAGCGCGGGCTGCACGCGCGTCGCGCCCTCCTCGATCACGCCGGCGAGATAGGGACCCTTGCCGAACAGCGCGCGCAATTCCTCTGCGGCGAGCACCCGGTGCGGCGGCGTCAAACCGAGCGACTCCGCGGCGCTGAACATCCCGTTCCACGCTCCGACCTGCGTCCGCGCGGTCGCGCTCCACACCGAGCGTACGCTGCGCAGTTCGCACTCGATGCGATGCTCCGCCAGAAAAGCCCGGATGTCGTCGAGCGCCGCCGTGCTCGCCCGCAGCACGCGCTTCGCGTCCTCCGCGCCGAGCAGATGCAGGAGCGTGGGCAGTTTCGACCACCAGTGGCTCATCCCGCCGCTGTTGCGGCCGCTCGCGCCGGTGCCGCAGGCGTCCGCCTCGAGCACCGCGATGCGCAGCGCGGGATCGAGATCGCGCAGCCGGTGCGCGGTCCACAGGCCGGTGAAACCGCCGCCGATGATGCACACGTCGGCATGCTGCTCGTTCTCGAGCGCGCGCGGCGCGGCCGGGGACTCCCGCGCGAGCGCCTGGTCGACCCAGAGCGAGCGATGCGCGTTGCCCGGCCCGATCCTGCGCCAGGGACGGAACCTCAGGTCAAGCGCCATGCCGCAGGAGGCAGACCCGGCGCGCGGCAGAGGGTGACGCAGCGAGCCCGGCCATGCCTACTCCACCTTGAAACCGGTCGCCTTGATGATGCGAGACCACTTGGCCGTGTCGTCGCGGATGGCGGCGGCCAGGACCTCGGGCGACCCGCCGTCGACGACTTGCGCGTTCTGAGTCACCAGCAACTCCACGACCTTCGGGTCGACGAGCGCCTTGTTGGCGGCGGCGTTGAGCTGCATCACGATTTCGCGCGGCGTCCCCGCGGGAGCGACCAGGCCGTACCAGACGGCGCCATCGATTCCCTTGAAGCCGAGCTCCGTGGCCGTGGGCACGTCCGGCATCTGCGCCAGACGCTTGGGCGCGAGGATCGCGAGAGCGCGCAGCTTCCCGGAACTGTAGTTCGCCGGTTTCAGCGACGCCAGCTGGTCGAAGATCACCTGCGCTTCGCCCGAAAGCAGCGCGATGAGCCCGGGCGCCGCTCCCTTGTAGGGCACATGGACCAGCTTGGTGCCCGTGACCATGTTGAAATTCTCGCCCATGAACTGCAGCATCGATCCCACGCCGAACGATACGAAGTTGAGCTTGCCCGGATTTGCCTTGTCCAGCGCGATCAGCTCCTGCAGCGTTTTCGCCGGCACCGAAGCGCTCACGGTCACCATGAACGGCGCATGGTTCAGCATGACCACCGGCACGAAGGCCATCGGATCGTAGGGCAGCGACTTGTACAGGCTCGGTGCGATGCACAGCGGCGCCGGGGTGTTGTATCCGAGCGTGTAACCGTCGGGCGCGGCGTTGGCCATCGCCTCCGTGCCAATGCGCGCACCTGCTCCCGGTTTGAATTCCAGGATGAACGGCTGCCCCATCACCGCGCCCATCCTCTCGGTGATCACCCGGGCCGCGAGGTCGGCGGAGCCGCCCGCCGGGTACGGAACGATGACCTTGATCGGCCTGGACGGATAGGCCTGCGCCCCGGACTCGCTGCTCCAGACTCCGACCAGCGCCGAGAACGCGACGAGCATGAACAGTTTGTGCATTGGACGATCTCCTTTGACAAAGAATTTGATCGAAAAATACCCTACTCTAGAGGAATCCTGGCGTCGCGGATCACCTTCGCCCACTTCGCCATGTCCGCCGCGATGAACGCATCGAACGCCTCCGGCGTGGAGCCCACGGGCGTGTTGCCCAGCTCCGCGACCCGCTTGCGCACCTCAGGCGCCCGCAGCGCCGTCGCCGACGCCTGCTGGATGCTCCTCACCACGGCGTCGGGCGTCGCCTTCGGCACGACGAAGCCGAGATAGGCGCGCACGTCGAAGCCGGGATAGGTCTCGGCGACGCTCGGGAACTGCTCGAAGCCCGGCGCGCGCTCGCGCGTCGTCACCGCGATCACCTTGAGCTTTCCCGCCGTCACGAAGGGCATCGCCGAGAACAGCGGATCGCACATGAGCGGCACGCGCCCCGCGATCACGTCGGTGCGTCCCGGAGCGCTGCCCTTGTACGGCACGTGCAGCAGGTCGATGCCGGCGATGCCGTTCAGCAGCTCGACCAGGAGGTGCGAGGTGCCGCCGACGCCGGGCGTGGCATACGAGAGCTTGCCCGGATGCTTCTTCGCGTACTCGATCATGCCCTTCAAGTCGTCGAACGGCTCGCCGGGGTGGGCGACGATCGCCAGGGGAAACGTGGTGAGTATCGACACGCCGCGCAAGTCCTGCACGGTGTCGTACGGCATCTGGCGGCGCAGCACCGGGTTGATGGTGTAGCTCGGGGCGACGATGCCGAGGGTATAGCCGTCGGCCGGCGAGCGCGCGACCTGCGCGATGCCGATCACGGTGCCCCCGCCCGGCTTGAAGTCGATCACCACCGGCTGGCCCCAGATCTCCTCCAGCTTCTGGCCGACCAGCCGCGCGATCGTGTCGGTGGGTCCGCCCGGCGAGAACGGCACGATGAGCCGCACCGGCCCCTTCGGAAACGCCTCGGCGGCTGCGCCGAGCCCGCTTGCCGCAAGCGCGGCCGCGCCCAGCGCCGCGAATAGAAATTTTCTCCTCGTCCTCATTGCCTCTCCTCGCGAAGCCGGTCAATTCCGCGCCCGAACCCCCACCCCCACCTTGACGAAGATCAAGAAAACGGACCGCGTATCACTACGGATCGGTAAACGTCAGAGTCGCAGCAGCCGCGCGGCATTGGCCTCGCAGATGGCTTGCTTGTTCTGCGCCGTGAGCGAGGGGTGCGCGGTGACGATCTCGACCGGCTTCTCGTAGGCGATGGGAAAGCAGTAATCGCTGCCCATCAGGATGCGGTCGCTGCCCACCACGCGCACCAGGTAATCCAGCACGTCGTTCGAGTAGCCGACCGTGTCGTAATAGAAACGCTTGAGATACGCCGCCGGCGGGTGCTGGATGTGCTTGAGGTCGGCGCGCTTCTCCCAGCCGCGGTTGAGGCGCCCCGCCAGCCAGGGGAAGGCGCCGCCCGCGTGCGGCAGCACCCATTCGAGCGCCGGGAAACGGTCCATGACGCCGCCGAAAATGAGGTGCGCGGCGGCCACCGCCGCTTCGAACGGATTGCCAAGCAGGTTGGTGAGGTAGAACTTCTCCAGGCGCTTCGCGGCGATCACGTGGATCGGATGCAGGAAGATGGGCAGCGCGAGCGCCTCGATACGCTCGTAGACCGGAAAGAAGACCGGGTCGGACAGCTCTCTGTCGTTGACAACGGTGGAAAGGTAGAACCCCCGCATGCCGGCCAGCTTCGCCGCGCGCTCCACCTCCTTCGCGGCGAGGTCGGGCTCGTGCATCGGCAGGGTCGCGAGGCCGAAAAGCCGCCGCGGCGCGTGCTCGTGCATGCGCGCCAGCTCCTCGTTGTAGAGGGCCGCGAGCTTCTCGCCGAGCGTCCTCCCGGCCCAGTAGACGTGCGGCTGCGAGAGCGACACGGCATGCGCGGCCACGCCCTGCGCGTCCATCATCGCCAGGCGCGCGTCGAGATCGGTGAAGTTCGGTCCGACCGGACCGGTCATCAGGTGGCCGACCTTGAACTGCGGTCCCTTGCCCTCCACCTCCTTCCACTCGACGCCGTGCTCGGGGCCGTGCTTCGCGACGAAATCGAGGAAGGCCTTCGGGAACCAGTGCGTGTGGACGTCGATCGCGCGCATGGCGGTCCGGCGCGCTTCAGACGAACTGGACCGAGAGGCTGCCCAGGCTGCCGAAGTCGGCGCGCAGCGTGTCGCCCTTCTGCGCCCAGACCGGGCGCGTGAAGGAGCCCGAGAGCATCACGCGGCCCGGCTCGAGGATGTCGCCGAAGCGCCCCACCTTGTTGGCGAGCCAAGCGATCGCCATGGCCGGGTGGCCCAGCACGCCGGCGGCAACCCCGGTTTCCTCGATGTCGGCGTTGCGGTAGAGCAGCGCGCCCACCCAGCGCAGGTCGACCTCCATCGGGCCCACGGGGCGCCCGCCGACGATGAGGCCGGCCGCGGCGCCGTTGTCGGCCACGGTGTCGGTGATCTTGCGCGGATTCTGGATGCGCGCGTCGATGATCTCGATCGCGGGCACCACGTACTCGGTGGCGCGCAGCACATCGAGCAGCCCGACGCCGGGGCCCTTCAGCGGCTTGCCGAGCACGAACACGAGCTCAGGTTCCACGCGCGGCACGATGAAGCGCTCGAAAGGCACCTTGGCGCCGTCCTCGATGATCATGTAATCGTGCAGCACGCCGTAGTCCGGCTCGTCGATCTGCGAGGACGCCTGCATCGCCTTCGAGGTGAGCCCGATCTTGTTGCCGATGACCTTCGAGCCGGCGGCCACCTTGGCTTCATTCACCAGGCGCGAGATCGCGTAGGAGTCCTCGACCTCGATGGCGGGGAAGGTCTTCGATAGCTGCACTGCCGCCTTGCGCTCCTTCTCGGCCTTGAGGAGGATATCCGCGGCTTCGCGCCGCTCCTTGTCGTTCAGCATG
>JADLES010000031.1 GCA_020845995.1 Burkholderiales bacterium | reverse complement strand
GCGATGGAACGCGGTGCGCCTGAGGAGCCACCAGACGAGAAGCACGGCCAGCACCGTCGCCAGCCCGCCCGGCAGCGGGCCGATCGACCCGGCAAGCTGCGCGGTCCAGTTCGGCGGCGCCTGCCGCGGCTGCGGTGCCAGCATCAGGTTGACGCCGCCCAGCACGAACAGCATGCAGATGGTCGCGATCACCGGCTGGTAGCGCAGCACCGCGACCAGCACCCCGTTCAGCGTGCCGATCGCCAGCCCGAGCCCAAGCAGGATGGGAATCGCGAACAGCGGCCCGCCCAGCGGCCCGCCGACCAGGCCGGTGACGAAGACGATGCTGACCAGGTTCATCAGCGGGCCGATCGAGATGTCCAGACCGCCGCGGCCGCTGAGGATCGCGGGCGTGCTCGCCATCGCCGCGAGCGCGAGAGGCGCGAAGACCGCCAGGCTCGCCTCCCAGTTGGCCGGATCGATGAAGCTCGGCTGCGCGATCGCGTTTGCCACCGCGAGCGCGAGCGTCAGCACGGCGGCGAAGACGAAGCTCTGACGGCGCAATAGGTGCCAGAACTCAGACATGGCACCCGGTCTGCCCGAAGAAGCTCGCCACCAGCGAGCGCGAGTCGAGCGCGGCCCGCGGCAGCTCGGCCGCCAGCGCCTGCTCCCGGAACACCAGCACGCGATCCATCAGCGCGAGGTGCTCGTGGATCTCGGAGGAGAGCATCACCACGGCGCGGCCCTCGCCGGCAAGTTCGCCCAGCAGGCGATAGATGTCGCGCTTGGCGTTGTGGTCGATGCCGCGCGTCGGGTCGTTGAGCAGCAACACGCGCGGATTCGCCGCCAGCCAGCGCGCGATCAGCACCTTCTGCTGGTTGCCGCCGCTCAGTGTCGTCACCAGATCCGCGTCGCTGCCGAGCCGGATGCCGAGGCGCGCCACAAAGTGCGCGAAGCGCCGCCGCGCCTTGCGCGCGCTCAACAGCACCGCCGCCACGCAATCGCGCGCCGCCGTCGGCAGAGCGAAGTTCTGCCAGATCGGCAGCGATTCGAACAGCGCCTCGGTGCGCCGCTCGCGCGGCACATAGGCGACGCCGTGCGCGGCCGCATCGCGGGGCGCGCCGATTTCGCGCTTCGCGCCGCCGTCGAAGACCTGCAACGTGCCGCCGCCGCGCGGATGCGCGCCCCAGAGAAGGCGCAGGAACGCGTCCTGTCCGTGGCCCTCCAGCCCGGCGAGGCCGACCAGTTCGCCGCCGCGCAGGTCGAAATCGAACGCCTGCCCGCCATCGCGCAGGCGTACGCCCCGGGCCTGCAGGACCACGTCGCCAACTCGCGTGCGCGCGGGCGACGCTGCCTCCGGCGCATCGCCACCGGTCATCATTTGCACCAGTTGCGCGACGGACGCTTCCCCGCGCGCGACGGTGGCCACGGTCTCGCCGGCGCGCATCACGGTGACGCGGTCGCAGATCTCCTCGACTTCGTCCATGCGATGCGAGATGAAGACGACCGCGACGCCCTCCGCGGTGAGGCGGCGCACCACGGCAAACAGCCGCCGCCGCGTGTCGACATCGAGTGCCGAGGTCGCCTCATCGAGGATCAGCACCTTGGGCTGGCGCACGATCGCGCGGGCGATGCAGCATGCCTGGCGCTCGCTCAGCGAAATCTCTTCGACCGGATCCGACAGCGCGGGCGGCGCGCCCAGCAGCTCGCCCAGGATCGCACGCGCACCCTCGACCTTGAGCGCCTGCGTGCGGCGGCCGCGGAAGACGCCGTCCGTCCCTGTCCACACGTTCTCCAGGACCGAGCACGGCCCGACCACCAGCACCTCCTGGAACACGGTGACGATTCCCGCATCGAGAGCCGCGCGCGGCGAGCGCAGTTGGCCACGCGAGACGCCGTCGAATTCCACTGCGCCGGCATCGGGACGATGTACCCCCGCGAGGATCTTGACGAGCGTGCTCTTGCCCGATCCGTTCTCGCCGACGATCGCGTGCACCTCCCCCGCCCGCAGCTCGAAGCTGCAATCGCGCAGCGCCCGCGTCGCGCCGAACGCCTTGGCGAGGCCCCGGGTGCGCAGGACCACCGGCCCGGATGGCGGTCTCACGCCTGCGCGCTGCGCCGGCTCACTTGGCCGGGTTATTGAACAGCGGCGCGAGCGTCTGGTCGATCCGGTAGTAGCCGGCGGGTCCTTGCGAATGTCCCGGCGTGTCGAGCGTCCAGCTCGGGTCGGTCCACTCCATGAGGTTGTCCATCCCGATGAGCGGCTGGCGCAGCACGATGGCGCTCAGCTTCGGGCCGCCGCCGGCCAGCATGCGCTTGGCTACGGCAGCGAACAGATGGCCGGTCTCGATGCCCCCGGCGCCCGTTGCCGAGCTGCGGTAGCTGGCGCGGTTCTGATGCCAGTAGGCGAGGAACCCTTTCAGCGCCGCGCCTTCGGCGAGCGGCGGCACCGGCCGGCCCGCCTGCTGGAAAGCGCTGATGATGCCGGCGGCCATCGCACCGACCGAGGCGATGGCGTCCACCTTCTGCGGATGCGTGCCGAGGAATTTCAGAACCGCGGCCTTGGCCTGCGCGGGCGAGAACCCGCCGGTCACCTCGCCCACCGCTTTCGCCTCGGGGCAGCGCGCGAGGACGGCGTTGAAGGCGTCGAACGCGGCCCGATCGATGGACAGCCCGGGGATGCCATGGACGAGCAGCACGTTGCCCTTGCCGCCCAAACCCTTCATCACCGCCCCCAGTGTCTCGGCCCCCGCCAGATAGGTGTTGGGAACGATGGTGACGGCATAGGCGGTGGGAATCACCGTCATCACCGCGATGGTCGGAATGCCTTTCTTCGCCGCCGCCTCGACCGGCCCGACGAAGGCCTCTCCGGCCCGCACGTTGGCGATCATCAGGTCGGGTTGCTGGGCGACCAGCGACTGGTATTGCTGGATCTGTCCGGGAATGTCCTTGCCCGAAGCGCCTCGCACGGCAATCACCTTTGCCACCCTCGGATCGGCCTCCAGATCGGCCTTGATCGTGTCGAATACCTCGGAAGAAAAGTCATCGACCGGCTGCGCGAACGACATACCGACCGTCACCTTGGCCGATTTCGCCTTCCACGACGACCATTGGCTCTTCATGACCGGGTAGTTGTGGCCGCTGTACGCCTGCCGGGCCGCCTCCGGCAGGCTGGCAACGACTTTGTCCGGATCCTGCGGCGAGACGTAGGGCGCAGTTCCGCATTCGTTCGCCGCCGCCGCGGCGATGCCGAACGCCGCAACAACGCACAGCCCCGCAATCGCTTTCTTCACCATGTCCCTCCCCCTATTCAACGGTTGCATCGATTCCTCTCCCGGCGCACGCCCGGCGCGGCCCGGGCCCGGGCTACTTCGCGTCCTTGTCGACCTTGTAGGCCGCCATGCGCACGCGCTGGAAGCGGTTCTCCACCAGGTCGTAGTGAATGAGGTTCGTGTAGGCGAATACATCGCCCACGGCGAGCGGCCGGAAGGAAAACTCCGGCAGGGCGCGGACGCACGCGAAGCGCACGTACAACTCGATCGCGATGTGTCGCTCGTCGCTCACGAACCACTGCACGCGCAGCGACTCGTCGACGTGCTCGTGCAGCCAGCGGTAGTGATCGCGAATCTGCGCCGGGCCGCGCAACAGGCGCGAAGGCAACTCGAGCTCGCCATCGGGCCGGAAAAACGCGCACATTTCGTCGTAGCGACGCGCGTTGAAGTGACCGATGTACTCGGCGAACGTCTCAGCCTTCATGGCCAGCCCGCGCTTTCGCCGCGGCGCGCGGCAGTTGCTCGCGGCAAGGTCTGATTCATGGGCGTGGATGGGACCACGCGGGATTTTTCATGTCAAGACATCGATGATCTCCGGCCGCGGGCCGAGGACGAAATCGGGAATCGGCGACATCCCGGCGCGTGGCGCATGAGAACCGATCTCAATTTCGTCCGGAAACAATTTGCCGCGGCGACAGGGGAGCGTCCGCGGCGGCCTTACCTTCCCTGCGCCGCACCCTCGCCCGCCTGGACCGTGTACTCGGCCATCCGCGCGCGCAGGTCTGGCGGGATCGGGCACGACTGCAGCGTCTCCAGCGACATCAGCGCCGTGACGTGCCGCGCGCGCATGCGCACCTCGCCCGCGACGATGCCGGCGATGGAGAGCTGGATCGAGGCGCGGCCCAGGCGCGCCACCGTCAGCTCGAGCGTCAGCGTTTCGCCGATGCGCGATGGTTTCAGGAACTCGCAGCGCGTGTCGACGATCGGGAAGCCGAGCCGGTCGCGCATGTGCAGGTCGTCGAACGGCCGGCCGAGCCCCTGGCTGAACCAGTCCTCGGCCACGGCGTTGATCATGTCGAAGGTATTCGTGAAGTAGAGGATGCCGGCCGGGTCGCAGTGCGAGAAGCGCAGCAGGAACTGCGAGCGGAACGTCTTCGGCGCGGAACCGGCATGCGCGATGCGCGCCAGGGGAGGCTCCCCCAGCACCTGCGGCGCGAGCCTCGTGCGCAGCGCATCGGTGAGGGGCACCGAGCGCCGGCTCTCCAGCGAGATCATCGCGATCAGGTGCCGCGCTTGAAAGCGCTCCTCGCCCCCCGCGCTGCCCCGCAGCCGCAGATCGAGGGTGCTGCGGCCCAGGCGGGCGACGGCGAGATCGATCTCCAGGCGGTCGCCGATCTTGCTCGGCCGGAAGAACTCGCATTGCGTCGCCAGCACCGGCAGGCCGAGGCGCTTTTTCAGCAACTCCGTTTCGAAAGGCCCCTCGACCGCCTGGTCGCACCAGTCCTCGACCGTGGCCTGGATGAAGTCGAAAAAGCGCGGGAAATAGACGATCCCGCCCGGGTCGCAATGGTGGAAGCGGATCGGGTGGACGGCTCTGAATAGGCTGTTCATGCGCGAAAGGCTTCCGGAAGCGAGTCGGTATGTGATCGGTCGCGGCGAAGTCTGTACGCAAGGGCGGGCGGACGCAACTTCCGTTTCGATCCCCGCCCGAGATCCGCGCGAGCCGGCACCTCAGATCCTAGGGCGAGGCAGCTCCGTGACGCACAACAGTCTTGCGCTACCCAACGCGCGCATATCAGCTTGATCGACCGTCGTCATCAGGCCCCGCTGCGCTGACCAAG
>JADLES010000030.1 GCA_020845995.1 Burkholderiales bacterium | reverse complement strand
GGATGGTGCGCGCCTGGTCGGCGATCGAGCGCGTGATCGCCTGGCGGATCCACCAGGTGGCGTAGGTCGAGAACTTGTAGCCGCGCCGGTATTCGAACTTGTCGACCGCCTTCATCAGGCCGATGTTCCCCTCCTGGATGAGGTCGAGGAACTGCAGGCCGCGGTTGGTGTACTTCTTGGCGATCGAGATCACCAGGCGCAGGTTCGCTTCGGTCATCTCGCGTTTGGCGCGGCGCGCCTTCGCTTCACCCGTGGACATCTGCTTGTTGATGTCCTTCAGGTCCTTGATGGAGATGCCGATCTTGTGCTGCACGGCCTGGATATTGCCGAGCAGCTCGAGCACCGCGGGCTCGAGGCGCACCAGCGCCTCGCTCCAGGCGTTGCCGGCGTTCAACTCCGCGGTCAGCCAGCGCTTGGAGCCCTCGGCCCCGGCGTAGATCTTGATGAAGTGCGGGCGCGGCATGTTCGCCTTGTTGACGAGGATGTCCTGGATCTTGCGCTCGTGCGAGCGGATCTCCTCGACCAGGCCGCGCACGCTGTCGCACAGACGCTCGACAGTGCGGGCGGTGAAGCGGATCGTCATCAGCTCGCCGGTGATCTGGTCGCGCACGCGCAGGTAGTCCTTGTCGCGCGAGCCCTTGTTCTCGAGCACGCGCTTCATCTTCTCGAACAGGCGACGGATGCGCGCGAACTTCTCCAGCGCCTCGCCCTTGAGTTTGAGCAGGCTCGCGGTCTGCGCGGCGTTTTCCTCCTCTTCGGAGATGCCCTCGTCCTCCTCGATCGCCTCTTCCTCTTCTTCCTCCGTGACCGGCATCGCCTTCTTCGGCTGGAACTCCTCCTTCGCGTTCGGGTCGATGAGGCCATCCACGACCTCGTCGATGCGCGCTTCCTCCCTTTCCACTTTCTCCGCGAGCAGCAGCACTTCCTGCACCGTGGTCGGGCAGGCGCTGATCGCCTGAATCATGTGGCGCAGCCCGTCCTCGATGCGCTTGGCGATCTCGATCTCTCCTTCGCGCGTGAGCAGCTCCACCGAGCCCATCTCGCGCATGTACATGCGCACCGGATCGGTGGTACGGCCGAATTCCGAGTCGACGGTCGAAAGCGCGGCTTCGGCCTGCTCCTCGACGTCGTCGTCGGTGGTCTGCGCGGCCGGCTGGTCAGGGCTGATGAGCAGCTGTTCCTGGTCCGGGGCCTGGTCGTAGACCTGGATGCCCATGTCGCCGAAGGTGGAGATGATCGCTTCAATCTGCTCGGCGTCGACCAGATCGTCGGGCAGGTGGTCGTTGATCTCCGAGTAGGTGAGAAAGCCGCGGTCCTTGCCGAGCTTGATCAGGTTCTTCAGGCGCGTGCGCCGGGTCTCCGCGTCCTCCTTCGGCATCTCCGGCGGAATCAGCCACGGGTCCTTCTTGCCCTTGCGGCCGAGCTTGCCCTTGCCCTTGGCCTTCGCCGCGGCGACGTTCGCTTCGAGCAGCTCGAGCGCGGCCTTGGCGCTGCGGATCGCCGGCTTGCCGCCGGCCTTGCCGGACTTCAGCTCGAGCTTCTGGCCCGCCCGCCCGGCGTGCTTCTTCGCCGGCGTTGCCGGTTTCTTGCCGGGAACTTTGCGCGGGGACCTGCGGGCAAGCTTGGCTTTCTTCGGCGCGGGTCGCGGGACGGCCGCGTTTTTCTTCTTCAAGATCTTGATTTTCTTTGATTTCTTCAAGATCTTCGCGGAACGGCTGGGCTTGGACTTGCGCTTCGGTTTGGCCATCGTGCCTCGCGGAGAGACCCTGTGCAGACAGGGCCGTCGAGAAAAAGTGCCGGATTTTACCCCAGGAAGCGTCTCCCGCCCCCGAATGAATCCATTCCAGCTGCGCCACGAAACGCTGGAACACACGCACGCGCGCTGCCGAGTCCAGCGGCGATGCGGCAACCCGACTGCCGCGTCCCTCGCCTCGCAACCGCGACGAAGCCAGGACGCCTCCACCGCGCGGGCGTGCGGCGGCGGCGCGGGCAATTTATGACGTAGATCAAATCCACCCGCTCGGCTTTCGTACGATGCTCTCACCTCTTTCCACGGCAGGAGGGATCGTGCGGACGCGATGCCGGGCGCGGCAGCGGGCGGAGGCAGGCGCATGACGCTCATCGTGCGCCGCGAGCAGTTTTCGCCGCAGACCTTCCTGTGGGAGATCGACGCCCCGGACGTGGCGCGCGCCGCCGAAGCCGGGCACTTCGTGATGCTGCGGCTGGACGACGCGGGCGAGCGCATCCCGCTCACGGTCGCCGACTACAATCGCGAGCGCGGCACCATCACCGTCGTCGTGCAGGCCCTCGGCCGCACCACGCGCGAGATGCGCGACAACTTCGCGCAGGGCGATCACTTCGCCGACTTCGTCGGCCCGCTCGGGCTGCCGCAGCATGTCGAGCGCGTCGGCCACGTCGTGCTGGTCGGCGGCGGGCTCGGCGTGGCGCCGGTCTTCCCGCAGCTGCGCGCCTACCGCGAGGCGGGCAACCGCACCACCTGCATCGTCGGCTTCCGCAGCGCCGAGCTGATGTTCTGGACCGACAAGCTGCGCGAATACGCCGACGAGCTGATCGTGTGCACCGACGACGGCAGCGCGGGGCGCTCGGGCTTCGTGACCGCGGCGCTGAAGGAGCTGCTCGAGCGCGACCGGCCCGACCTCGTCGTCGCCATCGGCCCGATGCCGATGATGCAGGCCTGCACCGAGACGACGCGGCCCTACGGCGTGCCGACCAAGGTGTCGCTCAACACCATCATGGTCGACGGCACCGGCATGTGCGGCTCCTGCCGCGTCACCGTCGGCGGCGAAGTCAAGTTCGCCTGCGTCGACGGCCCCGACTTCGACGCGCACCGCATTGACTTCAACGAGCTGCTCGCGCGCCAGAAACGTTTCAAGACGCAGGAGCAGCAGGCCAACGCCGACCTCGATCACGTCTGCAGTCTCGAGGAGCTGCTGGTCAGGCAGGGCAAGCGCACCTACAAGAAGTACGCGGCGCTCGAGCGCACGCAGGTGCCGATGCCCGAGCGCGAGCCCGCCGAGCGCGCCTGCTCGTTCGATGAGGTGAACCTCGGCTACGACTGGGCGGCGGCGCTGCGCGAGTCCGAGCGCTGCATCCAGTGCGTCAAGCCCACTTGCATCGAGGGCTGCCCGGTGCGCATCGACATCCCGCGCTTCATCCGTCACCTGCTGCTGCGCGACGTCGAGGGCGCCGTCGACGCCATCTACGAGTCGAGCCCGTTCCCGTCGGTGTGCGGCCGCGTCTGCCCGCAGGAAAGCCAGTGCGAAGCGCAGTGCGTGCTCGTCAAGGCGAAGATGCAGCCGGTGGCGATCGGCCGCCTGGAGCGCTTCGTCGGCGACCACGCGGCGCGCCGGCCGGCGACGCCGCCGCGCTTCGAGCGTTGCGCCGGCCGCGTCGCGGTGGTCGGCTCGGGTCCGGGCGGCCTCGCCTGCGCCGCCGACCTGATCAAGCTGGGCGCCGAGGTCACCGTGTACGAGGCGCTGCACGTGGTGGGCGGCGTGCTGCGCTACGGCATCCCCTCGGTCCGCCTGCCGCGCGACATCATCGAGCGCGAGGTGCAGCGGCTGCGCGACGCCGGCGCGCGCTTCGAGACCAACAAGGTGATCGGCAAGACCTTCACGATCGAGCAGCTCACCGGCGCGATGGGCTTTGACGCGGTGTTCATCGCCGCCGGCGCCGGGGCGCCGTCGTTTCTCGGCATTCCGGGCGAATCGGCCGGCCAGGTCTATTCGGCCAACGAGTTCCTGACGCGCGTCAACCTGATGGGCGGCGATCGCTTCCCCTACCGCGATACGCCGATCGGCATCGGCGAGCGCGTCGTCGTCATCGGCGCGGGCAACACGGCGATGGACTGCCTGCGCACGGCGCGCCGCCTGGGCGCGGCCGAGGTGCGCTGCGTCTACCGGCGCTCCGAAGCCGAGGCGCCGGCGCGCATCGAGGAACTGCGCCACGCGAAGGAAGAGGGCGTGGTGTTCTCGTTCCTGCACGGGCCGGTGGAGGTGCTGCTCGATGCCGCCGGCGACGTGCGCGCCTTGCGCGCGCAGAAGATGGCGCTCGGCGAGCCCGACGCGCGCGGCCGGCGCACGCCGCTGCCGCTCGATGAATTCGTCGAGTTCGAGTGCGACACGGTGATCTATGCGCTCGGCACGCAGGCCAACCCGATCGTCGGCCGCGCGACGCGCGGCCTCGGCCTCGACCGGCGCGGCTACATCGCCGCCGACGCGGTGACGCAGGCGACCAACCTTCCGGGCGTGTTCGCCGGCGGCGACATCGTCACCGGCGGCGCCACCGTGATCCTCGCCATGGCCGCCGGCCGGCGCGCCGCGCGGGCAATCGGCGCCTGGCTCTGCGGCGATCGCGCCGCCTGGCCGCCCACGCCCGAGGCGGTCGCCGCATTCGCGCCACCGCGGGCGCTGCCGGCGGAGCAACCGGCCTGAGGCATCGACAGAGGAGCGCCCAGCGATGTTGTGCCCCAAGTGCCACCAGCCGCTCGCCGACGAAGGCGACGGCCCGTACATCTGCTGCGCCGGCGCGAGCGTGCAGTGGCAATGCGGCGAATGCGGCAAGGTGAGCGAGGGTTTTGCGTTTCCCTACGGCCGCTGCCCGCAATGCGGAGGCGCGCTCGCGCTGCGCGACCCGGCGGCGGCCGCAGCGCTCGTCGAACACGACGGCGGCGCGCTCGCCGCGGTGCGCGCCGCCTTCGAGATCGAGCTGGGCGGGCGCGCCTTCTACCAGCGCGCCGCCGCCGATTGCCGCGACGAGGAGCTGCGCGCGCTCTTCCGGCGCTTCGCGGTGATGGAAGGCGAGCACATGGAGACGCTGGCACGGCGCTACCACGTCGACATGCCCGACCCGCCCGCGCAGTTCCACCTCGAGACCACGGCGGTTTTTGCCGGCGTCGATGCGCGCATCGACGACCCGTCGGACTTGCTGCGCATCGCCATCGGCTTCGAGCAGCGCGCCGCCAGGCACTTCGCCGAGTGCGCCGAGGGGCTCGTGCCCGGCGCGGCCGAGCGCCGCCTGTACGAAGAGCTGGCCGCCGAGGAGCGCGAGCACGCGCAGATGCTGGCCGCCGAGCTGGCGCGCATGCGCCAGCACAAGCCCGGCCTGTACGGCGCCGAGGCGCCCGCCGGCGCGCCGCTCAACGGCGCCGAACTGCTGCTCTCGGGGCACGAAGCGGCGGCGATCGCCATCGAGAGCGACGGCAAGCGCATGAGCTACGGCGAGCTGCGCGAGCGCGTCGCGCGCGCCGCCGCCGTCTGGCACGCGCGCGGTGTGCGCCCGGGCGACCGCGTCGCGATCAAGCTGCCCGACGGCTTCGACTGGGTCGTCGCCTGGCTCGGCGCGATCTGGGCCGGCGCCGTCGCCGTCGGCGTCAATCCGCGCATCCCGGCGCCCGAGTGGCGCTACATTCTCGATGAAGCCGGGTTCGACGTGATCGTCGCGGAGTCGGCCGACGACACGCCGCCGCCGTGGCGCTCGCGCGTCGACATCCTCGAGGAAGCGCGGCGCCAGGTCAGCGCCGCGCAGCCGATGCCGCCGGTGCGCCTTCCCGAGGAAACGCAGGCGTTCTGGGCGCATTCCTCGGGCACTTCCGGCAAACCCAAGGCGGTGGTGCACGCGCACCGCTGCATGCGCGAGATCGCCCGCGTGTCGGCCGAGGGCCTGGGCATCGTTTCCAGCGACCGGCTGTTCGCGAGTTCGCGCCTCTTCTTCGCCTACCCGCTCACCAACCTGCTGCTCGCGGGCCTGCGCCTGGGCGCGACGCTGATTCTCGATGCCCAGTGGCCCAACGCGAAGAGCGTCGCCGCGACCGTGGCGCGCACGCGCCCGACGGTGCTCCTGAGCGTGCCCTCCCTCTATCGCGACCTGCTGCACGAGGCGCTCGTGCCGGCGCTCGCCACCGCCGGCGTGCGGCTGTGCGCGTCCGCCGGCGAGGCGCTGCCGGAGCAGGTGCGCAGCCGCTGGCTCGCGCAGGGTGGTCCGCCGATCGTCGACGGCTACGGCGCTTCGGAAACGCTGATCCTCGTGATGCTCGCGCACGATGCGCGAGGATTCGTGCCGGCGCCCGGCGTCGAGGTGCGCGCGCTCGATGACGTGCCGGCGGGCGTGCCGACGCGGCTGCTGATCCGCGCGCCGACGCTGGCGCTCGGCTACCTCGACCGGCCGCAGGCGCAGGCCGAGACCTTCCGCGACGGCGCGTTCTGCCCGGCCGACCTGTGGCAGCGCGGCGCCGAGGGGCGCTGGCAGTTCGTCGGCCGCGAGGATTCCATGATCAAGATGCGCGGCCGCTGGGTCAGCCTGGTCGAGCTCGCCGAGCAGCTCACCGCCCAGTCGCGCGAAGTGGTCGAAGGCGCCGCGGTGTGCGTGCCCGACGAGGACGGCATGGATGCGCTCGCGTACTTCTACGTGACCGCGAACCCGGCGCAGGCGCAGGCCGCGCTGCAGGCGCACGCGGCGACGCTGCCGCAACACCAGCGGCCGCGCTGGCTGCACGCCGTGGAGAGCCTGCCGCGCGGACCCACCGGCAAGCTGCTGCGGCGCAAGCTCCTCGAGCTGCACATCGAGCGCCACTCCGAAAGGCAGACAAAATGATGCAGGAGATCATGATCGTCGGACGCGGCGGCCAGGGCGCCCAGACCGCGGGCAACCTGCTGGCGCAGGCTTTCTTTGCCGAGGGCAGGTACGTGCAGAGCTTCGCGACCTATGGCGGCGCGCGCCGCGGCGGGCCGGTGGCATCCTCGATCCGTGTCGACGACAAGCCGGTGCGGCTGCGCTGCAACATCGAGCGCGCGAGCGCCGTGCTCTGCTTCGACAGTTCGCTCCTCGATGCGGCGCTGCTCAAGGTCGCCGATCCGAGAACGTGGATCGTCGTCAACACCGCCAAGCCGAAGGAAGCGTTCAAGGACCTTGGCGACTTCCGCATCGTGCCCGTCGACGGGCGCGACATCGCCATCCGGTTCGGCATGGGCAAGGTGGTCAACTCGGCCCTGCTCGGCGCGTTCGCCGGGATACTCGGGGAACCGCGCCTCGAGATCCTGTGCGACGTCATCGAGCAGACCGCGCCGAGGAGCAAGGAACAGAACCTCGCCGCCTGCCGATACGCCTGCGACATCGCGCGCCACGTCCACTAGAGAGGAGGACCCGTCGCCATGAACTCGCCTTCGCTCCCGACCGTTTCCCCCTCGCTGTGGACGACGCGAAGCTCGCTCGCGCGCAAGACCGGAACCTGGCGGGCCGCCGCACCGGAATATCGCCTCAGCCCGGCGCCCTGCCTGGCGGCCTGCCCCGTCAACGCCCGCATCGCCGAATGGATCGGCGAGCTGCGCAAGCAGAACCTGCGCCGCGCCTGGGAAGTGCTGGTGGAGAACAATCCCTTTCCGGCGATCGCCGGGCGCATCTGTCACCATCCCTGTGAGAGCGCCTGCAACCGGCAGTTCCATGACGAGGCGCTCAGCATCTGCGCGCTCGAGCGCTTCGCCGGGGATACGGCGCTGGCCGAGGGCTGGCGCTTCGAGAAGCCGGCCGCGGAGCGCAGCGAGCGCTTCGCCATCGTGGGCGGCGGGCCGGCCGGCCTCTCGGCGGCCTACCAGCTTCGCCGCCGCGGCTTCCAGGTCACCCTCTTCGAGTCGAAGCCGCAGCTGGGCGGCCTGCTGCGCTACGGCATCCCCGATTACCGGCTGGACAAGGCGGTGCTCGACGGCGAGATCGCGCGCATCGTCGATCTCGGCATCGACGTTCGCCTCGGCCGCGCGATCGAAGATGCCGAGGCGCTCAAGGCGCTGCGCGACAGCCATGGCGCGGTGTACCTCGCCACCGGCGCCTCGCTGGCGAAGCGAGTGCCGGGGCTCGATTACGCCGCGCCCTGGATCATCGACAGCGCCGACTATCTCGCCGCGGCGAACTCCGGCAGTCCCGCGCGCTGCGGCGAGCGCCTGGTGGTCATCGGCGGGGGCAGCGCGGCGATGGACGTGGCGCGCACGGCGCGCCGGCTCGGCAAGCAGGTCACCGTGCTCGCCCTCGAACCCGAAAACCGGCTGCCGGCGCAGCGCGTCGAGGTCGACGAGGCCATGGAGGAAGGCATCACGTTCGTCTGCGGCGCCATGATGCGCTCGGTCGAAGCCGGCGCGACCGGCCTGCGCCTGCGGTGCGAGCGCGTGGATTTCAAGCCCGGCGAAAAGCGGGGCGAATTCACCGTGACGCCCATCGGCGACCCGGCATTCGCGCTCGACGCCGACGTCATCGTTCCGTCGATCGGCCAGAACGCCGACCTCGGCCGCTGGCGGGCGCTCATCGGCGCCGAGGGCGCGGTGCTTGGCACCGACCGCAGCTGGCGCACGAGCGCGCCCGGCATCTTCGCCGGAGGCGACGTCGCCAGCATGGACCGGTTCGTCACGCAGGCGGTGGGCATGGGCAAGCAGGCGGCGGCCGAGATGGCGCGCTTCGTGCTGGGCGAAGCGGCAGGCGGCGGCTTCGCCGCGGGCGCGACGCTGCCGTTTGCCGACATCAACACGAACTATCACCCCAGGGCAGGGCGCAACGCGCCGGCGAGTACGGCGCTCGAGGAGCGCTTGCGCGGCTTTGCCGAAGTGCAGCGGCCGCTCGCGCGCGAAGCCGCCCTCGACGAGGCGCGGCGCTGCTTCAGCTGCGGCACCTGCACCTATTGCGACAACTGCTTCTACTATTGCCCGGACATGGCGATCGCCAGGACCGATAGCGGTTACGCGGTGAAGTACGACTACTGCAAGGGCTGCGGGCTGTGCGTCGAGGAATGCCCGACCGGCTCGATCGTCATGCGCAACGAAACCATGCTCTAGAGAGGTGCCGGCCATGCCCGCCCAAGCCAGCGGCGTTCTCCTCAGCGGCAATCACGCGGTGTCGACTGCCGTGCTGCTCGCGCGCCCCGACGTGATCCCGGTCTACCCGATCACGCCGCAAACCCCGATCCTCGAGCGCATCACCGAGCTGCACAGCGAGGGGCGGCTGAAGACCGAACTGCTCACCCCGGAATCGGAGCATTCGGCGATGGCGGCCTGCATCTCGGCATCGGCCACCGGGGCGCGCGTCTTCACCGCCACCTCCTCGCAGGGGCTGCTGCTGATGCACGAACTGCTGCACTTCGCTTCCGGCGCGCGCACCTCGATCGTCATGTGCAACGTCAACCGCACGCCCGCGGCGCCCTGGGGATTCTGGCCCGACCAGACCGACAGCCTCGCGCAGCGCGACACCGGCTGGATCCAGGTCTACAGCGAAAGCCCGCAGGAATCGCTCGACGGCGTGCTGCAACTGTTTCGCGTCGCGGAAAGCGCGCGCATCCCGGCGATGATCAGCCACGACGCCTTCTATGTCTCGCACGCCCTGGAGCCGGTGGACGTCCCGGCGCAGGACATCGTCGATGCCTTCCTGCCGCCGTTCAAGCCCGAGTTCTGCCTGGACAACGAGCTGGGCGCCTCCTTCTGCGCGCCCAACGACCAGCAGAGCTGGCGCAGCTCGCGCGTCGATCTCGACGCCGCCATGGCGAGGGTGCCGGAGCTGATGCGCGAGGCGGGGCGGCTCTGGGGCGAACTCACCGGGCGCAGCTACGATCTCATCGAGCGCTACCGCATGGAGGGCGCCAGCGTGGTGCTCGTCACCATGGGCTCGATGTCGGGAACGGTCCGCGAGGCGGTGGATGCCATGCGCGCGCAAGGGATCGAGGCGGGCATGCTCAAGGTGCGCCTGTTCCGGCCGCTGCCCGCGGCGGCGCTGCGCGCAGCGCTCGCGGGCGTGCCCTGCGCGATCGTGCTCGATCGCAACTACTCGCCCGGCACCGGGGGCGTCCTGCACCAGGAACTGAAGAGCGCGCTCTTCGGCATGAAGAATGCGCCCCGCGTCCACGGCGTGCTCGCCGGCGTCGGCGGCGTCAATGTGTCGCCGGCGGGAATCCGCGGGCTCGTCGCCGAGCATCGCGACCGGGCGCCGCAACCCGCCCCGGTCTGGATGGAGTGAAGCATGGAAAACATCGACTACGAAGACAATGGCTTCTTTCATTCCGGGCATGTCGCCTGCGCGGGCTGCAGCGAGCCGGTCGCGGTCCGCGTGATCCTCAACGCCATCGGCGAGGACGCGATCGGCGTGGTTTCGCCGTCCTGCTCGGCGATGATCTGCGGCGGCTTCCCGATGTCCACGGTGAAAGTCCCCATGTTCCACACCACGCTCGAATCGGCGGCCGCCTCGGCGAGCGGCGTCAAGCGCGCGCTGATCGCACGCAAGAAACCCGAGACCACGGTGTTCTGCTTCGTCGGCGACGGGGGCACCTACGACATCGGCCTGCAGGCGCTCTCGTCGGCGGCCGAGCGCAACGAGGACATCCTCTACATCTGCTTCGACAACGAGGGCTACATGAACACGGGCGGGCAGAAAAGCTCGTCGACCCCCCTCGGGGCCGCGACCGGCAGCACGCCGTCGGGCAAGACGACGCGCAAGAAGAACGTCATCGAGATGCTCGCCGCGCACCGCATCCCCTATGTCGCCACCGCGAGCCCTTCGCATCTCAACGACCTGCGCGCCAAGATCGACAAGGCGAAGCGGATCCGCGGCACCAAGGTGATCATCGTCCTCATCCCCTGCCTGCCGGGCTGGGGCGTCGCCGACGATGGCGCGGTCAGGACCGCGCGCAAGGCCGTCGATGCCGGCGTCTTTCCGCTGTTCGAGATCGAGGACGGCGTCAGCTACCGCATCAACGCGGGCCGCAAGGACGCGAGCGAACGCATCGAAGGCTACCTCGAGGAGCAGCAGCGCTACCGGCATCTCGATGCCAGGCAGGTGGCGGAACTGCAGGCCGAAATCGATTTCCAGTGGGACCGCCTGCGGCAGCGCGCGGCGGCGCCGGAGCGGGGGGGGCTGACCGGCGCCCGAGCGGGAGAACCCCCTAGCTGCGCTGGGCCTTCAGCTGGGTCAGTTCCCGCAGGCGCCGCTGCAGTTCCGGGCGCAGCGCGGGGTTGCGGGCCGCGTCCTGGTTGAGCACCCGGATGTCCTTGTCCATGCGGTTGATGCGCAGCGCGAGCTGGATCTGGCGGAATTCGTCGACCGCGGCATCGCTGCCCAGGCTTTGCGCGAGTTCGGAAGCCTGCGCCTGGAACACGACCTGCTCGTGCTCGGTTCCCTGGAAGTGCTCGACCACCATCGCGCCGCTCGTGCCGTCGCCCAGCCCCAGCCCGGCGATCGCGCGCAGCGCGCCGGTTTCCGGCATGTCCGGGTCGAGCAATTCGTCGTCCAGCTCCGCGGCAAGGCCCGGCCGGACCAGCAGGCAGCGCAGCAGGTTGCGCTCGTGGCTGGCGGCGATCGGCGCCGCCGCGCGGGCCGGCGCCGGAGCTCGGAATGCGCGCGCGCTTCTGTCGGCCTGCACGGATTGCTCGACATCCTCGATCGAAACGCGGCCGAGGTCCGCGAACTCCCGGACCAGCTGCAGGCGAAGCATCGGCGCGCCGAGCTTCTCCAGGTAGGGCTTCGAGGCCGCCAGGAAGCCGGCACGCCCCTCCGGCCTGGAAAGATCGTGCTGCGCGCGCAGTTCGGCGATCAGGAACTCCGACAGCGTCGGCGTCTCGCCGAGCAGCCGCTCGAGCGCCTCCTTGCCGTGCGCGCGGACGTAGCTGTCCGGATCGTGCTCCTCCGGCAGGAACAAGAACCGGATCGGCTTCGCGTCGGTCGCGAGCGGCAGGCTCACTTCCAGCGCGCGCCAGGCCGCCCTGCGCCCCGCGCTGTCGCCGTCGAAGGCGAACACCAGCTCGTCGGCGAGGCGCAGGAGCTTCGCCACGTGCACCGGAGTGGTCGCGGTGCCCAGGGTCGCCACCGCGTAGCCGACGCCGAACTGGGCCAGCGCCACCACGTCCATGTAGCCCTCGACCACCAGCACGCGGCCCGATTCACGCAGCGCCTCGCGCGCCTGCACGAGGCCGTACAGCTCGCGGCCTTTCTCGAACAGCGGGGTCTCCGGGGAATTGAGATATTTCGGTTCCCCGTCGCCGAGGACTCTGCCCCCGAAGCCGATGGCGGCGCCGCGCGCGTTGAAGATCGGGAACATCACTCGGTCGCGGAAGCGGTCGTAGCGCTTGCCCTCGTTGACGATCACCAGCCCCGCCTCCACCAGGCCCTTGTGCTCGTACTCGGGGAACGCGGCCCTCAATCCCTGCCAGTCGTCCGGGGCGTAGCCGATGCGAAAGCGCGCCGCGATCTCGCCGCTGAGTCCGCGCCCCTTCAGGTACGCGATCGCGCGCGGCGCCTTCTTCAGCTCGGCGCAGTAGAACTCCATCGCCCCCTCGAGGATCGCGGCAAGCCCCGTTTCCCGCTCCTTGCGCTCGCCGTCGCGCCGCGCCTGCTCCGCCGAGCGCGGCTGCGCTTCCGGCACCTGCATGCCGGCGTGCGACGCGAGGTCTTTCACCGCGTCCACGTAACCCATGCCGCCGTAGGACATGAGAAAGCCGATGGCGTTGCCGTGCGCGCCGCAGCCGAAGCAGTGGTAGAACTGCTTCGAGGGGCTGACCGTGAACGAGGGCGTCTTCTCGCTGTGGAAGGGACACAGGCCCTGGAAGTTCGCGCCGGCCTTCTTCAGGCGCACGTAGCGCGCGACCACGTCGACGACGTCGACGCGATTGAGCAGGTCCTGCTTGAAGGATTCGGGGATCACGATGGATCCCCGATTCTAGGCGCTCAACCCTGCAGTTTGGCCTTCACGAGACCCGACAGCTTTCCCATATCCGTGCGCCCGGCGAGGCGGGACTTCAGCAAGCCCATGACTTTGCCCATGTCTTTCGGGCCCGCCGCGCCGCTGGCGGCGATCGCCGCCTCGATTTCTTTCGCGACTTCGGCGTCCGAGAGCTGCCGGGGCAGGTAGGCCGAGAGCACCGCGATTTCGGCCTTTTCCGCCTCGACGAGGTCGCGGCGCCCCGCCTTCTCGTATTGCGCGATGGATTCGCGCCGCTGCTTGAGCATCTTCTCGATAATGGCAAGGACTACCGCGTCTTCCATCGCGATACGCTCGTCGATCTCCTTCTGCTTCATCGCCGCGAGCAGCAGGCGCACGGTGGAAAGCCGCGCGGCCTCCCTGGCGCGCATCGCCGCCTTCATGTCCTCGGTGATCCTGTCTTTCAGGGTCATGAAATCAAAACGCCCCGGCGTTCGGCCGAGGCGCTCCTGTGCCAGTCGCTGAAAAAAGCCGCCTAGTACATCTTCTTCGGCAGCAGCTGGCTGCGCAGGCGCTTGTGATGGCGCTTGACCGCGGCGGCCAGCTTGCGCTTCCTTTCCGTGGTCGGCTTCTCGTAGTACTCGCGCGCGCGCAGCTCGGTCAGCAGACCGGTCTTTTCCACGGTGCGCTTGAAGCGGCGCATGGCCACCTCGAATGGCTCGTTTTCCTTGACGCGTATCGTCGGCATACCGTCCCCGGATTGCGGAAAGGCGCGCATTCTATCAGAAGCCCCGGATTCCAAGGCAAAATTCGTCCCATGCTGATCCTGGGCGTGGAGACTTCCTGCGACGAGACCGGCCTCGCGCTCTACGACGCGGCGGCGGGGAGACTGCTGGCGCACGCCGTGCACTCGCAGGCCGCGATGCATGAGGCCTATGGGGGGGTCGTCCCCGAGCTCGCCTCGCGCGACCACTTGCGGCGCCTGGTGCCGCTCACCCGGGAGGTCTTCGCCCGCGCCGAGCGCGGGATCGAAGAGCTGCGCACGGTCGCCTACACCGAGGGCCCGGGGCTCGCGGGCGCGCTGCTCGCGGGCGCGGCGTTTGCCCGCGGGCTGGCGCATGCGCTGGGGCTGCCCGCGATCGGCATCCATCATCTCGAAGGCCACCTGCTGTCGCCCCTGCTGTCTTCGAGGCCGCCGAGATTTCCCTTTGTGGCGCTGCTGGTGTCGGGCGGCCACACGCAGCTGATGCGCGTGCGCGAGGTCGGCCGCTACGAATTGCTGGGCGAGACCCAGGACGACGCGGCGGGCGAAGCCTTCGACAAGACCGCGAAGCTCCTCGGCCTGGGCTATCCGGGCGGGCCGGCGCTGTCGAAGCTGGCCGAGTCGGGCGATCCGGCGCGCCACCGGCTGCCGCGTCCGATGATCGCGAGCGGCGACCTCGAGTTCAGTTTTTCGGGCCTGAAAACCGCCGTTTTCACTCTAGTGAAAAATGAAAGCAGGGCGAACAGGAACCTTCGTCCTCAGGACCTGGCCCGCGCCTTCGTCGACGCCGTCGTCGACGTGCTGGTCGCGAAGTGCGCGCTGGCGATCGAACGCAGCGGCCTGACGCAGCTCGTCGTCGCCGGCGGCGTGGGCGCCAACAAGCAGCTGCGCCGCGCGCTCGACGAACGGGCGCGGACCTCGGGGTTCGACGTCTTCTATCCCGAGCCCGAGCTGTGCACCGACAACGGCGCGATGATCGCCTTCGCCGCGGCGCTGCGCCTGCGCGCCGGCAAGCATCAATCCGGGAGCGGGGCCGGGTTCACCGTCCGGCCCCGGTGGGACCCCGCCGCGCCCGCCTAGGCTTTCTTCGCGCCGAGGCGCGGCTCGACGCCGCGGGCGATGCGCGCCATGTTCTCCCTGTGGCGCCAGATCACGAGCAGGGCGATCGCCGCCACCACCGGCGTGACGGGCGCCATGCCGAACAGGAGCCAGGCCCAGAAGACCGCGAACACCGCGGCGATGATCGAGGCGAGCGACACCATCCGGAAGAAGGCGATGATGATCGCGAAGGTCGCGAGCACCCCCAAGCCAAGCCACGCATTGAGCGCGAACAGCACTCCGGCCGCGGTCGCCACCCCCTTGCCGCCCTGGAAACGGTGGAACACCGGGTAGGCGTGTCCGAGCAGCGCCATCGCCCCCGCGATCGGCGCATCCAGGGCGGCGGCGGGGCTTTCGCCAGTGCAAAGCGCGGCAAGGAACACCGCCAGCGCGCCCTTGCCCGTGTCGCCGACCAGCGTGAGCGCCGCCGCCAGCCGGTTGCCGGTGCGCAGCACGTTGGTCGCGCCGGGATTCCTCGAGCCGTAGCTGTGCGGGTCGGGCAGGCCCATCAGGCGGCTCACCAGCACGGCGAAGGAGATCGAGCCGAGCAGGTAGGCGGTCACGGCGATCGCCAGCGATTCGATCAGGGCGGTCTGCATTGCCGTCCGATTCTATAATCCCGCGCCATGGACTCGATCCTGATCCGCGACCTGCGCGTCGAGGTGCTCATCGGCATCCACAGGCGCGAGCACCACGTGGCGCAGACAGTATCGATCGACCTCGACATCGGCATCCCGGGCGCGGCCGTGTTCCAGAGCGACAAGGTCGCCGACACCGTGGACTACGAGCAGGTCGCGCTCCGCATCAAGGCCCTCGCCACGAGCGGCCACTTCCGGCTGGTGGAAACCTTCGCCGACCGGATCGCCAGCCTGATCACCGACGAATTCCAGGCCCCCTGGGTGCGCGTCAGCGCCGCCAAGATCGGCATCCTGCCCAACGCGAAGCTGGTGGGCGTCTCAATCGAGCGCGGGAAAAGGGGTCAGAGTCAATTTCCAACGTCTACGTCAGAGTAGGCGATTGCAAGCGAAGAATTGACTCTGACCTCTTTTTTCCCAGCGCCTCAGGTCGGCGAAGCGCGCCCGCGCAGGTAGAAGTTGTTGGCGGCGAGCGCGCCGACCACCAGCGCCGCGCCGGCCAGCTCGATCGCGGTGAAGCTGCGCCCGAGCCCGGCCTCGATGGCGAAGACGACGATCGGGACCAGGTTCAGCATCAGCATCGTGTTCAGCGCGCCGAGGTAGCGCACGCCGTTGTTGAAGCCGAGCACGCCCAGCACCGCGGTGAACACGACGAAGTAGCCAAGCTGCCACTTCAGCGACCAGAGCTGCTCGAGGGAAGGCAGCACCGAGTAGCCCGAGGCGACGGTGAGGGCGTTGATCGCGACCAGGCCGATCGAGCCGGGAATGCAGGTGAGCACGGACATGCGCAGCGGCGACCAGCCGGAGAAACGGCCGCCGGCCAGGGTGTAGACGACCCAGCTCACCGCGCCGAGAAAGACGAGGGCGTCGCCCGCGAGCGTGCCGCCGCCGAAGGCGCGCGCGGGATCGCCCTTGGTGACGACGAGCAGCACGCCGGCAACCGCGAACGCGATGCAGCCGACGGTGAACGGCGCGGGCCGCAGGCCGCGCGTGCGCCACAGCGCGAGCGCGGTCATCGGCGTCTGCAGCGCCATGATGATCGCGGCATGCTCCGGGCGCGTGTATTCGAGGCCCCACCAGACGAGGATGTTGAAGCCGCAGAAGCCGACAAGGCCGTACACCGCCGCGGGCAGGAAGCGCCCGCCGTAGCGCAGCGCGCGGGAGCCCTCGGCAGCCCATAGGATGGCGATGAACAGCAGCACGCCGAGCGCGTAGCGGAAGGCGCCGAGGAAGAACGGATCGAGCACCACCAGCGTGCGCTTGGCGACCGGGAACAGCGCCCCCCAGGAGACGACCGCGATGCCGAGCCAGGCCAGGCCCTTGAACAGCGACGCCCGTTCGATCTTCTACGCCGCCTTCTTCTTCTCGTCGCGCAGCGCCCGGCGCAGGATCTTGCCGACGTTGGTCTTCGGCAGCTCGGCGCGGAACTCGACGTATTTCGGCCGCTTGTAGCCCGTGAGCTGCGCGTGGCAGTACTTGAGCACGTCCGCCTCGGTGAGCGAGGGGTCCTTCCTGACGATGAAGAGCTTGGGCACCTCGCCCGAGTGCTCGTCGGGCACGCCGATGGCGGCGACTTCCAGCACCCCGGGCATCGCCGCCACCACCTGCTCGAGCTCGTTCGGGAACACGTTGAAGCCCGAGACGAGAATCATGTCCTTCTTGCGGTCGACGATGCGCACGTAGCCGCGTTCGTCCATGACGCCGATGTCGCCGGTCTTGAGCGCGCCGTCCCTGGTCATGACCTTGGCGGTCTCCTCGGGCCGCTGCCAGTAGCCCTTCATCACCTGCGGCCCCGCGATGCAGATCTCGCCCTCCTGGCCAACCGCGAGCACGTTCTCGCTGTCGTCGCGGATGGTGAGCGTCGTGCTCGGCACCGGCAGGCCGATGGTGCCGGTGAACTCCTTCAGATCGACCGGGTTGGTGGTGGCCACCGGCGAAGTCTCGGTCAGCCCGTAGCCCTCCAGGATCGGCACGCCGGTCGCCTTGTGCCAGCGGTCGGCGACCGCCTTCTGCATCGCCATGCCGCCCGCCGAGGCGAGGCGCAGCCTGGAAAAATCGATGCTTGCAAAATCGGGATGGTTGAGCAGCGCGTTGTAGAGCGTGTTCAGGCCGCTGATGGCGCTGAAGCGGTTGTTCTTCAGCTCCTTGATGAAGCCGGGAATGTCGCGCGGGTTCGGGATCAGCAGGTTGCAGCCGCCGTCGCGCAGCATGAAGAGGCAATTGCAGGTGAGCGCGTAGATGTGGTAGAGCGGCAGCGGCGCGACCATCACCAGCGGGTCGTTCTCGTCGCGCGTCGGCGAGAACCAGGCCGACACCTGCTCCATGTTGGCGACCACGTTGCGATGCGTGAGCATCGCGCCCTTGGACACCCCGGTGGTGCCGCCGGTGTACTGCAGGAAGGCGAGGTCCTCGGGACCGACCTCGACCTTCTTCAGCTGCTGGCCCGAGCCCTCGCTGATCACGTCGTTGAAGCGCAGCGCGCCGGGGAGGGCGAAGGCCGGCACCAGCTTCTTCACGTTGCGCACCACGAAGTTGACGATCCGCCCCTTGAAGCCGAGCAGGTCGCCAAGGCTCGCCAGCACGACGTGCTTGACCGGCGTCTTCGGCAGCACCTGCTCCAGCGTGGTGGCGAAGTTCTCCAGGATGACAATCGCCTCGGCGCCCGAATCCTTCAACTGGTGCTCGAGCTCGCGCGGAGTGTAGAGCGGGTTGACGTTCACCACCGTGCAGCCGGCGCGCAGGATGCCGAACACCGCCGCGGGATACTGCAGGACGTTCGGCATCATGACCGCCACGCGCGCGCCCTTGGCGAGTCCCTTCGCCTGCAGCCAGGCGCCGAACGCGGTGGACAGCGAGTCCACGTCGTCGAACGTGATCGTCTTGCCCATGCAGATGTAGGCGGGCCGCGGGCGGTACTTGCGGACGTTCTGGTCGAAGAGATGCGGAATCGAGCGATAGGCATCCGCGTCGATGTCGGCGGGCACGCCCTTGGGATAGCTCTTGAGCCAGATTTTTTCCATCGGGATTCCTCCTCGCGAGGATTCTAGCTCAGCGCCCCGCGCTGGCTCTGCCCAGGGCGCGCGCGGCGAAGGGCGCGGCGAGGCCGCCCGCGCCGATCGTGATGTAGGCCCAGAGCCAGGCCGACGGCGCCGCCTGTCCGCCGGCCAGATCGAGCGCGGCGCCGAACAGCGCCGGCCCGAGCATGCCGCCGGCGAAGCCGGCGAGCGAGTACAGGCCGAGCGCCGCGCCGCGCAGCTCCGCGGGCACCGCGCCCACCAGGCCCGCGGTCAGCGTGCCCGAATCCGCCATGACCAGGAGCGCGTGCGCGACGAGCAGCGCCAGCACGACCGCCCAGTGCAGCGCGGCGCCGAGCGCGAGCACGATGCCCGCGGCGCCCGAGGCGGTCATCGCGATCAGGATCCAGCGTCCGCGGCCGATGCGCAGCGCCAGCTCGTTGCCGAAGATGGAGGACGGCACCGCGATGAGATTCACCAGCGCGGCGATCGCTGCGAGGTTCCAGGGATACTCCATGCCGTGCGCCTGCAGGCCCGCCGAGAACGCGAGAAACGCGACCATCCACGCGCGCGAGCCGAAAAGCTCGAGGCAATGCACCGCGTAGCCGGCCGTGTAGCCCGCGGCGGTGCGAATGGCGACGACCTTGCGCCAGGCGGCCGCGGGAAAGAGGGTGGCGAGCGAGAACCTGACGCTCCCGCTTTTCTGGACGCGGATTTCGCGAACGAGCGCGAGCACGGCGATGCCCGCGAGCAACGGTCCCGCCGCCGACACCAGGAAGGCCGTCCGCCAGCCGGCCGCGGCGTTGAGGAAACCGGCCAGCGCCAGCGAAAGCGCGGTGCCGATGCCGAAAAACGAGGTGTAGAAGGCGATGTAGCGGCTCTGCGAGGGGCCGCCGACCCGGTCCGAGAGCAGCCGCAGCCCCGGCATGTAGGTTCCGGCGATCCCCGCGCCAAGCAGGATCTGGCACAGCGCGGCGCTCCAGAACCCGGCGGCGGCGGCGCACCCGGCGGCGCCCAGGACCGCCAGCCCGCAGCCCGCGGCGTAGATCCTCCTGCCGTCGACGCGGTCGGTGAGCGCGGTCCAGTAGGAAACCGTCGCGATGTAGCCGCCAAAGAAAGCGCTGCCCACCAGCCCCGCCTCGGCGTTGCTCAGCCGCCAGAGGTCGCGCAGCTCCGGCAGCAGCGCCGCATAGGTCGCGAAGCCCAACATCGAGAGGACGTGGGCCCAGATGAGGACGTGCGCGGGATTCAGCGGTGCCGGAAATTCGGCTTGCGTTTCTCGACGAATGCGGCCATGCCCTCCTTCTGGTCGTCCAGGGCGAATGCCGCGTGGAACAGCCGCCGCTCGAACAGCACCCCCTCGGAGAGCGTGCTCTCGTAGGCGCGGTTGACCGCTTCCTTGACCATCATCGCCGCGGGCAGCGAGCTCGACGCGATCTTCGCGGCCGCCGCCAGCGCCTCCTCGAGCAGCGCCCCGGCCGGCACCACGCGCGACACCAGGCCCGCGCGCTCGGCCTCCTGCGCGTCCATCATGCGCGCGGTCAGGCACAGGTCCATCGCCTTCGCCTTGCCGACCGCGCGCGGCAGGCGCTGCGTGCCGCCCGATCCGGGCAGGATGCCCAGGTTGATCTCCGGCTGGCCGAACTTCGCCGTCTCGGCGGCGATGACGATGTCGCACATCATGGCCAGCTCGCAGCCGCCGCCCAGGGCGTAGCCTGCGACCGCCGCGATCACCGGCTTTCTCACGTTGCGCAGATGCTCCCAGTCGCGCGTGATGTAGTTCGTGCGGTAGGCGTGCTGGAAATCGAAATCCTTCATCGCGCCGATGTCGGCGCCGGCGGCGAAGGCCTTGTCGTTGCCGGTGATGACGATGGCGCCGATGCCGTCGTCGGCGTCGAACGCGTACAGCGCGGCGCCCAGCTCCTGCATGAGCTTGGGCGCGAGCGCGTTCATCTGCTTCGGCCGGTTGAGCGTGACGAGCGCGACGCGCCCCCGCGTTTCCGTGAGAATGAATTCGTAGCTCATGAATGCCTCGCTTCTCCTGACCCTTGGTGAAGGCGGGGATTTTAGCTAAGCTAGCCGCATGGAACCGCTCCTCGTTTCGCTGGACGCCGGCGTGCTGCGCCTGACGCTCAACCGCCCGGACAAGCTGAATGCCTTCACCGTCGCCATGACGCAGGCCCTCGCCGCGGCGTTCGCGCGCGCCGAGACCGACCGCGCGGTGCGCTGCGTGCTCGTCACCGGGGCGGGGCGGGGCTTCTGCGCCGGGCAGGACCTCACCGAGCGCGACATGAGCGCGCAGGAGATCGATCTCGGCGACGGGCTGGAGGCGCGCTACAACCCGCTCCTGCGGCGCATGCGCGCGCTGGAAAAGCCGGTGGTCTGCGCGGTCAACGGCGTGGCCGCGGGCGGCGGCGCGAATTTCGCGCTCGCCTGCGACCTGGTGCTCGCCGCGCGCTCGGCGTCCTTCCTCCAGGCCTTCGTGCGGATCGGCATCGTGCCCGACTGCGGGGGCAGCTACTTCCTGCCGCGCCTCGCGGGCACGCAGCGCGCGATGGCGCTGGCGATGACCGGCGAGCCGCTCCCGGCCGAGGAGGCCGAGCGCTGGGGCCTGATCTGGAAGTGCGTCGACGACGCCGACCTGAAGGGCGCGTCCGAACGGCTCGCGGCGCGGCTAGCGAGCGGCCCGACGCGCGCGCTCGGCCTCGCCAAGCGCGCGATCTACGCCTCGGCGGGCAACTCGTTCGCCGCGCAGCTCGACCTCGAACGCCAGCTTCAGCGCGAGATCGGCGCGAGCCGGGACTACCGCGAGGGCGTCGCCGCCTTCCTCGAGAAACGCCAACCCGCATTCACCGGCCAATGAAAAAATTCCCGTCCGAACCGATCGAGAGCGCCTCGCGCAGGAAGCTGGGGACGCTGCAGCTCGCGCGCCTGAAGCGCGCGCTCGCGCGCGTCTACGCGCGCGTGCCGCACTACCGCCGCAAGTTCGACGCCGCGGGCGTGAAGCCGAAGGACCTGAGGACGCTCGCCGACCTGGCGAGATTCCCGTTCACCGCCAAGGCCGACCTGCGCGAGACCTACCCGTTCGGCATGTTCGCCGTGCCGATGGGCGAGGTAGTGCGCGTGCACGCCTCCTCGGGCACCACCGGCAAGCCGACGGTGGTCGGCTACACGAGGAAGGACATCGGCACCTGGAGCCACCTGATGGCGCGCTCGCTGCGCGCCGCCGGCGCGCGCCCGGGCGACAAGATGCACAACGCCTACGGCTACGGCTTGTTCACGGGCGGCCTCGGCTATCACTACGGCGGCGAGCGCCTGGGCCTGGTGACGATCCCGGTCTCGGGCGGCATGACCGAGCGCCAGGTGCAGCTGATCCGCGACTTCAAGCCCGAGATCATCGCGGTGACGCCCTCGTACATGCTGGCCATCATCGACGAGATGGAGCGCCAGGGCTTCGACCCGAAAAAGTCGAGCCTGCGCGTCGGCGTCTTCGGCGCCGAGCCCTGGACCGAGGAGATGCGCCGCGCCATCGAAGCGCGCACCTCGCTGCAGGCGCTCGATACGTACGGGCTGTCGGAAGTGCTCGGGCCGGGCGTGGCCTGCGAGTACCTCGAGACGAAGGGCGGCTCGACGATCTGGGAGGATCACTTCTATCCCGAGGTCGTCGACCCGGTGAGCGGCGAACCGCTGCCCGACGGCGAGCAGGGCGAACTCGTGCTCACCTCGCTCACCAAGGAAGCGCTGCCGGTGATCCGCTACCGCACGCGCGACCTCACGCGCCTGCTGCCGGGCGGCGTGGGCGCGATGCGGCGCATGGCGCGCATCACCGGGCGCTCGGACGACATGATGATCATCCGCGGCGTCAACGTGTTCCCCTCGCAGATCGAGGAGCTGATCCTCAAGCAGGGCCTCAGCCCGCACTACGTGCTCGAGCTCTCCAAGCAGGGTCCGCTCGATCACCTGGCGGTGGTCGTGGAGACGAAGGACGCCGAGGCCGCGGGCCGGCTCGCCCACGATATCAAGTCCTACATCGGCGTGAGCGCCGAGGTGAAGCCGGTCGCGACGGGCACCGTGGAGCGCTCGATCGGCAAGGCCAAGCGCATCATCGACCTGCGCCCGAAGTGATCGCGCGCCGCCGCCGGTGAGGTTCCCTCTCGCGCGCGCCGACCTGGAGGCGGCGGCCCGGCTCGTGCACTCGGCGATCGCGCCGACGCCGCAATACAGCTGGCCGCTGCTCAACGCGCGCGCCGGCGGCGAAGTCTGGGTCAAGCACGAGAACCACACCGCCACGGGCGCCTTCAAGATCCGCGGCGGCCTGGTCATGCTCGACGCGCTGAAGAAGGCGGACCCCAGGCTCGCGGGCGTGGTGAGCGCGACGCGCGGCAATCACGGCCAGTCGCTCGCCTACGCCGGCAGGCGCTACGGCGTGCGCACGGTGATCGTGGTGCCGCGCGGCAACAGCCGCGACAAGAACGCGGCGATGCGCGCCTGGGGCGCCGAGCTCATCGAGCACGGCCGCGACTTCGACGAGGCGAAGGAGCACGCCGCGAGCCTCGCCGCGCGCGACGGCCTCGTTTCCATCGGCCCCTACCACCCCGAACTCGTCGCAGGAGTCGGCAGCTACGCGCTGGAACTCTTTTCCGCGGTGGCGGACATCGACACCGTCTACGCGCCGATCGGCTGCGGCTCCGGCATCAGCGGCCTCATCGCCTGGCGCGACGCGCTCGGCCTGAAAACCAAAGTGG